>NZ_JAPCKL010000015.1:0-107082 GCF_025942345.1 Pseudoalteromonas sp. A3
TACTCAACTCACTGAGTAGCTCGTGCCTCGCTATGCGTTGCGCTCTGCCGTCTCAGTGGGGTCGCATTATAGGGAGAACGGATTTTTACGCAAGCGTTTTTTAATAAAAACTATAAATAAAAGCTCTTTCGTGCATTTTTCACTCTAAAGAGCCAAAAGCAGTACAAAAAACAAACTAAACCTATACACAAAGGCCAGTTTGTTTTAAATATAACGATGTATAAAACGCAAAAAGCACCTATAAGGTGCTTTTAAGTTAATTTATTAACTGCGCGTATTAATACAAAATACTATAAAGCTTTCTTCTGTATTTTGCTGCAAGTGCATCTCCATCTGGTAGAGAAGCGATAATTGCTAAAAAGCTTGCTTTAGCCTCATTAAAATTAAGATCCTTTTTAAGTACGCTGAACAGTGTTTCGAGTGCTTCTTCTTTTCGTCCTGCATCATTTAGCAATTGGCTTAGCTCTATTTTCAGGTCTAAGTCATTTGGGTACTTTTCTACTTGAGATTGCTTTTCTTTTATCTCTGGCGAGTCGGTAGCTTCTAGAGCCGCTTCGCATTTAGCTTTTATATTATGAAAATAAGCATCTTGCTCTTGGGCGTCAATGGTATCAATGAGTGCTTGAGCATCATCTAATTTGTGTATTTGAATGCATATATCGGCTAACACAAGCTTTATACGTGCGTTTGCACTGTCTATTTCATACGCTTGCTTTGCGTAATTAAATGCAGCATTTAGATCCGACTTTAATAATGCTTGTTTTGCTTGTTCAAGAAGTAGGTCCTGTTGCGCTGGTAAATGCTTACTCAGGGCTTCGCGAATTTGCGCGTCGGTTTGCGCACCCGCCAATAAATCTACTGGAGCTGAATCTTTTAACAATACAAGTGTAGGTAATGTTTGCAAGCCAACCTGCTGCGCTAATTGCGAGGCGAGTGCTTGTTCTGCGTCACAATCAAGATTAGCCACTACAATATGATCTTTATATTGCGTAGCTAAATTTTCTAATATACCCATTTGGCTAATACACTCAGGACTTTGTGGCGAGTGGAAGTTAAGCAGCACCAACTTTTGTTGTGATGTTTCACCGAGTACTTGCTGAAGGTTTTGTGCGTTGATACTAACTATGTTGCTCATTGAATTAATTGCCATATTCATTTATTTAGGTTTTTATATGGAGACGAACATAATAAATACAAGTATTAAATACTTTCAAATAATGAGGGAAAACATGAAAATCACCTATCTAGCTGCAGCATTTATGATAGCAAGCCCACTTACTTACGCTAAGTCACTAAACTTAGATTTAACTAAGAGTATGCCAGCTATTGAAAAGTTTTACCTCGACTTACATCAATCTCCAGAGCTTTCATATCACGAACAAGAAACTGGCCAAAAAATAGCATCGCAATTAACAAACCTTGGGTTTGACGTAACAGATAATGTGGGCGGCTACGGTGTGGTAGGGATTTATAAAAATGGCACCGGCCCTACAATAATGATTCGTACTGATACCGATGGCCTACCAATCACAGAGCAAACCGGTAAACCTTATGCATCTAAAGTACAAGTGACCAATGGGCATGGGAATAAAGTAGGTGTAATGCATGGCTGTGGCCACGATATACATATGAGCTCGTTTATTGGTACTGCTGAGCAACTTATTGCCCATAAAAATAAGTGGCAAGGAACGTTAATGATGGTTGCGCAACCTGCAGAAGAAGTTGGCGGTGGAGCAAAAGCCATGTTAAGTGAAGGCTTATTTAGTAAATATGCTAAACCTGATCATGTTATTGCGCTGCATGTTAGTGCCAGCGTGCCTGCGGGTAAGGTATCAATGAAAAACGAATACACCATGGCAAGTGTTGATTCAGTAGATATAACTATAAAAGGTAAAGGCGGACACGGCGCCTACCCGCACACTACCGTAGACCCTGTAGTTATTGCGGCGCGTACGGTATTAGCATTACAAACAATCACAAGCCGCGAGCTTTCTCCACTTGAGCCTTCTGTTGTGACTGTGGGCTCTATTCATGGTGGCTCAAAGCATAATGTGATTTCCGATGAAGTAAAACTACAGCTTACGCTTAGAAGCTACAACCCAGAGGTACGGACGGCGCAAATAGCAGCAATAAAACGTATTACAGCGGGTATTGCTCAAAGTGCTGGCCTTACTGAGTCACACTACCCTGTTGTTCACGTTCATGAAGATGAATCTATTCCATCTACTTACAATAACCCTCAGCAAACTAATATTGTTAGGAGTGCTATTGCTGATGCAATTGGCGAAACTAATGTACTTGAGACAAAAGCGGTTATGGCTGGTGAAGATTTTGGACTGTACGGTAGAACTGATGAAAACATTCCTATTACGTTATTTTGGTTAGGTGGAGTAAACCAGCAGCAATATACAAATGCGATGAAAAGTAACCAAACACTTCCTTCATTACACTCAAGTAAATTTGCGCCAGATTATAAAGTAGCATTACCGACCGGTATAAAAGCCATGAGTAACGCTGCAGTCGCGTTATTTAATAAAAAATAAGCGTATTTGAGAGCTCAGCGATTAAGTGATTGCTGAGCTCTTTTTATAATTTGATTTTTTAAATGCTGCTTTTTTACCACCCTTAGCAAAGCGCTTTTTAGTCGGTGTTTTAGGTAGCTTTGAAAATACATGGCTATCACAACTAGCTGCTTGCTGTACAAAACCTTCAAGCTCCACCAGCAGTGGTTGTAAAAATTGTTGGTAGCTCATTGCTTGTTGAGCAATGTTGCCTAAGCTCGCCTCCCATTTAGCGGTCAAATCGGGGCTAGCTAAGCCCTCTGGTAAAACACTAATAAGTGCCAAGCCTGTTTGCGTTGCTTTAATTGATTTACCTTCGCGCTTTAAAAAACGACGCCTAAATAATAATTCAATAATGCCTGCGCGGGTTGCCTCTGTTCCTAACCCATCGGTCTCTTTGAGTATTTTTTTAATTTGTGAATCTTTTACATAACGACTAATGCCGGTCATGGCACTTAGCAATGTTGCATCAGTAAAATGAGACGGTGGCGTAGTGTGTTTTTCTACCACTTCACCTTTAGTGCAGTTAAGCGCCATGCCTTTTGTTAAATGAGGCAAGGTTGCTTCATCTTTTAGCTCGGCTTTGCCCATTAATACCTTAAACCCTAAGCTTACATCTTGCTTTGCATTGGCTTTAAATAAACCTCCCGCAATTGTTACCTCTACTTTAGTTTCGTTATAAATATAATCGGGGTAAAACTGAATTAGGTAATGCCTGCTAATAAGTTCATATACTTTTGCTTCATCAGTCGCCAAAGTCGCTGTTTTTAGTTGTTTAGCGGTAGGTACAATTGCATGGTGTGCAGCCACTTTTGCATCGTTAAAACATTTGCTGCGTTTTTTAGCGTCTGCCCCATTCACAAACTCAGTGTTTTGACCACCATTAGCTGCAATTGCTTTTAAAATTGCAGGCGCATCTACATGATGCTCTTTAGGCAAATAACGATTATCAGAACGAGGGTAAGTAATTAACTTATGACGCTCATAGAGCATTTGGCAAATATCGAGTACTTGCTGAGCTGCCATACCAAATGCCTTTGCAGCATCTATTTGCAGTGCCGATAAATTATAAGGCAGCGGCGCGCTTTGTTTTTTTTGTTTTTGTTCGAGCGCTGTAACCTCGCCTGGTTGATTGGCTATTCGCGAGGCGACGTTTTCGGCTAATGCATTATTTAAAACGCGGCCCTCTTCATCTTGGTACGGCTCGCAGGCTTTGCTTGGTACCCACTTGGCCACAAAGCTTTGCTGCTCAGGAGTTATTAAATGCGCCAACACTTCATAAAATGGTTTTGACACAAAGTTAGCTATTTCGTTATCCCGATTAACCACTAAACCTAAAATTGGGGTTTGTACGCGACCCACCGACAACACATTGCCAAAGCCTGCTTTTTGCCCCGCCAGCGTATAAGCACGCGTAAGGTTCATACCAAATAGCCAATCTGCACGTGAACGCGCAAGCGCCGACACACTAAGCGGAATAAATTCACGATTTGAACGCATAGTAGTAAGCGCTTTTTTTACCGCCGCTAAATTTAAATCACTTATAAGTAAACGTTGAATGCTTTGCTTTTTGGTTTTACTTATTTTGGCTTGCTCTATGACTTCATCAACCAACAATTGGCCTTCGCGATCGGGATCCCCCGCATGCACGAGTACTGATGCCTGCTTAATTAGCTTTTTTAGAATAGTTAATTGCTTACGCGTTTTCGTTTTTGCCTTGAGCTGCCATTGCTGTGGCACTATGGGAAGGTGTTCAAATTGCCACTTTTTAAAACGCGCATCATAATCATCAGGTTCAGCTTGCTCAAGTAAGTGCCCTATACACCACGATACACAGTCACCATTAGCCACTTCTATATAACCATCGTGTTTTTTATGTGGTTTTGGCAATGCATCAGCAATAGCTCTGCCAAGTGATGGCTTTTCTGCGATATAGAGTTTCATGGGAGTTGCTCATTAACTGTTTATATGAACAGTAGTTTAGCACAGCTATTTTAGGGGGAGGGAGTTTTATATTTACTACTAATCTGGTCTTCTTTGTTTTTAACTAAAATATAAATAAGAGGGAGGTAACATACTACTACAGTAGAAATATTAATCAGAGGTAAAAGAGTTTTATACATTAAAGTACTATAAGATAAATCCCATAAATGGCGATCTACAACTCTGAACAACTGTAAAGTTGGGGCCATTACAACCACAAGTTGCCCTAATACACATTGCCATAAATAAACTTTATCTTTTAAGCCTAGATAAGCAATTAATGCCATCCAAGCAATATCATTAAAAGCCCAAATGACGTACCTGTAAATGTTAATATCTTTATCAAACGTTTTTAAAGGCTCATATATAAAAGCACCAAATAAGAAAAAAGCACTCGTGATACAAACAAACCTGAGTGCTAAATAATCTTTTCGTAGAAAAAAAATAACTATAGCTGGAAGTAAAAACAAAACCCAGCTGAGCTCAATAAATGCATATAACTCATTGAACCACCTAAACATAGTTAATCATTAGTCTTATCATCGTCACCACCAGAACCATTTCCCGGCATATAGCAATATTTATCGATTATTTTCACAGAAACACCATTACATATGTTAAAGAAATGTACTTTAAGCTAAAATAATGAACTTGCCAAGATACTTAGGCGATTAAGTACCTTAAAAAGAAACTTAATTAGAGAAATTAGCGCCAGCTACTCGCCTAGCGTACATCAATAGGGTCTGACTCTTTAGCTTTACCTTGTAAGATTGATATTTCTACTCGGCGATTTCTACGTCTATCTTCGTTTGAATCATTCGGAACAAGTGGACGAGTATCAGCACGCCCTACTACCATCATGCGGTTTTTATCAAACCCTTGTACCGTTTGTAATTCGCTTGCGACTGCTACAGCACGCTTTGACGATAAGTCCCAGTTATTAATATATAACTCGTTAGAAACCTGAAAATCATCGGTGTGACCCGATACCGTAATTTCTCCAGGTACATCTTTTAATAACTCACCAATATCTTGAATTATGGGCTTAAACTTAGGTTGTAAAAAAGCACTGCCAGAGGGAAATGAGCCATTTTCACGGATACGAATAATGATTTGCTGCCCTAAAGATTCAAGCTCGATTGCACCATCGATAATTTGTTTTTCGAGCTGTTGCGCTATTTTTTTCACTAACTCGTTAGTTTGTTCTTGATCGGCGGCTGAAGTTGCTTGTTCTGAAGATTGCTGCTGCGATGTACTACGTGACTCGCCACCACGTTTATCGCCACGTTGCTCTTGTCTACCACCAGCAGAGCTTTCATCACCCGCTTGAAATTCTAACATTTGCTGGGTCATTTCAACGGTTTGTTGCTGAATGGTTTCTATCGGGGTAGGTTCAGGCTTACCAGGGGTAAATTCCATAGCAATAACCGAGGTCCCTTTAGGGATATCTTTTACTTCTATTTTGTTTTGCACACCAAATGCAAACTTCATCGAGCCTGCTATTTGCTTAAATTTAAGTACATCCATTTCTGAAAACGCGAGCAAAAGTACAAAAAAGCACATTAAAAGCGACATTAAGTCGGCAAATGTTCCCATCCAAGCAGGCAAACCTGGGGGTGGGCATTTGCACTCTTGATCAGACATGGTTACTCCTCGGTATCTACTTTGCGTTTAGACTCAGCAAGGTAGTTTTTCAATATACCTTCAATTACTTTCGGGTTTTGACCATCTTGAATACCTAAAATAGCATCCAGTATTAGACGCTGATTCATGGCTTCTTCGTCTTTACGAAGCTCAAGTTTTACCTGAATAGGAATAGCCACTACATTTGCTAAAAATGCACCATATAAAGTAGTTAATAATGCCACCGCCATTGCGGGGCCAATGGCTTTAGGGTCATCCATGTTAGATAACATAGCAACTAAGCCTATTAACGTTCCTATCATACCCATTGCAGGGGCTATATCGGCAAGTGACTTAAATAAACCGGCGCCCAGTTCATGACGAGTTGTGGTTAAAGAAATATCTTTTTGAAGCGTGGCACGAACTACATCAGCATCGTGGCCATCAACGAGCATATCTACACCTTTGCGCATAAAAGGGTTTGGTATTTCGGCTTCTTCGAGGGCTAAAAACCCCCCTTTACGGGCTGAGTCAGCAAGTTCAACTGCTTTTTCAATCAGCTCTTCTGGCGATTCGATTTTAAACATAAATGCTTTACCAACAACCTTACCTATGCCCAAAAACTGCGACAAGGTAAAGTTTGATAACACAATAAATAGTGAGCCACCAAATACAATTACACTAGAAGGCGCGTCGGCAAACATCCCCATTTCACCGCTACTACTCATAAACATGGACATGACAATTAAACCAATTGCGCCAAGGATCCCAATTATGGTTGCTAAATCCACATTTCCTCCAAAGTATTATACTTTGTTATTCAAACTTTTATTATTAACTGCTTATCGGCAAGGTACTGAAATACTTAAGCCATTTTTGAAAAAAGTGTAAAACACTGTGTTTGGCCTAATTTTAGATCAAGATACCCTACTCGCCTAGCGACTGATTAATTTTATTGTACACAGTGAGCACTAATACGCATCTTATACATGGTAAAAATGCGATTTAAACTGATATAACTCAAAAAACAACGATCATCCTTTGACCTAGTTTAGCATTCCCCCTAAAATTGGCTCCTAAATTTATCATGCTGGCTGAAATTAAACATGGCGACTAAAAAACCTGAAAACCTAAGTTTTGAACAAGCACTCGAAGAACTATCAACCATTGTCGGTGAAATGGAACAAGGTGATTTATCGCTTGAGCAGTCGTTAAAGCAATTTGAGCGTGGTATAGCCTTAGCTAACGCCTCAACGGGTAAGTTACAACAAGCAGAACAAAAAGTGTCTATTTTGATGGGTAATGACGAAAAAGCAGCGCTTACTTCATTTAACAACGATATGGAATAACCGTGAGCATACAAGAAAAAATAGAATGTGCTCAACAAGATGTCGTAAAGACCCTGCAACAGTACTTTGATCAACCCCTTGATACCGCACACACAGTAAAAGAAGCTACGCAGTACGGCTTATTTAACGGTGGCAAGCGTTTACGCCCCTTTTTAGTCTACGCAAGTGGTGAAATGCTCGGAGCTAATAAGCAAGATTTAGATATTCTTGCTGCTGCTATTGAGTGTATTCATAGCTACTCGTTGGTGCACGATGATTTACCAGCCATGGATGATGACGACCTTCGCCGTGGACGCCCAACTTGCCATATAGAGTTTGACGATGCGCATGCAATTTTAGCAGGCGATGCACTACAAACATTGGCCTTTGAGCTTATCTCGACTCACAATTTTACCTGCAGCGCATCAACACAAGTAAAAATGATCAGCGCACTGGCTAAAGCATCGGGGCTTGAAGGCATGGTCGGCGGGCAAGGGCTAGATATTGCCGCCACAGATAAAGTGATTACAGTACAACAGCTTGAACGAATTCATAGATTAAAAACGGGTGCCTTAATCAACTGTGCCATTACATTAGGTGCATTATGTAGCGAAAAAGCAGACAAACAAACCTTAGAAAACTTACGTGTTTTTGGGTATGCTACAGGGCTGGCATTTCAAGTGCACGACGACATTTTAGATGTTGAAGGTGACACATTTACTTTAGGTAAGCCGCAAGGCTCTGATTTAGCTGCTAATAAAGCAACTTATCCGGCCCTATTAGGTATGCAAGGTGCCAAGCAAATGGCGCAAAATTTAATAGAGCAAGCGCATCAAGCATTAAACAAAATAGATGCTGATACCTCTACTCTAGCGGCGCTGGCAAACTACCTGATTAAACGTGACCATTGAGTGTTACATATACGTATTGCCATTTAGCACTGACATTATTACTCAACAGCGGTAACAACTAGTAAGTTAGCACCGGTGTTAGCGAAGGATAAAATAAATACCATGACACTTGATAGTAGCAAGTATCCATTACTTAACTTGGTTGACGAACCAGCCCACTTACGCGATATAGCGCAAGATAAACTCCCTGCGTTTAGCAACGAGTTACGAGACTATTTACTCAACTCTGTTTCGCAAAGTAGCGGCCATTTAGCGTCTGGTTTAGGAACTGTTGAGCTTACCGTTGCTCTACATTATGTGTATAACACACCAGAAGATCGCCTTGTATGGGATGTAGGCCATCAAGCGTACCCGCATAAAATTTTAACCGGTCGACGCGATTTAATGCATACAATTCGTCAAAAAGACGGATTACATCCATTCCCTTTTCGTGAAGAAAGCCAATACGATACCTTTAGCGTAGGCCATTCAAGTACCTCTATTTCGGCAGCACTTGGTATGTCTATTGCGGCTCAAAAAGAAGGCAAAGGCCGCAAAACTGTTGCCGTTATAGGCGATGGCGCCATTACAGCAGGTATGGCATTTGAAGCAATGAACCACTTAGGCGATGTAAAATCTGACATGTTAATCATTTTAAATGATAACGAAATGTCGATTTCTGAAAACGTCGGAGCGTTAACTAATCACTTTGCGCGTATTTTATCTGGCAGCTTTTACACAAACATTCGCGAAGGCAGTAAGAAGTTACTCTCTGGCGTGCCTCCTGTTAAAGAGCTTGCCAGTAAAGTAGAAGAGCACCTAAAAGGAATGGTTATTCCAGGTACCTTTTTTGAAGAACTAGGTCTTAATTACATTGGCCCAATTGATGGCCACGATGTAAATATGCTCGTAGATACACTGCGTAATATGCGTAATTTAAAAGGGCCTCAGCTTTTACATATAAAAACCCAAAAAGGAAAAGGCTACAAACCCGCAGAAGCTGATCCTATTGGCTATCACGGTGTGCCAAAGTTTGACCCTAATACATCAAGCTTACCTAAATCTAAACCTGGCGCCGCCACTTTCTCTAAGGTGTTTGGTGATTGGTTGTGTGATATGGCCGAGCAAGATAAAAAATTAATGGCTATTACGCCGGCAATGCGTGAAGGCTCAGGTATGGTGCGTTTTTCAAAAGAACACCCAGAGCAGTATTTTGATGTAGCCATAGCAGAGCAGCACGCTGTCACATTGGCCGCCGGTTTTGCCTGTGAAGGGTTAAAACCCGTTGTAGCTATTTACTCGAGCTTTTTACAACGTGCGTATGATCAACTTATCCATGATGTTGCACTGCAAAACTTACCTGTGCTTTTTGCTATAGACCGCGCTGGTATTGTAGGCGCCGACGGCGAAACACACCAAGGTGCGTACGACTTAAGCTTTATGCGCTGTATTCCAAACATGGTTATTATGGCCCCAAGTGATACTAACGAGTGCCGCCATATGCTTTATACCGGTTATAAGGCTAATTGCCCTGTAGCAGTTCGCTACCCTCGTGGTAGTGCCGGTACTGCCGATATTCAAAGCGAAATGACGCTACTAGAAATAGGCAAAGCCAATACCATTAAACAAGGCGCTAAAATTGCTATTTTATCCTTTGGTACTTTGCTTGAAAACGCGCAACTTGCTGCAAATGAGCTAGGTGCAACGCTAGTTAATATGCGCTTTATTAAGCCACTTGATACAAGTTTATTAGATGAGCTTAGCCAAACTCATGATGTAATAGTAACGCTTGAAGACAACGCTATTTGTGGTGGCGCAGGCTCAGCGGTTAATGAATATTTAGCAGCGCAAAAAGCCAACCTAAAAGTGCTTAACTTAGGTATTCCTGATGAATTTATTAAGCACGGCACACAAGCGCAAATGCACGATGAAATGGGTTTAGGCGAACAAGGCATTTTAAATTCAATAAAATCGTTTATCGCTTAATTATTTTTGCTAGCTAGTTTTTAAAGGGAGCCTGATGGCTCCTTTTTTGTTTTTTATTTTTAAATATTTGCATCCAATGTGTATTTCTACGCGTTATCCCTATGAGGTTAACACAGTAAATAGTACGTACTGAGGAGTATAAACAGGCACGTTATTTACTTTCATTTGATGGAATATTAAAAGGTAAAAATGATGAAAAAAGCTAATTTAACTCACTTTCATACACAAAACAGTTCACTTAAACGCCCCCTTTGTTTTTCAGCATTAGCGCTTGGAATAGTACTTGGTATTTCAGGGTGTAGCGGTGATGATGGAGAAAACGGTTTAGCCGGTACGCCGGGAGTAGATGGTCAAGATGGAAGCGATGGCACAAACGGTAACCCCGGCTTTAGTGCTGCCACGTTTATTTTAGCTAATAACGGTGAGCAAAACGCAGGCACTGTTGATTTAATAAACCAGAACGCTGCCAAATTAAAAACCTTTAATACCACTGCAAATGAAGGCGTAGCCTTTGATAGCCTCGGTAATTTAATACAAGCAAGCGACAGCGAAAATGGTAGCATTAAAACTATATGCCAACTTGCCAATCGCGATGAAGGTGCAAGCTTTAGTACTAATCTAGACCGTGAAATTACAGGCCCTGCCACTACACTGGTTAATCCTAAGGGCATAGCGATTGCAAAAAATAGCGGGCTGATATTTATAGCTGATTTTGGTGCCATGCAAATTACCACATTTGGCAGTGCTGCAGCGGGAGATGCCGCGCCGCTTGCTACCACTGTTACCGAAGCCGCCCCGTGGGATGTTGATTATGACCACGTAAACGACCGACTTTATGTAGCACTTACCAACGGTGATGTCGCGGTTTATGATAATTTTGTAAGCGGTGAATTTACCGCTATGCCAAGTCGTACTATTACACCAAGCGATGCCGATGGTGTGCAAATATCGGTAAATATTCACGGCATTGTTTATGATGAAACCACCAATAAACTTATTTTATCGGATGTTGGTAGCGCATCAGATGCTACCGATGGCACGCTTTTTGTTATTAATAATGCCTCTACTGCGCAAGGTAATACATCTGTTGCACGCAGTATTTCAGGCCCTGCGACTATGCTAGGCAACCCTGTAGATATTACCCTTGAGGGTAGCGATTTACGTGTGGCCGAAAAATCAAACGATGCAATTTTAGTGTTTAGTAATATATTTGCCGGTGAAAGTGGCGATATAGCGCCCGATTTAAGTACTGCGTCTACTAAGCCAGAGTCAATTACTAACACGCTAACTCAAAGCTCAATGGCTGATATATCAGATAGTACTGAGCCTAATATGGCGCTATTAGGCGTAGCCGTATCCAGTAATCCAAGCACTGCGGGTGATACAACAGGCCAAATTAGCCGTTTAAATACAGCATTAAGTAGCGAACTTGCAAGCTATAATGCAAGCCAAACGATAGAAAGCGTTAGCTTTGATAAAGCAGGTAATAGCTACGCAACATTCGATAATGCCAGTACAGGAATGGGCGGAATCGTCATCTCTACTAAAGTGGCTTATAACCGTGATGGCGAAACATTTAACGCCAGCCAAGATAGACTGATTTCAGGAAGCAATACAGGCCTTATTTCACCTAAAGGATTAGATATTGCCTCCGATAGTGGAATGATTTTTGTGGCTGAAAATAATGAAACCACGCCGAGCATTGCTATATTTTCAAGCTGTGCCACCGGCGATGTATCACCTCTTATGACCTTAACTTTTGCCAATAATGCACGCCCGTGGGATGTTGATTACGACAGTAACACTGACCGCGCTTTTGTTGCGCTAACTAATGGCACTGTAGCGGTATTTGATCAAGTTAAAAATAAGCTACTAAGTGGCGAGACCACAATAAGTACAGAAGATAGATTAATTACACCTGCCAATAATTCACAAGCACTGGCAGGGCCTACCAATATTCATGGAATAGATTACGACTCATTAAGTGGTGCGTTAATACTTTCTGATGTAGGCAGCGCAGCCGTTGCTGACGATGGCAAAATTTATGTATTAAATAATACCGCAAATGCCTCGGGGCTAGTCAATATAAGCGCGACGATTAGCGGGCCCAATACATTATTAGGAAACCCTGTTGATATTATGTATAGCGGAACCGATTTATACGTTGCTGAAAAGTCTAACAACGTAGTTATGCGCTTTAATAATATTTTAAGTACCGCAGGGGGAGATATAAGTGCCGATGCAAGTATGGCATTTAGTGCTCCTGAGTCAGTGGCTATTTTACCAGCGTGGCTAAACCAGTAATTAAATAGCGTTACCCTCACCATGCCTAACCTACTTTTGTAGGTTGGGCATTATCGCATCCACACTTTAATATCTGCTAAGCCATTACTTTGTAAAATACCCAGCTGCTGATCTACATTCGAATTTTGCTCAAACTCAAACGCATCCAACTGTTTATCAAACGTAATATTTGCCACACCGTCACCACCGCGTTTTTTAACCTGATGAAGCGCTATATCGGCTAAGTTTATCGACGTTTCCCAGCTTATTACTTGCCCACCTAAAAGTGGCAGTGGGTAAAAAGACCACCCCAATGAAGCCGTAATATTGGTTGTTTTACCGTTTGGTAATTGAAACGAATTTAATGCGATTGCTTGGCATAAATCAGAGGCATAGCTGTCAATCATGTTGCACTTAAAATCGCGCAGCAATAATAAAAACTCATCCCCACTCCAGCGTGCTACATAGTCAGAGCCTTGGGTACGCGAATTAAGTAACGCTGCCATTTGTTGTAAGCAGCTATCTCCTGCTATTGGGCCATACGCATCGTTTATACGGCTAAAGTTATCAAAGTTGATAATAAGCAGTACAAGTGACTTACCTTGCGCTTGTAAAGACTGTGCATTACGTTGGAAGTGCTCAATATCTTTAGGGAGCTGATCAAACAAAAAGCGACGGCTACGTAGCCCTGTAAGCTCATCTGAGTGACTAACTAGTTTAAGCTGTGAGTTTACTTGGCCTAATTTATCGTTAGCTTGGCGCAGCTCTAATGTACGCTCTGTAACCAGCGCTTCGAGTACTTCTTGCTTACGGCGCTCTTGCGCTCTAAATACCCAAAAAATAAAGTAAAACAGTAAAATAAACCCACTAACAATTAGCAATCTAAAGTAAATAGTTTCGTCAAAGCGCTGCGGTACTACAAATGCATACTCGACAGTTTGCGCTCTGTCCCAATCTTCGCCTTGGCGTTTTGCCTCAAGCTCAAATAAAAATGACCCCGCCGGTAAATTTGTATAAATGGCTTCTCGGCGTGCATTAGCATAGCGCCAATCACTATCTAACCCACTTAACTTATATCTAAACTCAATACTATTTGGCGCATAATAATCGATGGCGGTGTACTTTAACGTTATGTCGCGCTCATCAGTATCTAGTAAAGGCTTTTCGCCCAATGCTGCGGTAGTTAATGCACGCAGAGGTGTGGTTAGTGTTTCTACTTTAGGCTTTAATACATTTAGGCCAAATAGCTCGGTATTTTTAGGTATTTCTACAATGCCTTGTAAGCTTGGGTACCAAATTGAATAATCGGTCATGGCAACGGCATCGTGTCCTAAACCGTTACAACACTGGCTTGCTTTACCATCGAGCTGCCTATCAAAAGAAGAAATAACCTCTTCCACTTTTAAGCTCGACACCTCTGATTTAAATTGCGCTACTGGCATACGGTAAACACCTTTCATGGTACTTACCCATACACGCTTATAGGTTTCGTCATACTCTAGGCTAAAAATAGAGCCATAGGGTAAGCCGTTGGCTGCATCTAACTGTCGCCAATGCCCTTGTAAACTTCTGTAAAATAAGCCGTCATTAAGCGAGCCAATTAAAATACCTACACCATCTATATGTAATACGCTGGTTATGTATGCACTTTCGAGCGAAGTTTGGTCACCTATTTTTTCAATGCCACGGTCAGTAAAGTAATATGCCCCTTTACTGGTCCCGATTACACCAAAGTTTGCTTTATCGAGCACATACGTTATAAATTTACTGCCTAAAAAGGCATTGTATGCAAAGGGTGTTAACCCGCCATAACTCAGCCTATACAAGCCACGCCCTGTACCTATCCAAAAACCACCTTTGCTTGATGGGCTAATAGCAAATACCGGATTGTCGCGCAGCGCTCTGCCAGGAAAACTGTACAGTTTATCTTGCTCGTAAAAAAACAACCCTCGTCCGGTCGCTATATATAAACGCGAGCCATCAAACTGTAAGTCGTGTACTGTTGCGCGGCCAAATTGCGCACTGGGTATTTTATTGACAAAGTTTTTATTTAAATCGAAATACCCAATACCACTTTTATTTGCCACCCATAAATTACCATCGGGCGCTTGGCTGATTGCCATAACGGCCTCAGTCATTTGCGATAAAGCAGAGTGGCGTTCTATACGCCCTTCGTGTGCAAGCCATAAGCCTTCGCTAAAACTTGCAAGCCAAATATTATTTTGGCTATCGCGGTAAATATCTGCAAACCAAATACTTTGATCAAGCTGACTTGGTTCAACCCATTGCCACTCACCCGACTTAGCCCTAAAGAGCAGTCGTCCATACGTAGAAACCCATAAGCCACCATTGGTGTCGCTCATAAATTTATACACAGCTGAGTTATTCGCATTCGGCAGCGGAAAAGGTCTTAGTTCATCGTCTAAATCCAAAAAGTAGGCACCCAGTTCAGAGGCTAAATATAAATTACCATTTAAAAAAGACAGATCATGAACAATGGTTTGTGCTAACCGCTCAGGCAACGACACCTTAGCTGTTAACTCCAACCTGAGTTTTGAAAAATCTGAGGCGCTTTTAGTTAAGCGTAGTAAATGACGGTCGTTGACAAGCCAAATCCCCTCTGGAGAAAGCGCCATTTGACTAACCGACCCCACTATTTGGGTGATCACGGTGGCATTTACAATAGGAACGAGTTCGTTCGCTTTATCACGTAAATCAACTTGGTTGCGGTCTACATAATAAAGCCCATTAGCTGCAATCCAAATGCTGCCCTTGGCATCTTCTAATATGTCTCTAACTGGGCCTTTAATATTAAATTCTTGTGCGGCAAGCGTTTGCGGGTTTATGACCACCAAGCCACTTTTAGTGCCCACCCACAGATAGCCATTACTATCTATGAGCAGTTTATTAATACCATTGCTTGGCAAAAAAGGACTATTTTGGGTGTTGTAATTAGTGAACGTTGTGCCGTCAAAGCGGCTAAGGCCAAATTGCGTTCCGACCCACATATAGCCTTGCTGATCTTGCACAACACTTTTTAGCGATTGCGAGGGCAAGCCATCTTTGATATTCCATTGCTTAACAACGTAATCAGTAATAGAAGCCCAACTTGGCATGGCACACAACATAAGTACACATACCAGTAAAAATCGCATCATTTCGCTGCCACCTAGTTAAACAAATAAAACACAAAAATTAAAAGGGTAGTAAACCTGCTTTTATTAACGCTTGCAAACAAATAAGCGAAAAAATACCGGCAAGTACATCATCAGCCATTATACCCACGCCACCGTCCATTCGCTTATCGAGCGTTTTGATCGGGCCTGGTTTGGCAATATCAAAAAATCTAAATAATAAAAAGCCTACAAGTAAGGTTTGCCAACTAAGCGCTGCGCCAATCATCGTGATGTAATAACCCGCAACTTCATCCCACACTATAGCTGGGTGGTCGTGCACACCTAAATCATCGGCGGTTTTGCCACACGCCCAAATACCAAAAATACTAATAACCACGGCAAACACGATTTGTAGCCATAGCGGAAAATACATAGTTATAAAAATAAATGGTAAAGCAGCAAATGTACCAAAGGTGCCTGGCGCAACAGGCGCAAGGCCAGTGCCAAACCCTAGACCAAATAACTGGTGCGGGCGCTTTAAATTAAACTGTTTTTTGCTAGTCAAACCTGCTCCTTGGCAAAGTGCTCAAAGCCCTGTTGCTCAAAATTAAATTTTTCACCGTGGTGTAAAAGCTCAATGTGCCCTTCGCCACTTTTTATTTGCCCTATGCACGTTGCTTCTACGCCGTATTGACGTAATTTAAGCTCCAACATGCTTTTATTATCTTCAGAGACAGTAAAAAGTAATTCGTAGTCATCGCCATAGCCTAAAATATACGGCAATTGCGCCTCAAAGCTCAGGCTTGAACGCATAGCGTCTGAGGTTGGGATGTTTTCAATATTTATACTGGCGCTGACTTGTGACATATCAAGTATGTGGGTTAAATCCGCCATAAGGCCATCAGACACATCAATAGCTGATGAAGCAAGGCCACGTAATACTTGCCCTGCAGCCACCCGTGGAGTGGGGTAATCAAAGCGGCTATTTATGTACTTTAAGTGCTCAGGCTCAATACTTAGGCCACGCTTGCGAGATTCAATAGCCAAGCCTGCATCACCTAGCGTGCCAGTTACACATACCCAGTCGCCCACTTTAGCACCTGCACGGCGTAAAGCTTTGCCCTCTGGCACAGTGCCTTTAGCGCATATAGTAACTGTTAAAGGGCCCTGCGTAGTGTCGCCACCAATTATTTGTACATTAAAGTACTCGGCAATTTCGTGCATTCCCTCAGTAAATTCTTCAATCCACTGCTGGTTAATATTTGGTAGGGTTAATGCCACCGACACCCAAGTAGGCTCAGCCCCCATGGCTGCTAAATCACTAAGGTTTACGGCCAGTGCTCGGTGTCCTAATGCTCGGGGAGAAATGTCATCAAAAAAATGAACACCCGATACAAGCGTATCAGTTGTTACTGCAAGTTGGCAGTTTTGCGGAACGGTAACTAATGCACAGTCGTCCCCTATTCCTAGGCTTACATCACGACGAGTTATACCACGACCTTTAAAGTAGCGGTTTATTAATTCAAATTCCTTCATACACAAAAAAGCCGACCTATGCCGGCTCTCCTTTTTAACGTGTACTAACTGTTAAAGCTAAGCTCTTTAGCAGAGCGCTTTAGCAAGGTTAGTATTACTTGCGTAAATGCTTAACAGCTTTATCAAGTACACCGTTTACAAATTTATGGCTGTCTTCAGCGCCAAATATTTTAGCAAGCTCAATGCCTTCATTGATTGCTACTTTGTATGGCACATCTTCACGGAATTTAAGCTCATACGCGCTTAAACGTAAAATTGCACGCTCTACCATATCTAAATCATCAAATGGACGTGTTAAATGCGGAGATACAGCTTCATCTAGTTGCTTATAATTAACGGCAACGCCACGCGCTAAATCTTTAAAGTATTCAACATCAATTTTAGTCACGTCGTTTTCGATCAACATTTGTTGTTCGATATCGGCAATTAAATTGCCACTTAATTGCCAAGAATAAACGGCTTGAAGTGCTAAGATACGTGCTTTACGTCTTGCTGCTGGTTTCACAAAAATTCCTTAAACTTAAATTTTATCTAACACATTAACCATTTCAAGCGCGCCTAATGCCGCTTCGCCGCCTTTGTTACCCATTTTGGTACCAGCGCGTTCAATTGCTTGTTCAATGCTTTCTGTGGTTAATACGCCAAATGCAACCGGGATATCATACTCAAGCGATACATTTGCAAGGCCTTTGTTAGATTCGCCAGCAACGAGGTCAAAGTGTGGTGTACCACCTCTGATCACTACGCCTAATGCGATGATTGCATCATACTCTTTTTTTGCCGCAATGCGTTTTGCCGCTAAAGGTAACTCTACTGCACCGGGTACATACACAACGGTAATGTCATCATCGGCTACGCCACCAGTACGCTTTAGCTCATCAACAGCACCTTCTAGTAGGCTGCTACCAATAAAATCGTTAAAACGAGAAATAACAATAGCGAATTTTTTGCCTGGAGCGTACTTATTACCTTCAATAATTTTCATTTGATAACCCTAAAAATATGTTCAAGCGGTTGCGATTGCGCAAAAATTGCTGCGCATCATACCATAAAAATAAAAAAATAGACTAGTTAAAAGCTGAGCCCTTATTGTGGCTCAACGTAATCAACCACTTCTAAATGAAAGCCCGAAAGTGCATGGTACTTTTTAGGGCGACTCATTAAGCGCATTTGCTTAATACCTAAATCAGCCAGTATTTGCGAGCCCACACCAACGGTACGCGATGTACCTTTAAATTTACGCGGCGTAACATTTTCGCCAGCATCGGCAGCAGCAAATGCTTTTACTGTGGCCTCTAGCTCTTCGGTGCTTTCTTGTTTACCTAAAATAACCAGTGCACCGTTATTTTCTGCAATGTAAGCCATTGCATCAGAAAGCCCCCAACTACGGTCCGCACTTCTGTCTGAAAGTAAAATGTCGTTAAAGGTGCTTTGTAAGTGCACGCGCACAAGCGTTGGTTCTTGCTCTTTAATTTCGCCTTTTAGCAATACGTAGTGCAGTTGGCCGTCAATCGTATCTTTGTAGGTTACTAAATCAAACTCACCGTGCTCAGTGGGTAATTTACACTTAGCCACTTGCTCTATGGTGGTTTCGTTAAGGTTTCGGTATTCAATTAAATCTGCAATTGTGCCAATTTTAATACCATGCTCTTTAGCAAATACTTCTAAATCAGGGCGGCGCGCCATAGTGCCATCGGCATTGAGGATTTCTACAATAACTGATGAGGCTTCAAGGCCGGCTAAACGTGCTAAATCACACCCGGCTTCGGTGTGGCCTGCGCGCGTTAACACGCCACCTGGCTGTGCCATAATAGGAAAAATATGTCCAGGCTGTACGATATCGCTTGGTACGGCGCCTTTTGCAATAGCAGCTTGAACTGTACGCGCTCTATCGGCTGCAGATATACCCGTTGTTACACCTTTGGCAGCTTCAATCGACATAGTAAAGTTAGTAGAAAACGCTGCGCCATTGTTTTTAACCATTAACGGTAAATCAAGCTGCTCACAACGCTCTTGCGTCATAGTTAAACAAATTAAGCCACGGCCATGAGTGGCCATAAAGTTAATTGCTTCGGCGCTAATGTGCTCTGCTGCAATGATTAAATCACCTTCGTTTTCTCTGTCTTCGTCATCCATTAAAATAACCATTTTACCGGCTTTAATGTCGTCGATGATTTCTTGTGCGCTGTGTAAATTCATAAATTTGCTCGTGTAAGTTATCAGTGTCGTTATTTAACAAAACCAGCTTTAGCTAGTAAGCTCATTGAAATATCTGAGCCAGTCGGCTGCTCAGCCCCTTTAATAAGGCGCTCTAAATAACGTGCAATTTGGTCGACTTCTAAATTAACGCGTGTGCCCACTTTAAAATCAGCAATGGTGGTTTGCTCGCTTGTGTGCGGCACTATAGTTAATTTAAATTTATTACCTTGTACAGCGTTTACTGTCAGGCTTATACCATCTATACATACAGACCCTTTGTAAGGAATGTACTTCATTAAGTTTTCATCGGTGCTTAGCCAATATTCTGTAGCGCGCGCATTACTAGTGATGGCTGTAATGGTTGCAATGCCATCAACATGACCTGACACTAAATGCCCGCCTAAACGTGAAACCGGCTGCATGGCTTTTTCAAGGTTAACTGTTTGGCCAATATTATAATTTGCAAACCCAGTTAAGCTGATAGTTTCGTTTGATAAGTCGGCACTAAAGCCATCAATGTGCTTATCAACTACCGTTAAACATACGCCATTAGTGGCAATGCTATCGCCAAGCTTTACATCGCTCATATCAAGATTAGCGCTTTGAATGCGAATGGCTAAATCGCCTTGTTTTTTTTGTAATAGCGCAATTTTGCCTGTGGCTTCAATTATTCCAGTAAACATAGCCCTACTCTTTTAATTAAGTGATTGGAATGTGTTTTGTGGCGGTTATACGTAAATCATCGCCTATTTTCACACACTCTTTAAACGTCAAATTAACGGTGTTTTGCATATCTGTTAGCGGTGCAAAATTAACTAAGCTTTTTGCATCGCACCCCATTAGTTTAGGCGCTAAATAAAATATATATTCGTCTATTAAATTAAGCTCTGTCATTTTACCGGCAAGTGTAGCACCCGCTTCTAAATAAACATGATTAAATTGCAGCTTAGCAAGGTGCGCTAAAACAGACGTTAAATTAACTTTGTTATTTTGCTGTGGCACTTCTATATGCCTTACAAAATGCGGCCACTGCGTTGATTTATCAACCTTGGTAGTGAAAATTATTATTTCACTTTCAATATTAAATACTGCCAGCTCTGGTGTAAGCCTATTTTGTGAGTCAATTATAACACGCACCGGTTGGCGTAGGGGTAATTCAGTAGGCAAAGCCTGTGGCAACTCGCTTAACCTCACATTGAGCTTAGCATCATCGGTAATAACCGTATCGGCGCCCGTTAAAATAGCGCAGCTTTGTGCTCGGTGTAATTGTACATCTTGTCGCGCAGCGCTTCCGGTGATCCACTTACTTTGGCCATTTTTTAGCGCGGTTTTACCATCAATGCTGGCCGCCATTTTACACGTAACATACGGAAGCCCGTGCTCCATACGCTTAAAAAAACCTAAATTAAGTGCGCGCGCTTGCTGCTCTAAAAGCCCAAATGCAACCTCAATACCGGCATCGCTGAGTATTTTAAGCCCTTTACCTGCTACTTGTGGGTTGGTGTCGACCATAGCTGCAATAACTTTTACTACACCTGCGGCTTTTAAACCCTCTGCGCACGGCGGAGTGCGTCCGTAATGGCTGCACGGTTCAAGCGTTACATACGCAGTCGCGCCTTTTGCGTTTTCACCTGCTACAGCAAGGGCATTAACCTCAGCATGCCCCTGCCCAGCTAATTGATGAAACCCTTCACCAATTACGTGGTTATCTTTAACTAAAACACACCCGACATTAGGATTGGGGGTGGTTGTAAATCGCCCTTTTTTTGCAAGCTCGATGGCACGTGCCATGTACATTTCATCTTGCGCAGTAAAGGTTATTTGGTTTTGCATTATTACTCCCCTAAACGGGCAATTTCTTCACCAAATTCGCGTATATCTTCAAACGAGCGATACACAGAGGCAAACCGCACATAGGCTACTTTATCCAGTTTTTTAAGCGCCTCCATTATGCACTCACCCACAAGGTGACTTGATATTTCTCGCTCGCCGGTAGCACGCAACTGCGATTTAATAATATTAACCACTTCATCCACTTGCTCTGTACTAACAGGGCGTTTTTCTAGGGCGCGATTAAGGCCATTGAGTAGTTTATCTTCATTAAAGGGTTCTCGGCTGCCATCTTGTTTAATTACACGTGGCATAACTAACTCGGCACCTTCAAAGGTAGTAAATCGCTCGTGACACTCGTTACATTCACGACGACGGCGAACTTGGTGGCCTCCGCCGACTAGGCGAGAATCAATAACTTTAGTATCTTTTGCGGTACAAAATGGGCAATGCATAACTCGGTACTTCCGTTTTAAAACAAAAAAGGCCGCTATTTAGCGGCCTTTTATCTTAGCAAAAAAATAGGGCCTGTTGGCCTTTCAGGATTAAATTTGTTCTATCTAGGGGTGATTTGATCGCGGCGCGAGGTTTGTAACCTAGTGGGCTAAGTAAAAACCGAGCAACAAAGAGTAAATCACCCCTAGGACGAACCCGAGGGCAGTGCATGTTTGGCATTTATGCTGCGTTATCGCCTATTTGTGTAGAGTAACCACACTACATAGACTCTGCCTTGCCTAAAAACCAAACATACTACTGCAAATTAAACCTCGAAAGGTAAACAGGCCCCTTGTTGTGATCTAAATTACTGCTTCTTATGCAATTAAGCGTATACAGGTAGTTTTGCACAAATTGCTTTAACTTTTTCTTTAACTTGCGCTTGTACTGACTCATCGTTGATGTTGTCTAATACGTCACAAATCCAGCCAGCAAGTTCTTTCGATTCAGCTTCTTTAAAGCCACGACGCGTAATTGCAGGTGAACCAATACGTAAACCAGAAGTAACAAACGGTGAGCGAGGATCGTTTGGTACAGAGTTTTTGTTCACAGTAATGTTTGCATTGCCAAGCGCTGCGTCTGCATCTTTACCTGTGATATCTTTATCGATTAAATCAAGTAAGAATAAGTGGTTTTCTGTTTTATCAGATACGATTTTGTAACCGCGCTCTTGCATAACAGCAACCATAGCTTGAGCATTTTTAACTACTTGTGCTTGGTATGTTTTAAATTCTGGTTGTAGAGCTTCTTTAAATGCCACTGCTTTTGCAGCAATAATGTGACATAAAGGACCACCTTGGCCACCTGGGAACACAGCGCTGTTAAGCTTTTTGTAAATTGCTTCGTCGCCACAAGCAGAAATAATTAAACCACCACGAGGGCCTGCTAATGTTTTGTGTGTTGTTGTTGTTACAACATGCGCATGAGGTACTGGGCTTGGGTAAACACCCGCCGCAATTAAACCAGCAACGTGAGCCATATCAACGAATAAGTAAGCACCTACTTTATCAGCAATCTCACGGAATTTAGCCCAATCAACAATACCTGAGTACGCAGAAAAACCACCAATAATCATTTTTGGTTTGTGCTCAAGTGCTAGCGCTTCTACCTGTGCGTAGTCAATTTCGCCAGTTGCTTCGTCTAGCCCGTACTGGATTGCATTGTATAGCTTACCTGAGAAGCTTACGTGTGAACCGTGCGTTAAGTGACCACCATGAGCTAAGCTCATACCAAGTACAGTGTCGCCCGCTTCTAATAATGCTAAGAAAACAGCTGCATTTGCTTGAGAACCCGCATGTGGCTGAACGTTTGCATAGTCAGAACCAAATAGCTCGTTAGCACGATCAATTGCAAGCTGTTCAACAACGTCTACGTGCTCACAACCGCCATAGTAACGTTTGCCCGGGTAACCTTCTGCGTATTTGTTTGTAAGCTGTGAACCCTGTGCTTCTAGTACGCGTGGGCTACAGTAGTTTTCTGATGCGATTAATTCAATGTGCTCTTCTTGGCGAGCAGTTTCTTTGTTTATCGCGTCAAATAACTCTGGATCAAAATCCGAAATATTCATGCTACGTTCTAACATTGGGGTCTCCTAGGGCAACGTGTATGGTGTTTTTTAGAGGCTTTATTGTACGCTTTAAACGACTCTTTGCCTACGCTCTTAAGTTGAGGATATTTAAACAGGGATTGAATCTATTTCACAGCGTTTTTAAGATGATATTTTTTTATAAATGCATTAATAATTTAAATGGTTTTTATTTTTTACATTTAATTAGTTAATGATAAATACTTTATTTAGCGCGTTCAAAATACAAAAAAAGCGGCCAAAGCCGCTTTTTTAACGCTAGGTTAGTTAGCCTAACTTAGCGAGTATTTCAGTGCGTAACGCTTCATAATCAGGGTTAATGTCGCTTGCTAAACAAGGTTTAGCAAGTGCGTCGCTAAGTGGTTTTGGCATATCAAGTTCAATATTTAGAATCTCTTCTACGCTTTCTTTAAACTTAGCAGGGTGAGCAGTTGCTAAAAAGATACCTGCTGCGCCGGGTGCTTTATTCTCTACAAGACCTTGGTATGCAATAGCGGTATGCGGCTCTGCAACATAACCAGTTTGTTGAATATTTTTCATCACTGCTTGCGTATTTTCTTCGCTCACACTGGTTGAGTAAAAATTATCATAGCTAAACCAGTTATTATCTAACATTGTTTGCACACGTGGCCAGTTATTTGGCTTGCTCACATCCATCGCATTTGAAAGCGACTCAAGTGTGGCATTTGGCGCCCAATTTTTATCAAGCATGTAACGTGGCACGGTGTCGTTTTGATTTGTAGTCGCGCTTAGTTTACCCACCGGCAAACCAATTACAGCACCAATCATGGCGGCACATACATTACCAAAGTTACCACTAGGGACCGAAATATGCGCTGTAGCACGCTTTTCTTTTGGTAGCTGAGCAATGGCTTCAAAGTAATAACATACTTGTGCCACTAGGCGGCTAATGTTGATTGAGTTAGCTGAATTAAGGCCAAGTGTAGATTTAACTTCGTCATCTAAAAACGACTTTTTAACCAGCTCTTGGCAATCATCAAAACTGCCATCAACCGCGTAACAATGAATGTTGTTCCCAAGCGTAGTAAATAGCTTTTGCTGAGCAAGCGAAATTTTGCCTTTAGGGTATAGAATAACCACATCTATGTTTGGCTTGTTGTAAAACGCATGCGCAACAGCAGCGCCAGTATCGCCAGAGGTTGCCGTTAAAATCGTGACTTTTTCGCCTTGATTAAACTGTGCTAAACACTCAGCCATAAAGCGCCCGCCAAAGTCTTTAAACGCAAGCGTAGGGCCATGAAAAAGCTCTAAACAATAGTTATTGTCTTCAACTTCTACCAATTTTACGGGGAAGTTAAACGCATTTTTAACCATTTTAGCAACGGTATCAGTGGGTAATTCATCACCAATAAGGTGCGATAAAATTTTGCTACTGCGGGTAACAAAGTCCATATCTAATAACGCATCTACATCCGCGAGTGGCGCTAAGCTTTCAGGGAAAAATACCCCCTGATTACGCCCAAGCCCTGTTTTTACCGCTTCAACAAACGACACTTTTTGAGAATTTTCTTTTAAATTATGTAATTGCATAAATGCCTATCCTATAAAACTGTTAATTGACGCGTGCCGTCGTTATCTAATTTACAAATGTGGCAAAAGCCCTGCTCATTTATATAGTTTTGCGCTAACCACTGCGCACATTTTTCAGCAGCTTCTAATGTTTTACACACTGTAAATAACGTAGGGCCTGCACCTGAAATACTGACAATTTCTGCACCAAGCGCTGGCAAATTTGCTTTCGCTTCGCTAAACCCTGTTATTAACGGTGCTCGGTACGGCTCTGCTATATCGTCTTGCATAATGCTCAATGCATCATCAAAACGCTGCGTTAATAACAAACTGCTAAATGCCGATAAACGCTGTGCAAACTCAACCCCTGCATGCATGCTTAGCTCTTTAGGTAATACCGAGCGTGCCTTTGCGGTATTAAGCGAAAACCCAGGAAACGCCGCTACGTAGTACCAGTTTTCATCAACTGGTAGAGCAATTGACTTATCAGGAATTAAATCGCCTGTAAGCTGTAAGCCCCCTAAATAACACGGGGTGATGTTGTCATAATGACGTCCGCCACTGACTATCGCTTCAAAATCAGCCATTAATTCAATCAGCTCAACTTGGCTTAAATTGGTTTGAGCAAACTTATCAAGCGCAGCAAAGGTTGCTACCACCGAGCACGCACTCGAACCTAGCCCTGAGCCAATTGGTAAGTTCTTTTTAAGCTCTAATTTTACACTTGGCATATCTGGCGCAACGTGCGCTCTAAAATGCACTAAACATTGATATGCTAGGTTTTCGCTCGCATCGCTTGGTAACTTATGCGCATATTCGCCAGAGCAAACAAACTCATCACTTGCTGCGGCGCTTACTACGGCTACATCACCTAATAAGCTGCCATCAATAGGCGCAAGCGCTGCGCCAAGTGCATCAAAGCCCACTGCAAAATTACCTATAGACGCCGGAGCATATACTTCTATCATAATGCTCTCCTAGCGCGATAACGTTTTTAATACGTCGGCAAATACGCCTGCAGCGGTTACTGCAGAGCCTGCACCGTAACCACGAATTACAAACGGGCGTGGTTGATAATACTGGCTTAAAATAGCTAATGCGTTTTCACCATCACGAATAACATTTAATGCATGCGATGAATCGACCGCTTCAATGCCTACTTTACAGTGGCCTTCTTTAATTGTACCTACATAACGCAGTACCTTGCCCTCTGCTGCCGCACTTTGAATACGGTCGTTAAACTCAGCGTCTAAACTTGGCAGTTTAGCCATAAATTCATCTACGCTGTCGCCCTGTGCAAAACCTTGTGGCAATACCGACTCGACTTCTATATCACTAAGCTCTAATTTCATGCCGGCTTCGCGAGCAATAATAAGTAATTTACGTGCTACATCGGTGCCCGATAGATCATCGCGTGGGTCTGGCTCTGTAAAACCGCTTTCTTTTGCTTTAATAGTTGCCTCAGAAAGTGATAAACCATCTTCTAGTGCACCAAACATGTACGACAGGGAGCCTGATAAAATACCGCTAAACTCAAGTAACTCATCACCTGCACCAAATAACGACTGTAGGTTATCGATTACCGGTAAGCCTGCACCTACGTTTGTTTCGTATAAAAACTTGCGGTTATTTTTTTGTGTTGCTGCAATTAAGTCTTGGTAATAATCATACGAGCTGGTTGTTGCTTTTTTATTAGCGGCAACCACATGGAAGCCCGCATTTAAAAAATCCACATACTGAGCTGCTAGCGCATCAGAAGACGTACAATCTACAAGCACAGGGTTTACTAAGTGATTTTGTTTTACAAACTGCTCAACTAAATTTAAATCAAACGCTTGCTCTGATACTGCAAGCTTTTGCTGCCAGTCATCAAATGCAATACCTTCGCTGTCTAAATGCAATTGACGAGAATTAGCAACGCCATATAGGTTTAACTTAATATTACGTTTTTCAAGCCACGCTTGCTGGCGCTCTAACTGAGAAATAAGCTCTTGGCCTACTAAGCCACAGCCAAGTAAAAATACGTCAATTGAAGGGACGTGCGTAAAAAAGTTTTCATGGCATATTTTCACTGCATCGTTACACAGCTCGCCATCAATAACCGCCGAAATAGCACTTTCTGTAGAATCCTGCGCAATGGCTACAATGTTTACTTGGGCCTGTGCAAGAGAAGCAAAAAACTGTGCTGCTAAACCTTTGTGTGCACGCATGTTATCGCCCACTAAAGTGACAATGGCAAGATTACGTTGTACTTGTACCGGCTCAATTAAGCCTGCTTGTAATTCAAGTTCAAATGCACTTTGTAAGGCTTCTAGCGCGAGCGCTAAATCACTTTCGTGCACACAAAAGCTAATGCTAAATTCACACGATGATTGAGTAATTAATACTATCGATACGTTATCGTGCGCAAGGGCATTAAATACCTTAGAGGCCATGCCCACTTTACCTTTCATGCCAGGGCCTGACACGGTAAGCATTGCTAAGTCTTGCAAGCTAGAAAGCGCTTTTACTGGCTCATCAGATGAATAGTCGTTACCAATTAATGACCCTTGAGCATCTGGGTTATGGGTATTTTTAATTTCGCACGGTACGCCCGCTTTCGCGCACGGTAAAATGGTTTTAGGATGAAGTACTTTAGCGCCAAAGTAAGAAAGCTCCATCGCTTCTTTATAAGATAAGAAATCAACTTTAGTTGCTTTTTTGATGTAGCGCGGATCAGCACTGTACACACCATCTACGTCAGTCCAAATTTGGCAAATTTCAGCATCTAAACACGCCGCTGCAATAGCTGCCGAGTAATCAGAGCCATTACGACCAAGTGTAGTAAGTTCGCCTTGCTCGTTGCTTGCTGTAAAGCCTGGCATAATGTAAATGGTGGCTGGGTTTTCTTTAAGTACTGCTTGAAAGCGTGCTTTACTCGTTACCAAGTCGGCCTCAGCATCAATATAGCCACCAGTAGAGGCAACACAACGCGTTGCTTCAAGGTATTGTGCATTGTGCGAGCTTAATAAACTTTGCATTAGCGATACGCTAACACGCTCACCAAAACTAATTACAAAAGCACGAATTTGATCTGGGCAACACTTAATAAGCGCCACACCATCTAGCTTATTTTTAAGCTCATTAAAATCTGGCCAGTTTGTTACTTCGCCACTGCTTTTTTCTACTTCTGCTTTTAATGTCTCGCATCGGCTTAGCAAAGCTTGCCATTGCTGAGAAAAATCTTGACCTTGCTCAGCGGCACTTGCCAGCGCAACTAATGAATCAGTCATACCTCCGGGTGCAGAAAGTACCAGTAACATTTCATCTTTTAACTGTGCTTTTACCAGCAAAGCTACTTGTTGCAAACAGGCAAAGTCGGCAAGCGAAGAGCCTCCAAATTTTAAAACGCGCATTATTTATGTTCCTCATCCCATAAAACGAAAAAAGGCCTGTGTTCTTAGTGAACACAGGCCTTTAAATTTGTTGCACCGACCTATGCCACTATCCAGTAAGAATGGTGGTTGTAATAATAATGGTCAGTGCGCGATTAATTGTTTTCATAGAGCTAAGACTGCCTTAACAAAGGCTATGCTGTCAACCCCAAATCAAAAGATAAAACAGCCTTTTTGAACATGAAAAAACCTAATGAATGCCAAATTTATGCAAAACTTCACTTAAAGCCGATTTATTAATAGGTTTATTTATAAAGTCGATAGCACCAAGCTGCGCGACTTTTTGTTTCATTTGTTGTTGTATATCAGCGGAGATCACCAGTACAAAACACTCAATTTTTTCTGCCTTAATGCGCTCCAGCACTTGTACGCCGTCAACTTCTGGCATGGTTAAGTCTAAACACAAAAGATCAAATTGCTGCAAGCGTAAAAGCGCCAGCGCATCGGCCCCGTTTGCGGCTTGTTGAATGTCGGCACTCACGCATTCATTTAAACAACGCACAACTTGTTTGCGTGCAACAGTGGAGTCATCACACACTAATATAGAAAATTTCATCATGTTAACTACTAAAATAACCTTCTAAAAATTATAAAAACGAGCCGTCCGTTGGTTTTTGCTATTCTAACACGTTCCTAAAACTCTAACACTTTGCTTGTTCGCATAATGTAATACTGTAACCTTACAATAAAACGTTAAATATTATTAATAATTGCCTTAGCTGCCTATTAAAAATCATCGTTTTTGTAATCTCAGTAGGCATTAAAATTAATTTAAATCAGTTTAGTGCACTATTATTAAAACAAAACGACTCAATAGCTGGGCTATCTCTTTAAAATATAAATTTTTTATTTATTTTTAAGGTTTTATTGACTAACTTTTAAGTTAGAAATTGCAACTTAGATATAATTACACCGGATGAGTAAATCCCATATGTTACAAAAAAGCCTTTCTAAGAAATTGTTAACTAATGTTTTATCAGTGTATTTTTTGCTTACCTTTGTGGTGACATGTGGACAGGTGCTTGCAGAATTTGTAAATACTAAAGACTACATTCGTGATGAGCTAAGTACGCTACAAAAAACCTTTAGCCGAAGCTTAACACGCGCAATTTGGGAACTAAACACAAAGCAAACAATTACAACCGCAGAAGGCTTACTTGCTATACCTATGGTGGAGGGCATTATAGTGCGCGACGACAGCGGGGAAATTATTTCGCAGCTGGGGCGCTCTTTGGATATACACAAACTTTATAACCAACAACTCGTACAAGAGGAAGTCATTATAGAGGACACCAAATCGGGTCTCTTTGGTTATACCTTTCCCCTAATTTTTGAATTTTCGGGGCGCGCTACTCAAGTAGGTGATGTGACCTTGTTCTCTAGCCGCGATGTGGTATTTAGCCGAATAATGGTATCTATTTACTTTTTAATTGGTAACGCCATGATCAAAACCACCTTTTTGATCATTCTGTTTTTAATGGCATTTAGAAAGCTGCTCACCGACCCTTTAAACGAGTTAACCGATCAAATAGAAAACTTAGAGCTTGATGACTTAGAAGGTCAACACATAGACATTGAGACCGAAGAGCATAACGAGCTAAACGTTATGGAGCAGTCTTTTAATAACTTAATAGATAAAGTAGTTCAATACAGAAAAGAGCTTGAGCACACCCAACGTGAGTTGATTGTTAGTAACGAAAAGCTCGACCAGCACAATATACAGCTTGAACAAGATGTTGCCCGTAAAACGTCAAACTTAAGCCAAGCAATGATGGATTTACAACAGCAAAAGTACGAACTAGAAAAACAAAAGCTGGTACTAACCGAAGAAGTTGATTTACGCAGACACACCGAAGAAGAATTATTAACTAAACAAAAAGAGCTTGAACGCTACCTAGACGAGCTAAGCCTTGCTCAAGAGCGCTTAGTAGGCACCGAAAAAATGGCTGCACTAGGCGGATTAGTCGCCGGTATTACACACGACATAAATACACCTATTGGGATTGGTGTAACTGCTATATCGTTTTTACAAGAGCGTTTAAACACGTTAGAAAATGCCTACAAAGAAAAAACGTTATCGCCCAAAGCATTAGAAGAATTTATAAACGAAGCCAAGCAAAGCACGAGCTTGCTTACAACCAACCTTGATAGAGCCTCTGAGCTTATTGCCAGCTTTAAACAAATAGCGGTAGACCAAGCCAGTGAAGCTGTAAGAACAATTAACTTTAAAGACTATTTAAACGAAGTAATTTTATCGCTCCACCCTAAACTTAAAAAAACCAAGCACACCATAAATTTACAGTGTCCGGATGATTTAGTTCTTAACCTGCCTGCAGGGGCAATTAGCCAAATTTTTACCAACTTAATTATGAACTCAATTATTCATGGTTTTGATAATATTGCGCAGGGCAATATTGATATAAATATTAGCGCCGATGACACATTCCTTATTATTGACTACACCGATAACGGCAATGGCGTAACAAAAGAGCAATTAGCCAAATTGTTTGACCCATTTTTTACTACAAAACGCGACCAAGGCGGCAGTGGGTTAGGCACACACATAACCTTTAACTTAGTTAAGCAAACACTTAGCGGCTCAATAGAGGCAAGCAGTGAGCCTGGCAAAGGGCTTCATTACCATATTGAGTTTCCTAAAAACATGCCAAAGCCATTATTTAATCAATAACGGCTTTGCTTAAAATCAGCCATTTCGAGAACCCCATTTTATTGCTATGATTGAGCAAATTTAAAAGATGGAAAAGTTACCTTATGTGGTTTAGTAACCTGATTTGTTATCGCTTTAAGCAAGATGTTTCGTACACTCAAGAAGAGTTTGAAAAAGCGTTAGAACAAGATGTATTTCGCCCTTGTGGCTCTCAAGACCTTTCTACATTTGGTTGGACAAAAGCATTTGGTAAGCATGGTGACTCGCTGGCGCATTTTTCACAAAAAAGCATTTTAGTGTGTGCCAAACGTGAAGAAAAAGTACTGCCTGCATCTGTTGTTAATGAAATGGTTGCCGAAAAAGTAGATCAAATAGAAGCGGAAGAAAACCGCCCTGTTAAAAAGAAAGAAAAAGACGAGTTAAAAGAAAACATTTTAACTACCTTATTACCTCAAGCGTTTAAAAAATCGAGCCTACAGTTTGCTTTTATTGACCAAGAAAACGGCTGGGTTGTAGTTAACAGCGGCAGTTTTAATAAAGCAGAAGAGCTACTTGCATTGCTGCGTAAGTCTCTGGGCACATTACCGGTAGTACCTGCTTTTGCAAACTACGACCTAGATGTATTTTTAACTGATTGGTTAACTAACTTCAGCACCCCTGAAAACTTTGCTATAGGTTTTGATGCTGAGCTAGAAGAAGCCGACGACAGTGGCGCACAGGTTAAACTAAAAGGTCATGATTTATCGTGTGATGAAGTTAAATCGCACCTAGAAAATGGTAAACGCGTGACCAAACTTGCACTTGATTGGCAAGAACGCCTGAAGTTTATGCTGCAAAACGATGGCTCTATCAAGCGTTTAAGCTACTCAGAAACTTTAAAAGAAGAAAACGCCGATATTCCTAAAGAAGATATGGCGGTTAAATTAGATGCTGACTTTATTTTAGCCTCAGAAGAAATCAAGCTACTGCTTGAAGAGCTGACGGCCGGTTTAGGTGATGCAGAAGATTTATAAAACGCTAAAATTATAAGCGCTATTAAAATCAAAAAAAGCACGACTTAGTCGTGCTTTTTGCTTTTACCTTTATAACTGCTAATTAGCTAAATGTGTCTTTTACATTTTCGAGCATGTCGTTGTATTCGTCACTTGAAAATAGCTGCATAGAAGGAATAACGCCTTTATCTATGTAAGTTTGTAAAGCCGCTGATTTATCAGAAACCTGTAAAGTCCCCTCTAAAATAGCGCCAATACGAATAAAATCAACATAACCAATCTCTTCAGGGCGATACGTAGGGTCTGCCCAATGCCTAGCAACATTTACAAATTCAGGTGGAAACTCCCACGCTCCCATAATTGAGCCACCAATTTTACCACTGAGCTTTTGAATTGCATGTGCTAAAAAGCTTGGGTTAGCAAACACCTCTGGGTGGCGCTCAGCTTCGGTTAAAATAGGCAGTACACCAATGTTATATACCAACGACGCCAACGTAATAGCGTCACTATTTAACGATGTACGTTTATTATTTTGTAAATAAAACGCCATAAGCGTTATTGAATGCCCAGCCACATTTAGCGTTTTTTGCCACGCTTTACTCATGTAGCCTTTTATTAGCTCATTATTAGAAACAAACAGCTGCTCCATTGCCATTGCGGTTGCTATATTTTTAATTTGGCGTAAACCAATGCGCGTAACCGCTTGCTGTAAGTTAGACACTTTAACCGCTCGGCCCATAATTGCACTGTTAGCAACTTTAATCATTCGCGCTGAAAGAGCCGGGTCTTGCCCAATCACGTCTGACATTTGCATTAGGTTTACATCAGGGTTATCGGCCGCTTGGCGCACTTTAATTGCAACTTCAGGTAACGTAGGTAAAACCAAAGTGTCGTTATTGATTCTATCAACCAAAATCGTTAATAGTGCATTTTCTGTAGACATAGAACTGTCATCCTTTTGTTTCTGGGCCGCAATGCAACTGCTAACCTCGGATAAAATGAGTAATACAATGAGTATTATCTAACTTACCGATAAAGTTAAGAAAATTATATAAATTAATTGTTATTATCGCCTGCAGACGCGGTACACCGCCAAACACTTGCTATTTACCATTTAGTTTTGCTTTAATGCAGTCACTATAAGGAAACGTTTGTACGCGCTAGCAATTAAATTTAAGCGTACAAATAATTAAACTTACTTTTTTAACAGGCAATCAAATGATCTTAAACAAAATTAGCCAAGCAATTTTACTCTCAGGCGTCGTTTTTCTTAGTGCATGCTCAGAGCAAGCCCCCTCTTCGACCGAAGCCACAGGTGTAGAACTTGCTCAAAAAAGTGCCGCGCAAGCTGGCCCAGATTTAATTAATATTGATAAACAACGTTTAGATATTTACACCGACTTTAGCCTAAAAGCCGACCTATCTCATTTAAGTGAGAATCAAAAAGCCATGGTTGCTAAGCTTATCGATGCCTCTAAAATTATGGACGAGCTATTTTGGAAGCAGGCTTTTGGCGATAATAAAGACGCTTTTTTAGCAAAACTAAGTGATGAAAAAGTACGTAAATTTGCTGATATTAACTACGGCCCTTGGGATCGTTTAAATGGTGACGAACCGTTTTTATCAGGTTACAAAGAAAAAGCCCTTGGCGCACAATTCTACCCAGCCGACATAACAAAAGAAGAGCTAAATAACGCCGACGTAGAAGATAAAAAAGGCCTTTATTCATTAATCAAACGTGATGAGCAAGGTAACCTTTACAGCGTGCCTTACTCAAAAGAATACGCTGAGGAGTTAGCTAAAGCAGCAGATTTATTACGTGAAGCCAGTAAGCTTGCCGATGACAAAGAATTTGCTAATTACTTAAACCTACGTGCTGATGCACTACAAAAAGATGATTTTCAGGGTTCTGACTTTGCCTGGATGGACATGAAAAATAACCCAGTTGATGTGGTTATTGGCCCAATTGAAACCTACGAAGATCAACTCTTCGGCTACCGCTCTGCTTATGAGTCGTATGTACTAATTAAAGATTTAAAATGGAGCGAGCGCCTAGCTAAATTTGCGGCCTTTTTACCAGAGCTGCAAAAAGGTCTACCGGTAGATGCTAAATATAAGCAAGAAGTGCCAGGTTCAGACGCCGATTTAAATGCTTACGATGTGGTTTACTATGCAGGTCACTCAAATGCGGGCAGCAAAACTATTGCCATTAACTTACCAAACGATGAGCAAGTACAGCTTGAAAAAGGCACTCGTCGCCTGCAGCTTAAAAACGCAATGCGTGCAAAATTTGATAAAATTTTAGTGCCAATTGCTGAGCAGTTAATTGTACCTGAGCAACGTAAGCATATTACCTTTAACGCCTTTTTTGCCAATACCATGTTTCACGAAGTGGCTCATGGCCTAGGTATTAAAAACACCATTACAAATAAAGGCACTGTGCGCCAATCATTACAAGAGCACGCAAGTGCACTTGAAGAAGGTAAAGCCGATATTTTAGGTTTATACATGGTTGAGCAGTTACTTAAAAAAGGCGAAATTACCGAAGGCACATTAGAAGATTACTACACCACCTTTATGGCGGGTATTTTCCGCTCAGTACGTTTTGGTGCATCAAGCGCACATGGTAAAGCCAACATGATCCGCTTTAACTTTTTTGCACAAGAAGGCGCTTTTTCTAAAAATGAAGAGGGTTTATACCGTGTAAATATGGAAAAAATGGGCGTGGCTATGGCTAAACTGTCGCGCTTAATTTTAACATTACAAGGTGACGGCGATTACGAAAAAGTAGATCAACTAATTACCACTCATGGCGATATTAAAGAAGAGCTTGCTAAAGACTTAGAAAAACTAAGCCAAGCGAATATTCCGGTTGATGTAACCTTTAAACAAGGTAAAGACGTGTTAGGCCTTAACTAACCCAACACGTAATACTTTGTAATAGTTTAATAAGGCGCTGTAGTTTATAACTGCAGCGCTTTTTTTAGCGCTATTATTTGCTCATCTGTGTATGGCTTTGCAGGAAACTTACCCCACACCGGTGCAGGCCACGCAGCATCAGTTGTAAAACGTGCAATATGATGAATATGTAATTGCGGCACCATATTACCCAAAGCGGCCACGTTTAATTTATCAGGGCTAAACACTTGCATAATAAGCTTGCTGAGTTTGGCCGACTCTTTTAAATATACAATTTGATCGGCATCAGATAAATCGATGATCTCTTTTAAATTAGGTTTTCTGGGCACCAATACAAACCAAGGGTATTGGCTATCGTTAAGTAATAACACCTTACATAAAGGCCAATCTGCCAGTTCTATACAATCGCGCTTAAGCTCTGGGGCGAGTTCAAAAGTGTGGTTCGTCATCGTCACATCCTAGTTAGTCTTTAATAATGGCCACTTTATAGCATTTATTTGCAGTTGCACACGCTTAGCTTTACCATTTAATACAATATTTATAATGAGCTAAGGCAACCTTGTGCTAAAAAAAATAAAACACTTAACCCTCGCACTACCGCTAGCTGTTGGCGCACTAAGCGTACAAGCAAAACCATTATCGCTAGAGCGTATTTTTGATGATCCGAGCTTGTCGGGTAAAGCTCCCGTACAACTTAAGTTTTCACCAGACGGTAGCCGCGTAACTTACCTGCAAGGTAAAACCGATGACTACAACCGTTATGATTTATGGGAATACAACTTAAAAGATAACACCAACAGAATACTGGTTGATTCTGCAAAGCTATTTTCAGGCCCAGAAAACCTCTCTGATGAGGAAAAAGCACGCCGCGAACGCCAACGTATTTTTGGTAAAGGTATTTTAGAGTATAAATGGTCTAAAGATGGCAAAGCCCTGTTATTCCCACTCAATGGTGACCTGTATTATTACGAGCTTGCATCTGGTAAAAGTAAAAAACTTACCAATACAGAAGCGTTTGAAACCGATGCCCGTTTTTCTCCTAAAGGTAACTATGTATCGTTTATTCGCGAGCAAAACCTTTACGCTTTAGCACTTGATTCAGGTAAAGAAATACAACTGAGCAAAGATGGCGGCGGCGTTATTAAAAACGGCATGGCCGAATTTGTAGCACAAGAAGAAATGAGCCGTATGACTGGCTACTGGTGGGCTGGCGATGAATCTAAAATTGCATTCACTCGCGTAGATGAAACCCCAGTAAAAGAAGCCATCCGTAACGAAATTTATGCAGACGAAGTAAAGCTATTTAATCAACGTTACCCATTTACAGGCACCGACAACGTTGAAATACAACTGGGCGTGGTGTCTTTAAATAATCAAAACGTTGACTGGGTTGATTTAGGCGATGATAAAGACATTTACATTGCACGTGCTAAATGGCTAAAAGACAGCACTACCCTTTCGTATCAATGGCAAAATCGCTCACAACATAAGTTAGAACTACGTTTTTACAATAGCGATACTAAAACGCAAAAAGTAGCGCTAACAGAAAACAGCGATACGTGGATCAATTTAAACTTTGATCTGCATTTCTTAAAAGACAAAAAGCATTTTGTATGGGCTTCTGAGCGTGATGGTTTTAAACACCTTTATTTGTACCGCACTAACGGCCAGCTAATTCGACAAATCACCTCAGGAGACTGGGTTGTTGATAGCTTAAAAGGCGTGGATGAGAAAAAAGGCATAGTGTACTTTGCAGGACGTAAAGACACCCCGCTTGAAAGCCATTTATACAGCGCACCACTGTTTAAAAAAGGCAATATTAAGCGCATCACCGAACAAGGCCAATACCACAAAGTGGTAATGGCTAAAGACAGCAAAACGTTTATTGATAATAGCTCATCGGTAAACAAGCCTAACTCGGCGGCACTACGTAAAGTAAATGGCGAATTTATCACATGGCTTGAACAAAATAAGCTTGATGATAGCCACCCATTAACACCTTATTTAAGTGATTTAGCAACTCCAGAGTACGGCACAATTAAAGCAGAAGATGGCCAAGTAATGCATTACCGCTTGTTTAAACCAAGTAATATTGCAGACGGTAAAAAGCACCCAGTAATTGTTAATGTATATGGCGGCCCGCATGCACAACGCGTTACAAATAGCTGGCGCAGCAAAAACTTGTACTTTCAATACATGGCGCAACAAGGCTATGTTATTTTTCAGCTCGATAACCGAGGCTCATACAACCGTGGTAAAAAGTTTGAAGACGCTATTTACAAGCACTTAGGTGTTGTAGAAGTAGCAGATCAAATTAAAGGCGTTGAGTTTTTACGCACGCTTGATTACGTAGACCCACAACGCATTGGTATTTATGGCCACAGTTATGGCGGATACATGGCCCTAATGACCATGTTTAAAGCGGGCGATTACTTTCAAGCCGGTGTATCGGGAGCACCAGTTACTGACTGGGCACTTTACGACACCCATTACACTGAGCGCTACCTTGGTCATCCAAAAACCAATGCCAAAGGCTACGAAGACAGCGCCGTATTCCCATACGCTGATGGCTTAAAAGGCCCATTAATGATTTACCATGGCATGGCCGATGACAACGTGTTATTTACCCACGCCACTAAATTATTTAAACAACTACAAGATAACGAAAAACAGTTTGAAATGATGACCTACCCAGGCTCAAAACACAGCTTACGCGGTAAACAGGTGCAAACACATTTACACCAAACCATCACAAACTTCTTTAATCGACATTTTGATGTTAAATAATCATATGACGACTAAATAGACTAAAGGCTGATTGAAAAATCAGCCTTTTTTTTGTCTTAATAAGTTAGTAAGCCTAGATTAAACGCTTTTTTTAGCTACGCTTATTCTATGCGCTAAGGCGTACACTAATTGAGGACAAATTAATGCTTAACCTACGTAGTTTCAGTATTTTCCAGCGTTTTTTACTGTTAATAGCCATTGTTGCATTTGGCTTAATAGTACTTAGTATATCTAGCTTAACTCATCAATATAGCTCACTCAAAAACGAGCAATATCTAAAAACCCAAAATGTAGTAGAAACGGCATACAGTATTATTGAGCATTACCACCAGCTTGAACAAAACAATACACTCACACAAGCGCAGGCTCAATCACAAGCACTGGCCACTATAAAAGCGCTGCGCTATGACAAAACAAATTACTTTTGGGTAAACAACTACCAACCCCAAATGGTAATGCACCCAATAAAGCCTGCGCTTAACGGTAAAGACTTAAGTAATAATAAAGACCCCGATGGCAAAGCACTTTTTGTAGAAATGGTGAACATTGTAAAACAACAAAAAGAAGGTTTTATTCCTTATAAATGGCCAAAACCAGGAAAAGATCAGCCGGTAGATAAAGTCGCATTTGTAAAAGGCTTTAGCCCGTGGCAATGGATTATTGGCTCAGGCGTATACCTAGATTCAATAGATGAAGCATTTAGCGAGCAGCGTAATCTCATCATAATTAGCGCCTTAGTTATGATTATTGCTGTCATTTTATTAAGTTACTTTATTGGTAAAAGTATACTCACGCCTACTCGTCTTGCCGCAGGCATGATGAAAAACATATCGCAAGGTGAAGGTGACTTAACACGTACGCTAAGCGAATCGGGCAATGATGAAATATCAGAGCTATCACGCTCTTTTAATTTATTTGTTTTAAAAATGCGCGAGTCGTTAGTGCATGTATCGCACAGTGCAGATGATGTAAGCAGACACGCTCACACGGTGGATGAGTCAAGTAGAACAAGCCACTCCTTCATTGAACTACAAAACGACAGTTCCACACAAGTAGCCGCCGCCATGGAGCAAATGACGCACCAAATTCATGATGTGAGTCGTAATGCCGACGCCGCAGAACAAGCTGCCAATGATGCAGCGCACAATGCCTCAACCGGTAAAAACGTGGTAGCGAATACCATTACCGCCATAGAAACACTCTCAAGTAATATAGAAACAGTGAGCCAAGTAACTGAAGATTTAGCAAACGAAAGTAACAATATAGGCTCTGTGCTTGATGTGATCAGAAGTATATCGGAGCAAACAAACTTACTTGCACTCAACGCTGCTATAGAAGCGGCTCGTGCAGGCGAGCACGGCAGAGGGTTTGCAGTTGTTGCCGATGAAGTGCGCACATTAGCCAGCAGAACTGGGCAAAGCACAGATGAAATTCAAGCCATGATCACTAAATTACAAGAAGGCGCTAAAGCGGCAGTAGAGGCGGTAAAATCAAGCCAAGCACTGTCGGTGACGACGGTAGAGCAGGTTTCATCTGCAGATACATCGCTCAATGAAATAGAAAGGCTGGTATCTATAATTACCGACATGAACAGCCAAATAGCCCGTGCCACCGAGCAGCAAACACAAGCTGCTGACGAGGTTAATTTACGTATTAACGAGCTATCTCAATCAACCGAGCAATCACTAAATAATACAAAGCAACTTACCGATGCCAGCGATAACCTTAAACAAAGTAGCCAAGGGCTTTCGAGCGTGGTTAATCGCTTTAAATTAAAATAATTAAAAAACAGAAGCCCTGAATTAACAGGGCTTTTTTATTGTATAAGCGTTTTTAGCTTATACCATTTCGCATAATTAAGTGATCTATTTTTAGGATGGAAAAACGTGTTGATGGCTAGGCAAAAAATTTGCTATTTAGTTGTTCTAAATGAGAATTTTTTAACACAGATAGCGACACGTTTAGCCCCGAAAAATGATTAAGTATTATTGCGGATTGGTATTACATACAGTAGCGTGCAAATAAGCTGGTTACTGATGCTGCGGTTGGCTTGCCGTGCTGCCAATCACCGCCTTCAACACCACTACCAGCAATGTCCATATGTACATAAGGAAGCGGCTGCTCAGAGTCGTTACCGTGTTTATCAAGCCCACCAACAACGGCTAAAAACGCCATAGGGAATTGATGCCCACGGGCTGTAACAGCAGAGGCCGCATTATTGCTTGATAAAACATCATCAGCGAGGGTACGCGGTTTGATAAAGTCGTAATCTTCACGGCGAGAGCGAGAAACCTCAGCTGCATCTGCCCATAAATCACCACAATCCGCTATTTGACGAGAGATATTAGCACTACGTGCAGGTCCGTTTTCAACATACGCTCCGTAAGGACCCATAGCACGTGCCGCGTGGCCTGTAAGGGTTGCTACGGTGAATAATGTTGGATTAACTTCACCTTTGGCTACATCTTTCATTTCGCTAAGTAGGTCACCCATAGCTAAACGCCCTTCTGCATCGGTGTTACCAATGCGTACACGTACGCCTTCACGGCTAGTGATAATTTCATCTGGTACAAAACAATCTGAGCCAATTGAATTACGAACCACAGCTAAGTAAGAAATAACTTTAACGCCTTTAGGTTGGTAATCTGCCACGGCTTTCATAAAGCCCGCAACGGATGCAGCCCCGCCTTTATCACGGCTCATACCCGCCATGTAACCGCCTACTTTTAAATCGGCGCCGCCGGTATCGTAAACTAAGCCTTTACCAACAAACATTAGCGTGCGCGTTACTTCACCTTCTGGCACGTATTCTAGCTTAACAACACGTGGATGGTGGCGCTCAACCGCATAAGATGCGCGAGCAACGGTGCTAAGCATAGGGTAGTTTTTATCTATCGTGTTAATATCGTCAATCACATCAACCGCTACTTTAGAGCCTTTAAAAAGCTCAACACAGTAATCAGCAAAGCGTGGTGGCGCCATACGTTCAGGCTCAGTACCGCATAAATCACGTGCCGCATATTGCCCTGCTGCAATTGCATTTACAGCTTTAACTGTTTGCTCATTTGCATCGATTAAACCAATTTGCGTAATAGGTTCAATGCTTTCGCCGTGGTATTCGCGCGCCTCCAAAGGTTGCCATAATGCTTGGCATGCGCCTAAATACGCCACTTCTAATGCATGCTGGTAACGCGCATCTGTATGTAATTTTGGTAAGTAAATAGCAGGGTTTACACTACCCGCGGCTTTTGCTTCGTTAATCGCTAGTTTAGCAGCATCAAAGTAGCGTCTTACATCATCGTAATCGCGGTTAAGCGGCCCAGTAGGCGCTAAAACAACGCGTACATTATCAACCACTAAAAACGTAACTTGTTTACCAATACGAGAATCTACTTTAGCGTATGATTCGATAGCATCACTTAATGAGTTATTGGCTAATTGAGAAAAGTCATCACTAATTATAATAAGTGCATCGTGAGAAAATGAGTCAAAGCTTGCACTAAGTGATTGTGCAGCTATCGCTTGAGGATATGCCATAAGTAAAACTCCTGTTAGAAAACATAAGGGGCTATTATCGTTGATATAAAAACACAAAACCAGCCAACTGCGATCAGCTCATTTTAATCTGGCAACTTGGTTTTACAGCTAACTAAAGTGACTCAGTGTTTTAAGAAGAAACTAACAACAACTATATAGCTTTTAGTAAAGGCAGCCCCTGCTTGCTCCACGTTTAAATTACTTTGCTAAAGCACTCTAAATTGCAAAAAAGCGTGTAGTTAATCAAGAATACTCAGTTGCAAATTTAAATTAGGTTCATTTTTAACACCTACCCCAATACCTAATAAACGCACCGGTTGCTGCATCCCACGTTGATACGCCTTAGAGAGTAATTCAGTAAAAATAGCAGTATTTAATTGATGATGAGCTTGATCAGCTGAGGTAACAACAAAGTTTGCAAACTTCACTTTTACACTTAGCTTATTAATACGGTTTTGTAGCTGTTGCTTATTAAGGCGCGCTGTTAGCTCTTGGAGTAATTTAGGTAACTGATCTAAACATTCTTGTAAGCTATTTTTGTTGTATTCATAGGTGTGTTCAACACTAAGGGATTTACGGACTCGTTCAGTGGTTACTTTACCAATATATTCGCCAGCACATTTTTGATAAAGCGATACACCAAAATTCCCCACATGCTGCTGCATCCAATTAACGCCTTTCTCGCGAACGTCTTTACCTGTGTATAACCCCTTTAAATTAAGCTTTTCGAGGGTTACTTTGCCCACACCAGGGATTTTACCCAGCGGTAAATTATTTAAAAACGCATCAACTTCATCCGGTAAAACCACAAATTGGCCATTGGGTTTATTTTCGTCACTGGCTATTTTGGCAATAAACTTAATGGGGGCAACCCCGGCAGAGGCAGTAAGGCCGGTATCGTTATAAATATCTGCTCTAATTTGCTGAGCAATAAGCGTTGCGCTGCCTTTGCATGCGGTGCTGTTGGTTACATCTAGGTAAGCTTCATCAAGCGACAGCGGCTCTATTTGGTCGGTATAGCGTTTAAATACAGCGCGTATTTGGTTAGAAATTTCTTTATAAACCGCCATGCGCCCGGGCACAATAACTAAATCGGGACATAATTGCTTAGCGTGGTAGTTAGACATAGCCGAGCGAACACCATATTCGCGCGCTATATAATTTGCTGTAGAGAGCACGCCACGACGGCTATTGCCACCAATCGCTAAAGGCACACTGGCAAGTTTGGGGTTATCGCGCATTTCAACCGCTGCATAAAAGCAGTCCATGTCGATATGAATAAACTTTTTCATTACCACATAACAACTGTTTATTTATACAGCCATTATTAAGGATTCACTTTCATTAAGCAAGTCCATTAAAGCCTGTTTAACTTGCTAAAGTTAAAAGCGCTACTAGGTGTAGCGCGTTAAACCGTGCAAGCTTTAAACAGCTTTTTTAAAACGGCTGCTTAAAGCGCTTTGATTTTTTAAAGCAATGTAGCCAAAAAACAAACTCCAATAAAAACCCCGCAGCTAAAAGCATTATGCCGCCGGAGGCATTACCCATTGCATAGCAAGCAAAAGACGCTATAAAAACTAAACTGGCTAAAGCCCAATTAATTATATTTTGCATGTGTGTTCTCGTGTGTGCGTTGTCTGTGTTATTTAACTGTAGTCCTAAAAATAAATAGGTACAATCATCTTATAAAAAAACATGGCATTTATTGTCTTGAGCTACAAACACCATATTGATAACCTCATTCATTTAAAACTAAGAGTACACATACATGCAAAGGTTCAAAGATCAGCACCCTATTCATACCGATATCACCGTAGCATGGGCCGATATGGACGCCCTACAACATGTTAACAACGTGGTGTACTTGCGTTATTTTGAAATTGCGCGTATCGATTTTCTAAATAAAATAAATCAGTTTGATACGATAAAACCAGGTGGAATAGGCCCGGTCATTAGTGAAAACAATATTCGCTATAAACGTCCAGTGACCTTCCCAGATACCTTAACCGTAGGTATTACTATTTCAGATATAAAAAGCGACCGTTTTATGATGAATTACTCTGTATTTAGCCATGCTCAGCAAGCTATTACTACCACAGGCTATTCTCAAGTTGTTATGTTTGACTTTAAAACAGGACAAAAAGCGGCGATTTCAGAGCCATTACTATCGGCACTACATCAATTCGCTTAATTAGGTTTTATTGCGAATTGGTATTAATTATCCACTCTCAAGATCTTACATAATTTAAGGATTTTAAATGCAATACAGTCCGTTAGGCAGCAGCGGTGTTGATGTTTCTAGAGTATGCTTAGGCAGCATGACTTGGGGTAAACAAAATACCCAACAAGACGCCGATGAGCAAATAGCTTATGCCTTGGCACAAGGCGTTAATTTTATAGATACTGCCGAAATGTATGCCGTTCCTCCTTCACCAGAGACCTACGGTAAAACAGAGCAAATTATAGGTAACTGGCTAAGCCGTAATGCGCAAAAGCGCGGTGATATTGTATTAGCGAGTAAAATTGCAGGCAATGGCTTGTCGTGGGTACGAGATGGCGGCGATATAACACGCAGCGCTGTCATTGAGGCCGTAGATAACTCGCTTAAACGCCTACAAACCGACTACATAGATTTATACCAATTGCATTGGCCTAATCGCTCTACCCCACATTTTGGCAGGCAGTGGCCAGGTAAACTCACTTTTAGTGACGTAGATACTGAGCAACAACAAGCGGGTATGCTTGATATTTTAGAGGGCCTTAATGAGTGCGTTAAAGCCGGAAAAATAAAATATTGTGGCCTTTCAGATGACACCCCATGGGGCATTAGCCAATTTTTAAATTTAGCAAAAGCGCATAACTTACCGCGTATGGTGTCTATTCAGAACGAATTTAGCCTAGCGCACGCTAAAGATTGGCCCTACTTAATTGAGCAGTGTATCCATGAAGATATTGCTTATTTACCTTGGTCGCCGCTTGCTGCTGGCTTGCTAACGGGTAAATACCTAAACGGCGCACGCCCAGCGGGCTCGCGTTGGACATTTATGCAGCGCAATGGCATTTTTAGAGATACCCCTAACGCGCAAAAAGCCACGCAGCGTTATGTAGAGCTTGCACATGCAAGCGGCATAACCCCAGCCCAATTGGCACTTGCTTGGTGTAATCAAGTCGATGGCGTTACCTCGTCAATTATTGGGGCGACCAGCATGGCCCAATTAAAAGAAGACATTGACGCTTTTAGCATAACTTTAAGCGACGACACGCTAACTGAAATTGGCACTATTTTTAAAGATTACCCGCAACCATATTAAACCCAGATAATAGGCAGTTTTTTTACTGCCTTTTTCTCTCTTACATTTGAACATATACAAAGTAAAACTATACTAAAGTTAACTTAAATGGATTATTTTTAGTGAGTTATGCTTAGAAATGTAATTTTATTCTTTGGTGTACTAGGTGGTTTAATGCGTTACGGGTACGCTGACAATACTCACCCAATTGAAGAAATTGTATGGTTACAAAGTTACACGCCCCCGTTTCATATGGATAAAGATTCGCATGCGCCGCAAGGCGGTATTTGTGACAACCTCACCGAGCAACTAATTAACAGCATTGATGATGTAAAACATACGCGACTAATCGTGCCGCAAGAGCGAATTAATAAGCACTTAAATGAAGGCGATAATGCATGTTTTCCGTGTGTTATTCATAAAAAAACGGCCAATGGGGTGTTACAGTTTTCTACCCCCACCACGGTTTACCCGCCTTTTTCGGTTTTAACCACTCAAAAACTTGCTCCAGAAATACGCGCTAAGCATGGCAGCCCTATTAAACTTATTCATTTATTGTCAGACGAGCAATATGTATATGGTCAAGCCGCGGCGCGCAAGTTTACTTCAAAAATTAATAAAATAATCGAAAACACCACGGTGTATCATAAAGCATCGCTAAGCTGGAGCAGCGAAAATGAAAGCCAAGCTGTTATTGCTCGCTTGAGCCGTGGCTTTTTAGATTACACAATAGACTACCCGTTTATGGGGGATTATTTTGTTAACCATAGTAAGTTTAAAAATATAGTCAGTTTGCCAATTGAAGAAGACCCCAGAGAGTTTGTTTTAGGGGCTATAGGGTGTGCAGTAAGAGCACCGAATGATTTTGCTACCAAGGCGCTTAATAAAATAAATAAAGCGCTACATAAGCAGGTATTACAATCGCCTGCTTATATAAATAGTCAGCGTTTTTGGTTAGAGCAAAGTTTTCCGCAGTTTACTAAGCATTACCAACAGCAAATACTTAATCCTATTGCGCCTGCCAGCTCTGCGATAACAAGCAGGTCGAATTAGCATACAAGCTTACTGTAAATACGCTGTTTGCAGCCACTTCCCCTACGCCTGCAGGCGTTCCTGTCATTATTACATCGCCATTTTCTAAGTGCATAAACTCATTAATTTCACTTAAAATATCTTTAGGCTTATGTATCATAAATTGCGTATCGCCTTGTTGAATAACGTTATCGTTAATTTTAAGCTCAAACGTAAACACCTGCTCAGCATCCGCTATAGCTAAAAAGGGCGTTAATAATACCGAGCCGTTAAACGCCTTGGCGCGCTCCCACGGTAGCCCTTTATTTTTAAGCTTACTTTGCACGGTACGTTTAGTTAAATCCAACCCTAAACCTACGCCTGCCAACTCATTATTTTTAATAACAAAACACAGCTCGGCTTCATAGTGCAGTGTGTCGTTATTGTGCGTAGCAAATAAGGTAGACGAAAGGGCACTGTTCGGTTTATTAAACAATACCATTTGATCTGGTAGCTCATTATTAAGCTCGGCAATATGCGCGGTGTAATTACGCCCAACGCATACTACTTTAGAGGGCGTTAATATCTCACTTTCTAGTTTTATCGACTGCATAAAATAACTTCTAAATTACGAGCTGATCAAGGTTTCTAATAAGCTCAGGTTAATCGGTTTCAAAAGTACATGATTAATATTTAAATCTTTGATCTGCTTAGGATCGGGCTCTGCACCACTAACAATCACTAAGCTTAAGTCAGGGTAACGTTCGTTAATTTGCTTACCTAAATCTACACCACGCCCGTCAGGTAAGTGCATATCGAGCAATACCTTATTAAATTGTTGGTCATGATTGAGGGTTTGTAAACACTGTGCACACGTTGAGGTAATAACGGTTTCTACCCCTAAACTTTCTAGCAACAACTGCGTAATTTGCGCTGCATCTTGGTCGTCCTCAACCAATAAAAAGCGCTGCTTTTTCTCTATTACAGCTTTGTCGCTGTGAATGTTTTTAGCTTGAGGCGCATGCTCTGGCGATACTAAGTAATCTTGTAAGCATTGATACAAAGAAGAGCTATCAACGGGCTTTGGTATTACATCGTTAAAACCAAGGGCGGCAAGCTCTTCATGTATGCCTTTCATAGTGGCGGCAGTAAGCGCAATAATTGGGCCTGTGTAGCCCATTTTTCTAAGCTCTATTGTGGCTTCTTTACCACCCATTACAGGCATATGTATATCAATAAAAATAATATCATAAGGAGAGCGATACGCTTGTGCAATTCTTACTTTTTCAAGCGCTTGCTGGCCATGTTCGGCGTAGTCTACGCGCGCACCACATGTGCTAATCATATGGCCAACTAACATGCGTAAATCGCGCAAATCATCAACCACTAATACGCGGCCTGTCACTTTACAGGGGGCTGATTTTGTCTGTAATTGCGAGCCACTGCTAAAGTTTAATACTTGGCGTTCTACTTCACTAATATCGCCTGGGTACACCGAAATAGTAAAAGTAGAGCCTTCGCCCATTCTAGAGGTTAAATCAATACTGCCGTGCATACGCGCTAATAGCTCGGCACAAATCGCAAGGCCTAAGCCTGCTCCGCCAACAGAGCGCGATTCTACATCGGCTATTTGCTCAAAGGGTTTAAAAATTAATGCTTGTTTTTCAGGGGCAATCCCCATGCCTGAATCTTTAATACTAAAAAATAGCATTTCTTGGCCTTCAACCCACTCGGTCCAGGCACTAACCACTATTTCGCCCTTTTCGGTAAATTTAACCGCATTATTGATTAAGTTAATGAGAATTTGGCGTACGCGGGTGGCATCTACTCTCACAATAAGAGGTAAAGGCTGTAGAGACTCAAAGCGAAGCTTTAAACCTTTATCAAGCACAGATACACGCATTAAGGTGTAAACATCAGCCAGCATGCTATCTAAGTTTACTTCACTTAAGGTGAGCTCTAATTTGTCAGCAGCAATTTTAGATAAATCGAGCACATCGTTTAACAAGCTCAGCAAGTGCTTACCGTTTCGGTAAATAACCCCTAGTTCGTTTTCGGCCTGTTTGCTAAAGTCGCTTTGTAGCAGTAACTCTGTGTAACCTAATATAGATGAAAGCGGGGTACGTAATTCGTGGCTTAAGTGGGCTAAAAATCTGTCTTTTGAGCGGTTCTCTGCTTCGGCTTTTAAACGCTCTACTCGCTCGCCTTCAACATCTTTACGCGCTAAAGCATAACGTATAGCGCGAGCAAACCGGCTCGAACTCATTTCTGTTTTTATAAGGTAATCTACCGCGCCGGCATCAAGTGCTGCAGAGTCTAATTCATCATTAGATTGCCCCGTAAGCATAATAATTGGCCCGCTAAACCCATTAGCAATGGCCTTTTTTAATACACTTAGCCCATTTGAGGCGCCTAATCGATAATCAAGCAAACAAATATCGTGATCGTTTTTACTTAAAATGCTTATTGCTTGCTCAGGAGAGCTTATCCATTCTATGTCAAATGTATGTGAATCTAACTGTTCTAAGTAGTCGCAAGTGAGAATGTAATCATCTTCATCGTCTTCTACTAAAAGTAAGCGAGTCACTTTATCTAACATACTACCTCCTTTTAATTGCATTTAATAAGCCCCTAATTAGGGGCTTAATGTTGCTACTTATTTAGTCGTTAAACGTTGTCGGCAGCTCTACAAATTCTACCCAGTATTTTCCTAGGGTTTTCATTAAATCAACCAAGCCATCAAATGTTACCGGTTTAGTAATATAAGAGGCCGCTCCTAAGTTATAGCCTTTAACCATGTCTTCTTCTTGCTTAGAGGTGGTTAAAATAACAACCGGTATACCTTTAAGGTTTGGGTTTGCCTTAATGGCCTCAAGTGCTTCACGGCCATCCATACGTGGCATATTTAAATCAAGCAAAATCAACCCAGGGCGTGGCGATGAATTTTTATCTTCAAACTTACCCTTGCGCTCTAAGTACTCTAATAATTCAACCCCATCTTCCACAAAATGCAGCTCGTTTAATACACGGCTTTCGGCTAGCGCATCTTGCGTGAGTAGGCGATCATCCTCGTCATCATCTGCCATTAATATTGTAATAGGTTTCACTTTTGAATACGGCATCTAAGCCTCTCCTTGAAGTGTGAAAAGCGTTGTTTCCACAGGTAATTTTATTATGAAGGTTGCCCCTTCACCGTCTTTACTATGAGCGGTAATTATCCCACCATGCCGCTCAACTATACGCCTACAAACTGAAAGCCCAATCCCTGTGCCTTTATATTCCGAGCGCCCATGCAGGCGCTGAAATGGTACAAATATTTTATCAGCATACTCTTGTGAGAAACCAATACCATTATCTTTTATGGTAATAATTTGCCAACCCACTTTTTCGTTATGCTCTTCACTAAACTCGTCTTTGTGCTCGTACATTACGCTTATATGTGGCTCAACACCTGGCTTTCTAAACTTAACAGCGTTAGACAGTAAGTTTAAAAACAACTGCTGCATTTGGCTTTTATCGGCTTGAATAACCGGTAGTTCGCCCACCTCTACGTGCGCATTGCTTTCTTTAATGGCAACTTCTAAATCACTTAAAATATCGTTAACTACGCCTTTTAAGTCAGTGTCATCAAAGTCTTTACCTCGCGTTGTTACCCGCGAAAACTCTAGCAAGTCGTTAATAAGGTTAGACATACGTTGCGCTGCATTTTTCATGCGGCCTATGTAATCTATGCCTTTTTCGCCCAGCTCATCTTTAAACATTGTTTCTAGGCGGTCACTAAATGCTTGAATTTTTCGAAGTGGTTCTTGTAAATCATGGCTGGCAACAAACGCAAACTCTTCAAGCTCACGGTTTGAGCGGCTCAGCTCATCTGAATATAAGGTCAGCTCTTGCGTGCGCTCAGACACTTTAGTTGCAAGTGTTTCGTTTTGTATTTCAAGCTCCTCACGGTATTTAGCCGCGTTTCTTAAATTTAGGCGTGTTAATAAAAACATACCTATTATTAAAAGCGCACTGGTAACCGCTGTAATAGCAAAGGTGATTTTTGCTTCATTTTTTATTTGTGCCAGCTTAGAAAAATGGCTCACCTTAAACAGTAATTCTCGGTCTTGAATATCATTAACTTTAACGCGAATATCTTTGTATAGCTCTCGCCCTCTGTGCGTATTTAATACATATAACGCACGGCGCTCTTTGTCATTAGTAGCCAGCTTAACCGTTTGTTTAAGCTCTTTAATTTTAGCTTCTGTTAACACTAATAGCTCAGCAATTCGCTCAGCTTGGCCATCAATTTCAGAGTGTAGAGACTTTACATGCTCCATTTGCGATTCTATTTGCCCTATCGCATCGTAATAAGGCATTAAGTAGTCTTCTTCTTCGGTGAGTAAGTAGCCGCGCTGGCCAGACTCTGCCTGCACAATTGATAAGTGAAGACGCTCAATGGCATCGGCTAATAAGCTGGTGTTATCCAAGCTTTTTTGCGTTTGCGTTAATCCCTGAATAGTACTTAATGCCAAAACTGCATTGCCAACAACAATACACAGTACTATTGCGATAAAAGCGGCCCACGTTATATTCGTTTTACCCTGCTGCTTTTGCTTACTCATTATGTGTAAATACCTAATTTTAAATGACTACTTATTATTAAAATCAGTAATGTTTTGCAAGCTTTCGCTACATTGCTGACAGTTTGAAATTATTTTATCGAGTGCTGCTAACGCTTTATCTTTTGGCATATCGTTTTCTAATACCAGTTTAATGAGCTCTGCATTCATAGAAATTCTATTCAGTGGAGCTCTCGCATCATGTACCAATTTATTTAGCGTATTAACTTCTTTTTCATCACTCATATTACTTCCTATACTTATTCAACCTGAACTCTGGTTAAGAAACTTACTAAAATATTAAATTATAGTGATAACCAAATTCTTTTCTCTAGCCAGAGATTTTCAATGAAAACAAGCCGAATTTACGCGTCAATAGCTGGCCTATTGCAAGCAAATTTAACGCAGTTAACGTTGAAAATAGCTGCTAGAGATAGGTTTATTATTCAGAGTTCAGGTTATTTATATTCTCCAATTCCGCCGTATGCGTTTAATCGGTTATACAATGTTTTTGTACTGATCCCTAGCATTTGCGCAGCTAGCGTTTTATTACCTTGCACCTTATCTAGCGTGGCGTGGATTAACTCTTTTTCGACTTCTTCAATGGTTTGCCCTGCCGAAACATGGTTGTCGGCCACTTGCGTATTTACACGCGAAAACGGCGACTCTAAGTTATCCGGAAGTGTAATTTCGCTCGATTGTGGGTCGCTCATAATAAAGGCGCGATGGATAGCGTGGCGAAGTTCACGCACATTGCCTGGCCATTCGTATTGCTGTAGTTCTTTTAGCTGCTCGTTGTGCCAATAAAACGAAGTGCCATTTTCATCGTTAAGTTGCTCTAAAAAGGCTTTCGCAAGCAGTGGAATATCTTCTTTTCGCTCTCGCAGCGCAGGTATATCAATGGGAAAAACCGCAAGCCTAAAGTAAATATCTTCACGAATAATATTATTTTGCGCTAAGTCGGTCAGCGAACGGTTAGTCGCAGAAATAACGCGGCAGTTTATAGGCAATTCACGATTGCCGCCTACACGTGTTACTTTTTTAGTCTCAAGCACACGCAGTAAGTTTGGCTGCATATCTATAGGCATTTCGGTTACTTCATCTAAAAATAACGTACCGCCGTCTGCTTGCTCAAACACCCCTTCTTTACGGGCAATTGCACCTGTAAAAGCCCCTTTTTCATGGCCAAATAACTCACTACCTATTAATTCTTTAGACAAAGCACCACAGTTGCTCGCCACTAAAGGGCCTTCGCATTGGCTAGCGTTATGAATTGCTTGGGCGACCACTTCTTTACCGGCACCGCTTTCCCCCATTAGCATCACGTTAGCATTGGTTTTTGCTACGCGCTCTATCATGGTGTAAAGCTTTTGCATTGGCTCTGATTCACCAATTAAGCTATTAAAATGGCGAGTAATAGCCGGAACTTTAGCTTTTTTAGCTGTTTTTTTAGGGCCGTTTAATACCAGCTCTAGGTCTTCGCGTTGCAGCGGCTTTAATAAATGCCCAACATCTTGCTCACACATGTCTGCCAAAATCCCTTTTACTGAAGGGTGGCCAGAAATAAGCGTCACTTTTGGAGACTGCCCAATCATTTTTAAATGATCGAGTAAATGAAGACCACTGCCATCTGGCAGCATAAAATCGAGTAATACGTGATCAAAGGTATTATTTTCAAACCATTGATGTGCTTCTTTTAAGCTAGTTGCAGTACAAATGTTGTGCCCGAGGAATTCGACAATGTGGCAAACAACGTCACTAAATTCAACGTCATCATCGACTAAAAGTATGTTTAACATGATAAATCCCTATGCTTTTCTTCTTATTCTACGCACCCTATTTTGCAAATAAAAGGGGCTACTAGAATCTCTTAAAAATGATTAAACTATTGAGTCTTTTAACGTTTAATTTTAACAACCCAGTATGTACGTAAACTTAAGCCATACCGATCATAATTTTTAAAAATAATTAGAATTATTTTTACTACTCGCCTAAGTATACCAGCTGATATAATTTTGCTTTTAAAAAGGAGACAAAATGCAATTATTAAAAACAATGGTCCACCCTGGCATAAATTTAAACCAAGGCACTCAATTTACCCGCCGCACAGGCCGCGCCATTGTGATTAAAGATGCACACATTTTATTAATGTATACCAATCGCTACGAAGACTACAGTTTACCCGGCGGCGGTGTAGATGAAGGTGAAACCCTAGAGCAAGGGTTAATAAGAGAGCTTAGCGAAGAAACTGGCGCGCAAAATATACAGGTTATTAAACCCTTTGGGTTATACGAAGAGTACCGCCCTTGGTACAAAGACGACTTTGATATTATACACATACAGTCGTATTGCTATTTATGCGATACAGACAAAGAGCTTGGCAAAGCACAGCTTGAACATTACGAGCAACAAAATGGTATGACGCCTAAATGGGTCAATATATACGACGCCATTGCACACAACGAGCGCACAATGAGCCTTAGCAAAAAACAAGGGCTGTCTATCATTCGAGAAACTTACCTACTTAAACAAATAGCACAGCAACTGTTTAACTAAGGCTGTAAAATTTGCATAAAGCAGTATTTTTTACTGCTTGCTCATCACTCGCTTTTTATTTACATCCCATAATTAAATTTAAAGCGACCACTATTCAATAACTTAAACCCTATTTTACTTTATAAAACAAACTGGCTTTGTGTTTGCACCCTTACTGATAACTAATTTGTAAGGAGATAAAAATGAGTAACACAGTTAAAACAATCAACCCCGCAACTGAACAAACCATTGATACCTACACGCTGCTTTCTCAAGAGGAAGCTGAGCAAGTAGTCGAAAAATCTCACGAAACATATTTAAAATGGCGCCAAACCTCATTTACCGAGCGTGCTAAGTATTTAAATAAACTAGCCTCTTTATTCGAAGAGCAAAAAGAAGCCATTGCTAAGCTAATGACCGAAGAAATGGGTAAAGTGTACGAGCAAGGTTTTCAAGAAATTGAACTTTGCGCAGGTATTTGTCGTTATACAGCCGAAAACGGCCCACAAGTACTTGGCGATGAAGAGCGCGATATGGATGGCGGCCGTGCTATTGTTAGCTACCAACCAACGGGCGTTTTATTAGGTATTCAGCCTTGGAACTTCCCGCTTTACCAAGTAATTCGTTACAGTGCAGCTAACATTATGGCCGGTAACACCACCGTACTTAAACATGCCGGTAATGTATTTGGTATGGCAGAGAAAATCGATACCCTGTTTAAACAAGCGGGCTTCCCTGAATATTGCTTTAGCAACTTACTTATTGATGGCAAAACTGCCAGCGCGCTTATTTCACACAAAGCAATCAGCGGCGTAACATTTACAGGCAGTGACGCTACCGGTAAAAAAGTAGCTGAAGAAGCAGGTAAATACGTTAAAAAAACAGTGCTTGAGCTTGGTAGTAACGATGCCTACTTAGTACTTGATGATGCAGATTTAGACCTTGCTGTTGAAACCTGTGTTACAGGGCGCATGATCAACAACGGCGAAACCTGTGTATCGGCAAAACGCTTTGTGGTTGTAGAGTCATTATATGATGACTTTAAAGAAAAAATTAAAGCCCAATTTGAAGCATTAAAAATGGGCGACCCAATGGCCGAAGATACCGATCTAGGCCCAATGGCTCGTGAAGATTTACGTGATAAAATTCACGACCAAGTAATGCAATCTGTTGAAGCAGGTGCAAATGTTGTAACAGGCGGTGAAGTACCATCGCAAACAGGTTACTACTACCCACCGACTATTCTTGATAATTTATCGCCGGGCATGCCAGCATACGATGACGAATTATTTGGCCCTGTAGCCTCGCTCATTAAAGCAAAAGACAACGACGATGCAATGCGTATCGCCAACGACTCTCGCTATGGTTTAGGCGGTGGTATTTTCTCTAAAGATGAGAAAAAAGCCATTGAACTGGCTAAAAAGCACTTTGACACAGGTATGATCAATATTAACGGTTACGGCCTTGCTCAACCAAACCTACCGTTTGGTGGTGTTAAAGAAAGTGGTTACGGCCGAGAGCACGGCGGCTTTGGTATGCGCGAATTTGTGAATATCAAATGTATTATGATTAATAGCTAATATAGCTACACCTGAGATACACGTATTTAAAGAATATTTATACGTGTTTTAAAAAATATTATTAAGCCTAAAGGTGAGCAATCACTTTTAGGCTTTTTTGTGGGTATAGCTACTAAGTGTAATGCGTTTAAAGGCTATATTTTGCTTAAAAATTCACACCTAAAACTTCACTTCACAATTTAGCTTATTTAGTAAAAGCCCAAGCATGTTGATTAAAATTGTGATTTCAGATTGCTCGATAAGCTCTGCAAAACATAGCGCTAAGATTTGATATATAGAAGTTGGTACTGAACCTAAAGATTTGATGGATAGACTCAAAATGACAGACAATAATGAGCGAGGAGCGTTCATTGAGGTGGGCTAAACATCGTCGTTAATAGATTGGTTAAACTGCTCTTTGCGCATATATTCATGAAGATGAGCGACGAGCGCATATTGTTCTATTTATCTTTTCTTTAAAGTTTCAGAAAACTTAGTGATAGTAATACCTTAGGTTATTTGTTAAAACTATATCATGCAGAGAAATGAGCGTAGCGTCGGCAGAAATATGCGCGATGAGCGCACTATTAAATTGTTATGTGTTCAATCAAAGCATGGAGTTATAAATGGCAATTTTTGGTATTGGTGCATATTACGACAAAGATATGAGTCAAGAATTTATCGATAATTCAATCGCGGGTCCAGGCTGGGACAAATCCGAAGCTCCTGAATTATTTCAATACATAGCTTCATTAAAAGTCGGTGATATCGTTTATATAAAATCATGTCCACCGAGTAGCAAAGATATCCATGTTAAAGGCATAGGTTTCATTGCCGACCATGAACTCTTAACTGATATTGTGGATACTAAAGATCTAGTAAGTGCCGGGCGCCGAGTAAATTGGATTAATACAGAAAAATTTAAAGTCCCTAAACCACAGGAAAAGAATAATGTGCGTTTAAATACTATGTATGAAGAGTTTCACCCTAAGGTGCAACAAGCAATAATGCTAAAAGTAATTGGCACTATAAACAACACATAACAAGTTGCTTAAACGGAACTAAAACAGTGGGTTACGTTTCGATTCGCTCCACATTATAACCCACAATTTTAGTCCGCTTAGCAAGGCGTTAGGAGCCATAATGGAAACATGTTTAGATATTCACAATTATCAGTGTTGGTACTTGGAAAACCTTCAGTATCAGGACAGGCTCTTGACTCTGACGCTAGGTGAAAGCTCTAGGGTTTCAGAAGAGCATACGGATCCTAAGAAATTCCTTGTTGTTTTTTCAGATACGATTCAATATCAAGTTTACGATGAATGTGATCATTCAAAAGATTTTCATGCTAACAGGGAAAGTGGCGTAGTTGGAGAATATCAAAACTCCAGTCTCATAGAATATTTAAAATCAGAGACTTTAATCTATGACACAACGCCAGGTGAACTTAGGCATTTTTCTATCATGACTGGCAATGAGTTCATCCACGTAATTACCAGAAAAGAGCCATTAATTTTAAATGTCACCTAACAAAAAAATTATGTCGCCCGCAGGCGAGCTGGGACACAAACAGGCAGGCGGCTTCGCCATTATGCCCCACATTTCTGCGCCCCTTATTTAAAAGTTAAAAGTCTATGAACCATCCGCTATTGCCAATGCCAGAACGAACAAAAGAATCAGATGCGGTTTATGCTGTATTGGGACGAGCGTTGGCATATGCTACAGAATTTGAAAGTAACTGTAGAGCGTTAGCCCACCTTTTTGATATTGAAAAATCGGAGAGTGAGTTCTCTTATGAGGTATGCAAGCTAGTCAAGTCAGGTACTTTGCATGCTAAGATAAAACTACTCATTGATGAGCATGGATTGCCTGATTGGGTAGAAGAAAAGATTCATGGTGCAAGAAAAGCAAGAAACTTTATCGCACATGAAGCTGCCGAAGATCATAAAATAATGATGTCAACTTCACAGTTAATGAAAAGTTTCGAAACTACTATCATGCAAATGACAGGTGAGATTGCCGATGGAAATCAAATCGTGCTAGATGTAACGAGTTTACTGAAAGAGGGGAAGCGTGTTCATGGTTCTGACACAGTTGCATATTCTTTCGCTGTTGCTTCCTGGATTAGTCGTGAGAACTTTTAACAAAGCAGTCAACTTGATGCTGCGTTCTGCTTTGGGGTGGCTACGCCACTGTACCCCAAAGCTTCTCTCCACACGCAGCGCAAGTTACTCCGACGTTACCACTGTTTGCAATTGGCACTCTCCTGCCACTCGACAACATAAATATTGATTATAATTGGCAAGGTATTTTACTGTGTCGGATGGCGCTTCGCTTATCCGACCTACACTGGCTGATGAAGTTATCAAGTTTGATGAAATATCAAGAATTAAACCTGAGCGTTCAAGTTAAAACATATTCAACTAACAGCTAATAGCTAAAAACCAATAGCTGTTACCCCTTCTCAAACCTTGGCACTTTTCGCTTATCGGCTTTGCTCATAGCAAGTTCTTGTATCTCTTCTTGCTTAAGCTCGTCTGATTTATCTTCTAATGAATGCTGCTTGGCGTTTTCATACACCAGCTCGGTAAGCAGTGCAAAATGGTCAGAGCCATATTTTGCAAGGCGCTTAATGCGCTTTACTTTAAAGCCTTGGCTGTGAAATAAATGATCGAGCGGCCAGCGCATAAAAAAGTAACTTGCGTGAAAGGTGTTATAAAAGCCACGGCCTTTACGTGGGTCTAAAAAACCACTTATTTGCATAAACAAACGGGTGCTACGCGACCATGCCACATCGTTTAAATCACCGGCTACAATGGTCGGGCGTGTTGGCTTTTTAAGTGCTTTAGCGACCATTATTAGCTCTGAGTCGCGTGGGCGCGATGAGTCTTCTTCAGTGGGACTTGGTGGCGCGGGGTGTATAAAGTGCCCTTGCATTTCAAGGCCTTCATTGTTTTCGAACAGGATATGAATTGAAGGAATATCATCTTCAATGAGCTCACATATTTGCGCATCAAGAATTTTAAATTTACTGTATAAATGCATGCCGTAGCGGTTGTCTTTAGGGCATTCAATATAATAGGGGTAGTTTTTTTTAAGAACAGCTAATTTATTTTCCCACCAGCTGTCGCTTTCAAGGGTAATTAATAAGTCGGGCTGGTGTTTATCAACCAGTGAGATTAGTTGCTCACTATTGTGGTTTGACATAAGCACATTAGCCGACATGATTCTAACACTGTGATCTTCGCTCACTGAGGCCGTTTTAACTTCTTTTTTAGCAAGCCAAGTGTAAGGAAATATCCACTTACCTTGTAATGCCATGGTTAGTAATGCGGTTAAAGCAGTATACAAATACCCGCTATTGCCGCTTTGCCACAGTAAATAAAACGATATAATTGCAACAGCGCTGGCTATATAAAATACCTGTAGTCGAACGAAGTCGCAGCTGCGCACTAAGTAGTGCTGACTGTACGACATAGGTAACAAGGTCACTAATAAAAAAAAGCCAATGATTATAGCCAGTGCAATGAGCATTTAAATATCCTTATAAATTGTACTTAACGAGTTAAAATTGAAAGTATTTCTCGGGTATCGTGCACCATGTGTATAACTGTACTGTCTATTTTTATACTTACTGTACCATTATCTCTAGAACGTTCAATAACGCGGCCTTGTTTATATACATTGCGGTCTAGGTAATCGCCTCTATGGTAACGCTTACTTAACCCTGGTGGCGTCCACCCAGCACGCACTAACTTTTTTTGCTGCTTTTTAGATAGTTTCTTACTGCTTTTATAGTTGTGCTGCTGATGCTTATGGTGGCCATTTTTATGGCCGTGATTGCCTTTGTCGGGCTTTGCCTGTGCATTAACGCTAACCAAGGCACCCGCTAAAAAAACCGTATATAAAAACGCTTTCATAAATAATCTCTAATAATGTTAATAGCTAAAGATTATCAAACACGCCTGAACATCATATGAAACTGCAAGCAGCTATTTATCTCGGCTTGTACTGTGTTTTGCAATGGCTGCGCATTATGGCTGGGTCTCGCAGTTTTAAATGCTTGGTTTTACGCCCTGCGTGGCGTTTGCGCCACACTTTAAAACTACCCTTTGAAATATGCTCTCGCATAAACACGACCAGCTGTGAATAATTAAGCCCGTATAACTGCTCTATAGCCTCAAAGGGGGTTCTGTCTTCCCACGCCATTTCTATAATTCGCGATTGCTGCTCTGCGTTAAACATGGTTATCTCTTAAAATTTAAACTTATACGAGAAGAAAAAATACATAGATCATCACCTCAAAACCGAATATCGCTGTATAATAAACACACTAACATAAGAAAAAATCGGATTTACATTTATGCGCACATTACTGCTGCTTTTAGCTTTTAGTTTTTCTTCGCTATTATTAGCAGCGCCTAATAAAACGCTGCGCTGTGCAACGACCCATTACCCGCCTTTTACAATTTATGACGATGAAACACATACCTTTACAGGGATAGACATAGACTATTTAACTTTTATAGAGCGTAATTTGGAAGTAACCATTGAGCTGGTGCATTTACCGTGGGCTCGTATTAAAAAAGAAATGAAGTTAGGTTACTACGATTGTTACTTTGCGCTGGCAAATAATACCGAGCGTGCGCGATATTTAGAATTTACCACTGAGCCACTACACACCACCCAATTTGGTTTATTTAGCACAGAAAAAGCAAACCTTAATAATGACTTATCAAATTCACGCATTGCTATGCTAAGAGGCGTTAAATTACCCAATGTACTGGCAAAAGAATACAATATTAAACAAAGCAACTTTATGCATTCACTCTCCACTAAAGCCACATTTGATTTGCTTAATAAACAGCGTGTTGACTACGCAATTACTAATTATCAAGCCGGCTTATGGTACTCAAAAGGCTATAAAAACATACATGCTAAGCAGCTTGAAGGCTATGCCCTACCTGTTTATATTGCTTTTAAGCATGGCGTGGTCAACACCGCAATCGTTGATGAGCAAATAAAACGCTATAAAGCGCAATTCGGTGTGCATTAATAAGGTAGGCAATGTTAACTAAATTACCAAATTGGGTTGAGTACGGCGCGTTTGCGCTCGCTTTTATTGCTGGCATTGTGAATGCTGTAGGGTTATTAGGGTTTGAGCATCAGGCTATTTCTCACCTTTCCGGTAGTGTTACTTTACTTGGTATAAAACTAATGAGCAGTACCTCTGCTGCGTTACTACTAATGAGTATAATTTTAAGCTTTATGCTTGGCTCTGCCCTTTCTGGTTTTTTACTTACCGGCGGCTCGTTGAAGCTGGGGCGCCATTACGACACCCTATTATTTATTGAAGGCCTATTGCTGCTTTTAAGCGCCTATTTACTCAGCCGCGCCCATGTTTATGGCATTACGCTTGCCTCTGCCGCCTGTGGTTTACAAAACGCCCTTGCCACTAACTACAGCGGCGCAGTAGTGCGCACCACTCATTTAACCGGTATTTTTACCGACCTAGGTTTAATGATAGGCAAAGCGCTAAAAGGTGAACCCTTTGATACCCGCAAAGGCGTAATATTTATACTTATTATTGCCGGCTTTTTATTAGGTGGAGTGTGCGGGTTTATGCTTTATGAGCACTTAGCCCTACTTGCTTTAACCGTGCCCGCTGGGGCTTGCTTTATATTATCGCTAACTTATCGGGTATATAGAATACGCGCACTTTAACGCAAGCGGTTTAAAAACTGTTTAAAACACCTTACCATGGCGTTAATAAAGCGTTACTCACCTTAAAGGAATGTATGAAACCTTATATTTTGCCGCTGTTATTGCCTCTCAGCCACGTTGCAATTGCTGATAATAAAAACGATGATGCAATAGAAACCATAACAACCACCGCATCACGTACAGAAGCACTGGCTACCCCCTATCCGCTTTCTATTAGTACCTTATCTGAAGCGCAGTTAAATAGCATTGCGCCTACTCATGTTGAAGAGTCGTTACAACGTATTTCAGGTGCTAACGTACAGCGCGGAAATGGGCAAGAATACCTACCGGCCCTTCGCTCGCCGGTGCTTTCGGGCGCGGCAGCCTGTGGCGGCATACTAACCCTTGAAGATGGCATTGCACTGCGTGCTGCAGGCTTTTGTAATATTAACGAGCTTTTTGAAGCGCATAGTGAAATGGCGCAGCGCATAGAAGTACTCAAAGGCCCCGGCTCTGCACTTTATGGCTCAAATGCTGTGCATGGTGTTATTAATGTAATAACGCCCGATACCACGCAAGGCGGTGGATTAGTCGGGCTTGATTATGGCTCATACGGATATGCCCGTTATAAGCTTCGCGCTGGGCAAGACTACGGCAACAGTGGTATTGGCATAAACGCCAGTGTTACCGACGATACTGGTTACCGTGATGATGAAAGCGTTAAACAGCAAAAAATAAATATTCGCCACCGCTTTGAGCACTCAAACCTATTGCTTACCTCTGGCCTTACATACACAAATTTAGATCAGCACACTGCGGGCTTTATTACCGGTTTTGAAAGCTATAAAAACGAAGACATAGCACAGCAAAACTTTGACCCCGATGCATTTAGAAAAGCCCGTTCATTTAGAGCGTGGAGCAACGCCCAGTGGCAATTAAAAAACGGCAATGTGCTTTCTATTACGCCTTATGTGCGCGACCAAAGCATGGACTTTTTTAAGCATTTTTTACCTGGTACCCCGCTTGAAACCAACAGTCAAACAGGCATAGGTGTGCAATCGCTTTATCAACATAACTTGCAAAGTAATGTAAAAGTAAACCTAGGGCTTGATGGCGAATACACCCGCAGCGACTTTACTCAAAGTCAAAACGAGCCAACTCAAGGCTCTGCATTTTTAGTAGCCACAGTACCGCAAGGCAAACACTACGATTACAACGTAAACGCAACTCTATATGCGCCGTTTGCATCAGTTGAGTGGCAATTAAATAAATGGTTTATTAGCGCCGGCCTCAGGTATGAGCATATGCAGTACGATTACACTAATAATATGCTCACAGGGCGCACAACAGAAGACGGCACAGAATGTGGTTTTGGCGGTTGCCGTTATAGTCGCCCAGCCAGTGGTAAAAATAGCTTTAGCAATACCTCACCTAAATTTGGCGTGAGCTACAAGGTCAACAAAAATAATACGCTATACGCTAACTTTTCCCGTGGCTACCGAGCGCCGCAAGCGGCAGAGCTTTACCAATTACAACGCGAGCAAACCACCGCCGATTTAAACCCCGAAATAGCCAATAATGCCGAGCTTGGCTTAAAAGGATATTACAGCAATGTAAGTTACGCATTGGCTGTGTATGCTATGAGCAAACACAATACTATTTATCGCGATAGCGACTTCTTTAACGTTAATGATGGCAGTTCACGTCACAGAGGTATTGAGCTTGAAGTAGATTATGCATTAAGCAAAACGCTTAACTTACAATTTGCAGGTACACATGCAAAGCACACGTATACCAATAATCAGTTAATTAATGGGCTAAATATAAACGGTAACAACGTAGACACCGCGCCTCGCAATGTGGCTAACCTTGATTTAACCTGGCAAGCCTTTAATAACCTAGCGCTTGCACTGCAATGGCATAGCGTAAGTAGTTACTATACCGACCCAGAAAACCTACATAGCTACGAGGGGCATGATATTTTAAGCTTGCGTGCAAAGTGGCAAGTTACCAATAATTTAGAAGTGCTTGCACGTATAATTAACCTTACCGACGAAGCTTATGCAGAGCGTGCTGATTACACCAGCTTTACTGGCGATAGGTACTTCCCGGGTAAACCGCGTAACGCCATGCTTTCAGCTACGTACACGTGGTAAAACCATGTATAAAGGTTAATTTAAGTCGCCCATATATTTAGTGGGCGACTTTCCCATTACCTTTTTAAACATAGTTATAAACGCACTCACCGATTCGTACCCCAATAATGCCGACACTTGCTGTACACTTTGTCCATCTGATAGTGCCTGCAGCGCTGTAATTATATGTAATTGCATTCGCCACTTACCAAAGGTCATACCGGTTTGCTTTTTTATAAGCCGTGCCAACGTACGTTCGGTTAAAGCAAAATCGTGTGCCCATTGCGCAAGGGTTTTACGATTATTTGGCTGTGCGAGTAACTGCTGCCCCATTGCTTGAATAACCGAATGCTTAGATAACACAAAGTCGAGCGGCTGGGCGGGCATTTCAATTAATAAATCAAACAGTACCTGAGCTAAACGTGCTGTTTTAGAGCCTTCATTATAGGCTTGGTGTTCGCTTGCTAGTTTTAGCATTAAACTTTTTACCAGCCCCGTTATTGCTAATGTACAGGTATGCTGTGGCATGCCGTGCTTATTAGCATCAATAAATACAAAACATAATTTGGCGTTATCAGATGCGCGATTGCTATGTAAGGTGTTTGCAGGTACCCAAATAGCGCTGTGCGTTGGCACCATCCACATTTTGTTAGCCGCTTCGCAGGTTACATAACCATCAAGCGCTAAAATTAGCTGCCCCTTAGGGTGGGTGTGTAACGGGTATTCTTTACTGCCTTGTGCGGTATCTACTTTGGCAATTATAGGCTGTACCATGTGCTCGTAGTTTTGTAGGTATCCCCACCCTTTAGGCTCAAACATATTTTGTCAGTTTTTAATTATTTAATGTCAGTATAGCTAAATTATAATACTGCTGATTTGTTTATACTAGCGCCAATAATTAGCTAACTTATTTTGTAATAATGACTCACACACCTCACAGTAATGCTGGTATGTCGCGCTTTTCAAGCGTATTGCTTGTAATAGGTATTTTACTTATTGCTGCCAATTTACGTGCGCCTTTTACAGGGGTTGCCCCTGTGCTTGAACAAATAATTGCGCATTTTAATTTAACCGCTTCGCAAGCAGGCTTTATTACCACCTTACCGCTAATTGCCTTTGCCATTATATCGCCTATGGCTGCAAGCCTGGCTAAACGCCAAGGGCTTGAGCGCACATTGTTTTTTGCTGTATTTTTAATATTACTGGGTATTGCCGCACGGGTGGTTAATTCATCCATTATGCTATTTGTAGGCACAGCCATAATAGGCGCAGGTATTGCCATAGCTAACGTATTGCTACCAAGTATAATTAAACGCGACTTTGCGACAAAAGTTGCGGTAATGACCTCTGCTTATGTACTCACTATGGGCATTGCCTCGGGTGGCTTTTCAGCATTAGTTTATCCGCTTAGCCAATATGAAGGGTTAGGCTGGCAGTTTGCATTAGGGGCAAGTGCACTCATTACAATTACCACTTTAATTGTGTGGATGGCGCAATTAAATAAACACACAAAACCGGCACAAACAGCACAGGCCTCAACACTTAATAAAAGCGTATGGCGCTACCTACTTGCTTGGCAAATTACCTTGTTACTGGGGCTAAATTCATTTTTAAATTACATCATTATTACTTGGCTGCCTAGCATACTCACCGAAGCGGGCCAAAGCGCAACGCAAGCAGGCGCGTATCATGGTGCTTTTCAAATTGCGACTGCCATCCCTGGGCTTGTGCTTATACCTTTACTAGGAAAATTAAAAGATCAAAGTGCGCTTAGCTTTATACTTGCATCACTGAGTGCGTGCTGTGCGCTAGGGTTACTTTATATGCCAAGCTTTGCATTAGTGTGGACGCTACTACTTGGCTTTAGCTCGGGGGCGTGTTTTATTTTAGGGCTGTCGTTTATTAGCCTACGTACCGATAACTCCACGCAAGCGGCTTCGCTTTCGGGTATGTCACAAAGTATTGGCTATTTGTTGGCGGCTATTGGCCCTATGGTAGCTGGGGCGCTACATACAAGTACCGGCAGCTGGAGTGCGCCGCTTTGGTTATGTGCAGGTGCAGGTGTGTTATGTGCTACATGTGGATGGTTTAGCGGCAAAAACACCACGCTTAATAATAGTTAACTTACTAGCTGCTGTAACCATGAAAACAAGCCCGTTGCTGGCTTTTTAGCGGGGCGATGCTTTTGCTCAAAACGCTTATTAGCGGCTTGACGTTGCTCGCGGCGCAGCTGTGCTAAATTAGCTTTTGCAGCAAAACGCAAACGCTGCTCTTGAGTTAGTTCGTCATTAAAGTTAATAGCTGACTTTTTAACTGCTCGGCTACTTTTCGGTGAACTACACATATTTTTTCTCCAAATGACTGCCTTATAAATAGACAGTCATTTGGTTAAAAAATTTCAATTAATAATCTTTGCTTATCATTTTGTGCTGTTTAGCTTTTAGCATGTAGCGCACCTTATTTAGTACGGCGAGGTAGAGCGACATGCTTCTATCTCATCGCGGGTCGGTTTTTTTAAAAATTTAACGCTGTGGCTCTTTTCGTCAATTTTAACTATATCCATAACGGCCATTTTTTTTAGCCAACCAAACATAGGTAAAAACTGCCATTTTTTTGCAAAGGTGTTGGCGTTATTACAAATATCTTCGGCGTAGTTTATAGGAGGCGTAAACTTGTCGTGGTATTGGTGCAGTACCCAATCATCAATGTAATTAAGCTTTATGTTGTTAACTTTACACTGCATAGCAAAGTCGGTATCTTCAGCGCCGTAACCAATAAATTGCTCATCAAAGCCATTCACTTTATTAAAGTCACGTTTATTAATCGCAAAAATTAAAGACCAAAAAGTTAAAAAATCTACATTTTCGTTTATAGGCAGGTTTTTGCGTTTAGGGTGATCAACAGCCTCCTCCACTAATAGCTCGTAGTTACCATTACAAGGCACATACGGTAAATACTTTGCCTTGGCACTTACCACTAATTTATGGGTTAATTTAGTCAGTAAGTTTTCAAAAAGTGTGGGAGAGCAAATACAGTCTACGTCTATAAATATAACGTTATTTTGCTGAGCATTTTTAACCCCAGTATTACGCGCTTTAGCAAGGGGTAAACCTGTGCTTTGCATATATACATTTTTGGTTAAAAAAGACGTGCTTGGGGTAACATTGTGGCTGTTTTTTTCATCCATCCACACCACCACCATATCGGTTGGGCGCAGCGTACTATTTTCTATACTATGAATAAGGTTAGCAAGTTGCTGGTGACGCCCTTTTACAATAGTAACGACTGAAAATTTATGGCTCAATTGCAACCTCCTCAACTAACGCAATAAATTCGCTAATAAACTGATCTGTATCACTTATTATTTGTGTTTTACTCATTTGGGTTTTTCTTGCATCAATTAATGCGGCCTCTATTAGGGCATTGTTTTGCTGTAAAAACGCTGAAAAAGGTAAATGCACGGCAAGATTATTTTTAGCTAACATACGCGCTTTTTCATCTTGCTCTTGGTAGGGTCGGTTTTCGGGTATAACAATCAGCTTTTTCCCCAGTGCTAACAACTGTGATACTGCATTATTGCCACCACTTGTAACTACAACGCTTGCAGTAATCGCTTGGTTTATATTAGCCACCATCCCTTTATAGGTTACTCCTTTTATAGGCTCGCCGTGGCAGCCAATAACCTCAACGTGATCTGTGTAATTAGTAAGTACACGTGCAATTAATGCCGCTCTTCGGGCATCTGTTATTAGCAAAGTAATATGATTGCCAAAATCTGTTTTTGAGGCGCTTTCACCACCTGTGTATTTTGATATAAACCCCAAATAATGGGTTTTATTAAAATAGCCGTAGTGAGGTGTTTCTAACTGCTTTGGGTACGGGGCGTATAATTTAGTCGCGCATTCATAGGCAAACACTTGAGTAGGGTCGCCACTAATATCACCCGAATGGCGCTGCATTAAAACAGGTATACCAATACTTCTGGCCATAATAGTGAGTTCGGCCGATACATCACTTATAAATAATACCGGTTTGTATTGCTGCGCTAATAAGTTAAAAGTTATAGAGCGCTCAAGTGGCGCCTCGCTATATTCTATTCCTTCAAACGCTGCGTTATAGCTCCTTTGCACTGAGCTTTGCCCTACCCATTTTGAAGGCAGCTTTTCAAAAACGCCCCGCTTACACACTTTATTTAAAGCCATTTTGACTTTTAAATCGCCATAGAGCACTACTACGTTATAGCTATTTTGAAGCTTATTTATAAGTAACTCAGCACGTGTAATGTGGCCCGCGCCATGATGATGAACATAAAAAAATACAGTCGGTAAATTTGGCTCATAATTTGGCTCATATAAGTGCTGCATATTCGGCCTCATAATTTGAAACAGTAACGTTAAAGTCGAAGTTTTTAGCAAATGATTGGCACGCTTGCGGCGTTATTTTGCCCAGCTTTTTAATGGCTGATACAGCTTCATCCACATTGTTTAGTGCGGTGCACACATTAGAAAATCGCAATTCTTCGGGTATGGCTGTTTTAAAGCCTACAACCGGTATGCCATGAGCAAGCGCTTCAATGGTTGTTAGGCCAAAAGGTTCGTGCCACTTTGAGGTTGCTAAAAATAAGCGAGATTTAGCAAGCTCTGCAAATAACTCATCATGTTTTAAATGCCCTAAATAACAAATGGAGTCTGTAAGTAAGGGTTCGACTTTAGCTTTAAAATATTCTTCATCTTCAATGGGGCCAGCTATAGATAAATTGCGCTGTAACTTTTGCGCTATTTGAATCGCCGATACTAGGTCTTTTTCGGCGTTAATACGGCCCATCCAAAACAAATCATGGGTTTTATTTTCCTCTAATACACATTCACTTTTGGGCATAGTAACACCATTTGAAATCACTTTAATTGCGCTACCAAGCTGAGACTCCCACTCTTTACACAACCGGTTAGACACGGCTATATAACGATGATCGCTACGCGCTTTATGCAGCTTATGTATTAAGCCAAGCTTTGGTGATACAGGGGCATGTAAAGTAATCACGCTTTTTATATTGTGCAGTAATGCAACATCATAAATCGCATGATAATAACTGTGGTAATGCACCACGTCGTAATACGAGTTGTCTATTAGCGCAAACTGGGCGGCCTGATACAGTTTTTGGCCTTCTTCTTCTGTGGTTATGTTGTCTTTCATGCGCAGGGGGGATTCATCTAACTGTAAAATGTTAAACTCGTTTTCTTCATCAGCGTCTTTACACAACACATCAACAGTGTGCCCTTTTTTACAAAGTGCGTTAGCTAAATTAGCAACAAAGGCCTCTGTCCCCCCCTTAAAAGGTTGTCGCAAAGAAACTATAGGGCTTGCGACCATTAGTATTCTCATGCAATTCTCCCTAATATATTGCTGTATTCGCAGCACATTTTAGCTATAGGGAAATTACGCGCGCTTTTAATTACATCATTTTTATTTAACGAAAAAGAAGCTTCAAGCGCGGCGGCTAAACTGTTTACGTTATTGCCTTTAGCAAGTACGCCTGCCCCTTCACAGACTATTTCAGCAAACGCACCGCGATTAAACGACACCACTGGCGTACCTGTTGCCATAGCTTCTAAAGTAGAAAGCCCAAATGGCTCATCCCAGCGGGTGCCAAATACAGCAGCTTTGGCATTTGCCAATTGGAGTTTAATACTGTGGTGATCAAGATGCCCTAAATAGCTATCGCAGGGCCTTAGCAAAGGCCGTACTACATCATCCATATAGTGTTTATCTGCGATGGGGCCGGCAAATTTAATAGCAATACCCATTTGTTGCGCTGTAGATATTGCTATATCAATGCCCTTACTCGGTAATATTCGGCCATAAGTAAACACATAATCTTGAGGGTTCTTTGTTACCTGCCAACGTTTAAGGTCTATACCATTGTAAGTAACTTCTACTTTATCGTTTATAAAGGGCTTCCACGCCTCAGCTAAAGAATGCGACACTGCGGTGAAGTGTATAAACGGCGAGTAAGAAGCCAGCCCCACAACCGCTTTAAGTTTTGAATAAGGCGGCGTATGCAATGTGGTTAACATGGGAATGTTATGTTTACTGGCCCACAATATGGGGATGGGATTAAGAGAGTTATTATGTACTACGTCAAACTGCTCTTTAGTTATATCGGCCATTACCTTGAGCATAAAATCGTTTTCAATTATATCGGGATATTGTTGAAATTGGCTGTTATCTATCTGAAACGATTTTAAATTACAGTTAACCTCGCTGTCTGGGTGAGCATACAAAGTAACCTCATACACTGATTGGTAGTATTCAACCAGTGCACCAGTAAAGGCTTCTAGCCCACCAGCATAGGGCGATTTAATAGGAAATCGAGGGTGAGCTATAATCGCAAGTTTCATACTGCAAGCTCCTCGCGTCCGTGCGGCTTTTTATACAAAAGAACCCATGGCGCTTCCTTTTTGCTTTTTGCAGTAAACATTTTTTTCATTAACTGCCAATCACTGCTTGGCGCTGTTTCAAAGGGTAAAAACTCTAATAAAGAATCTTTTTTAAATATTATGCTTTCCAGCGGCCTTTGATAGGTGTGCTCTACTTTCTTTGTGTTATCAAAGTAGTAAGGAGTAAAAACAAAGTCCTCTTCAAAGCCTTCGTTTATTAGTTTAAAAGTGTGCTTTTCATCAAATACGTCATCATCTGTACGAAAAACCACAAAGTCACTCAACGTAGCTTGCAGCCCCACATTATAAGCCGCAAACCGACAATTTAGCTGGTGATCAATATAAATAATGCTTGGGTCAATCGCCTTTAACCTTAGGCGTAAGTTATACCTTTGTTTGTACTTTTGCGTTGAATTATCAACAATGGTTATGATGCAGTTACTGGCGTATTTTTGTATTTCTTTAACCCGATCTATAACACCTTCATTGCAGTGGTAAGTTACTAACACAATGGCAGTTTTACAGTATCTTTTGCTTTTCATTATTCTTCCTTAGCCACATTTTTATTTAAAACCGCTTTAAACAAGGGCATTAATTTCCGTATCTATTACGCTAATAAATTAAGCGCTAACTTTTGTAATCGTTAAAATAAGCACTTAATTGCTTTAAGCGCAGCTCTAAGGCTAATTTTTCAGAGAGTTTCCAGTGTGGTAGTTTTTTTAAACGTGATTTGGCCGCTTCTAATTCAGCCCCCACTTCGCTTGTAGATAAAATTCTCATTTGTTTCACCTCATAATAAATATGCAGTCCATAAGAATTTATCAGCAAATAACAAGCCAAATAGGTACAGCTAGAATTAAATATATATTTATAAATATCAAAAACTTATGTTTTTAAAAAATGGAAAGGCGTTTTTATAAAGGGGGGGCATAGGCATATATTTCAATAAAATATGAAAATAATTCACAAAGCGCTTTAGCTCATAAATACTTAATCACTCGCGTTAAAAAACACTCTAAAGCAACAATAAACAGATTTAAATATAAAAAAGAATACAAAAGGAAGGGGAATTTATATGGCTGCTAGTGAGACTCTCCCACTAGCAAGGCATGGCTAATAAGGCGTTTTATTTACTCAGCGCCCATTGCGCTTATGATTGAGGCGTAGTTTCAAAAGCCGGCACTTGGTGTAAATCGTTTAGCCATGTAAGCGTTGATTGCGACCAAATTTGCGCAGCTGGGGTAAACTCATCACGCTGATCAACGGCCCCTATGCGCAGGCCGTACACTCTATCGGCTTTTGCTTCGTTGGTTGCGTAAAGTGTAGTGCCGCACGTACCACAAAAACCTTGTGCGCGTTTATTACCGCTTTGTGCTGTTTTAACATACTCTTTTGGCTCGCCTTTAGTAAATACCACCGAGTTTGGCTCAGCCATAATTACGGCTCTAAATGGCCCACTCGACATGCGTTGGCAATCGCTACAATGACATACAAGTACGTTATTATTTTGCGACTGAGCTTGGTATTTAATTTCACCACAATAGCAGCTTCCGGTAATTTTCATTTTACTCTCCTTGAGTATGTTTAAAGGTGCTTAACCTAAATAAGCTAAAATAATTTTAGGTAGTTCTTGCGCGTATTGCTGCGCCGATAAATCACAGGCTATCGCAGGGGTTAAATCGTGATACAGCACTTTATCAAGCAATGAACTGACAATTAAAAATACTGCAGTACCTGCCGCCGTTTCGCTCACTTTGGTATCTGTTTGGCTAATTAGTTGCGCTAACCGCTGATAAATTACTCGCCTGTTTATGTGTTTATCACTGCCTAATAACTCACTGTGTAAACGCGAATTTAAATGCAGGGTTCTAAATACCCCCTGCTGTGATGATAAAAACACATAGGTTTTATGGCATAAAGTGTTAACTACATCGTCTAAGTTTTTATAGTGCTGCGCCTCAAGCTCACTTACCCAGTTATCTAATGCAATACCAAAGTCTTGATACAGCATAGGCAGCAGCGACTCTTTATTTTTAAAGCGACGGTAAAACGTACCTACCGACACCTCGGCGTAATCGGCCAGCTCTTTTATACTTATGTGCTCAAAAAACTTACTTTTTAAACTGTGATGCAGCGCTTTTACTAGTTTTTCTTGGGTTTGTTGGCTGCGTTGTTGCTTAGGCGCCAAAAAAGGGTGTTCAGACATAAATTCAAACATGTTGAGTTGTAAACGCACGTACTGTGCAGCTTGTTAATATAAACAACAATACCCAGCCAGCAATTACATTACTCGCTGGGTAGTTATGTCGTTATTTTTGGCTATTTAAATAATCTACCGCTAATTGGCTAAGCGCTTTGGTACCCACTTTAAACGATGACTCATCGGCATAAAAATAAGGTGAGTGGTTACTTGCTACCGTTTTCAAGTCTTGATCGTCAGGCGTACCACCTAAAAATACAAATACACTAGGTATTTCTAGGGCATAAAACGAAAAGTCTTCTGCGCCGGTTATTTTACCCATTTCTTGCACGTTTTGTTTACCGGCTGCTTTTTCAAGGCTAGGTAACATTTGCGCAGTAAGTTCAGGGTTATTAACCGTTACTGGGTAACCTTCGTGAATATGCACATCGGCCGTTGCCCCCGATGATTTAGCAATATGTGTAGCGGTTGTTTTAATATTTTCAAAGATTTGCGCGCGATTATCCATATCAAAATTACGAATAGTGCCAACCATTTCAACTTCTTCAGGAATTATATTATTACGCACACCACCGGCAATTTTACCAAACGACACAATAGCAGGCTCTTTGGTTATATTTACTTGGCGGCTAACAATATGGTTAACGCCCGTTACAATTTGCGCAGCGGCAGCAATAGGGTCAACGCCTGTCCACGGTGCTGAGCCATGCGCTTGGCGACCATGTACAGTTATTTCAAAGCGATCGGCACTGGCCATAAACGGCCCACTTCGATAGCCAATTTTCCCCGTATGTAGGCTCGATGTAATATGCAGGCCAAATGCTACGTCAGGTTTATATTTTTTAAATATACCTTCTTTAAGCATTAGCTCTGCACCGCCCTCTTCGCCTAAAGGTGCGCCCTCTTCAGCAGGCTGAAACACAAACATGATGTTGCCATGCAATTCATCTTTCATATTTGCTAATACTTCGGCTGCGCCCATTAGCATAGCTACGTGCGTGTCGTGGCCACAAGCGTGCATTATGCCTACATCAACGCCACGGAAATTTGTGGTTTTGGTTGATTTAAATGGCACATCTGTTTTTTCTGTTACCGGTAGCGCATCCATATCGGCGCGTAGCATTACTGTAGGGCCAGGCTTTGCGCCTTTTAAAATACCAACAACACCGGTGTAAGCAATATCGGTTTGTACTTGCATACCTAACGACTTTAAATGTTTAGCCACAATGCCTGCGGTACGCGTTTCGCGATTACCAAGCTCAGGGTTTTGGTGAAAGTCGCGTCGCCATTCAATTACCTGCTGCTCTACATTTTTAACGTGTTGATCAAGGTTTGCCTGCGCGTTAAACGCACCAAGTGCAGCAAAACCTAATGCCACCGAAAGTAGTGATTTTTTCATCCTGATTTCCTTTATTATTTTAATGAAGCCCAACAACCGATTTAGTGTTATCGAAAAGTGCTGTTGAGTTATAGCCTACACCATTTTTAAATACAGTTTCCATATTACGGATAGCCGACGCATCTTTAGCAAAGTCGCCATTAACAATAACCAAGTCGGCATGTTTACCTACTTCAATACTACCTATTGTATTTTGCTTATTTAAATACTGCGCTGCATTTAACGTAGCTATTTTTATTGCTTGTGGCTGCATAAACCCAGCCTCTACGAGTAATTCAATTGCACGCTGGTTGGAAAAGCCAGCAATAACGCCGCCATAACCTGTTGGGTCGGTGCCCACCATTAATTTACCACCAGCGGCTACAAACATTTTTTCTAGCTGCATCATTTTTTTAAATACTAAAGGCCAACTAGATTCGCTCTGCTTTGCTATTTTTTCAAAGCGCGACTCGTACTGTTCACGTACTTGCGGTATTAATGCATCAAGTGCTTTTGGGTAGGCTTTAGGGCGACCTTTAGTAAAGGTTTCAAATACAGTAAGTGTAGAGGTAAGTACTACATTTTTAGCCACTAAGTAATTTATTAGACTCGTTACTTCTGGCGAGTTTATATCTAACTCAACAAACGATTGCTGTACGTCTTTATTACTTGGGCATACATCTTTTTGTTTGTTTTTAACAAAGTCGGTGGCGGCAAAAAAGCCATGTTCTAGGTTATCAATACCTAAAGCGGCTGCTTCGCGGTATGTAACTGAACATAAATGAGCCGTTACTTTGTTATTTTGCTCGTGCGCTTTTTTAATAACAACATCAAGCTCATTTTGATTAATATGCATATACGCTTTATATGAGGTAACCCCCTCTAAGCCCCAGTAGTCCATCATTTTTTTAGCATCGTCTGCATCGCGTAGCGACTTTATTTTTAAAATAGGTAAACCGGGGCCATTTAAATACGGCGCCGTTACATCTATATCTGGGCCTAAACTTTTACCTGCGTTTATATCATCTCTTAATTTTAAATCAGCATATGGTGCAGTGGTGCCTGCAGTACGAATTGTGGTTGCACCGCCTGCTAAATATAAACGCGGAAAGCTGTAGAGCATTTCGGTGTAATGTGCTTTACCGGTAGGATAAAACATGTGCTCGTGCATCATCACCAAACCCGGAATTAATGTTTTTCCACTACCGTCAATAATATTCACACCTTTAGCGACGCCTACTTCTGCTGTGGCGCCTATATTCACAATTTTATTTTTATTTATTACAACCGTTTGATTAGTTTGTGCCGGTTTGCCGGTGCCATCGATTAACGTGATATTTTTAATTGCATAACGCCCCGCTTGATAACGTACAAATTGCTCATCAACTGCATAACTTGTAAAGCTAGTTAAAGCGCAAGCAATTAATAATAAAGATTTTTTAATTTTTTTAAATGCGTACATAGATATACTCATAGTGTGTGCTCATCTTGGTAGAAGACATTACTATAAATGCACCACCTAAAAATGTAAATCTGGATTCACATTTTAATTCATCATACTTTAATAAATCTTTTTTACTGTACTCTTTTTAAATTACACGGAATGACTATGAAAAATCGAATCGCTAAAAAGCACGTTTTAAAATCAACATTGGCACTGACTATTGCACTCGCATTGAGTGGCTGCGACATTGATGATGACGATAATAACGACCCTGTCGTTGTAGAAACACCAGAGCCTGCACCGGTTACTTTGCGCGTGATGGAAACAACCGACATACACATGTATTTATCTAACTACGATTACTTTGCACAAGCCCCCTCAGAAACCTTAGGGTTTGTTAATACCGCTACCCTAATAAAAGAAGCCCGCAATGAAGTGCAAAACAGTGTACTTGTTGATAATGGTGATTTAATTCAAAACAGCCCGCTTGGCGATTACGAAGCGATTGTACGTAAAGACGATATTTTAAATGGCGCAACCCATGTGGCCTTTAAAGCAATGAACTTGCTTGATTACGATGTTGCTAACTTAGGAAACCATGAATTTAATTTTGGCTTAGAATTTTTAGATGCCACATTAAGTGGTGCCGACTTCCCGTATATTAATGCCAATGTATACGTTGATGATGGTGATGATGACGACAGAAACGATGAAAACCGTTACACCCCGTACTACCTTCAAGATAAAACCGTATTTGATATAAACGGCAACGAACAAACAATTAAAATTGGTTACTTAGGCCTTACCCCACCGCAAATTATGCAATGGGATAGCGCGCACTTACAAGGTAAGGTCATTGCAAAAGATATTGTTGCTACTGCTGAAAAATTCATTCCACAAATGAAAGCACAAGGCGCCGATATTATCATTGCCATTCCGCACTCTGGGTTAACAGCCAGCGCCCAAGAAGACCTCGCTGAAAATACGGCCCTTTACCTGTCTAAAGTAGATGACGTAGACGCCATATTGTTTGGTCATAACCACCGTTTGTTTCCGGGTGATTCGTCGTACGATGGCTATGAATCGGCGGGTATTGATAACGTAAACGGTAAACTTAATGGCGTACCGGCTGTTATGCCTGGCTTTTTTGGCAATAACTTAGGGGTTATTGATTTAATTGTTGAGCCAAACGATGAAGGCGGCTGGGAAGTAACCAGCTCAAAAGTAGAAACCCGCGCCATTAGTGGTACAGATGAAAACGGCGACTTTATTGATTTAGCTGCTGTAGATACCGATGTAGCTGCCGCAATTGAGCTTGAACACCAAGCAACGATTGATTGGGTAAGCGAACCATTTGCTGAAATTTCAAACCCAATTTATAGCTTTTTTGCTTTGGTGCAAGACGACCCGTCAATTCAAATAGTATCAGATGCACAAATAGCGTGGGGTAAAGCGTTTATTCAAGGCACTGAGCTTGATGGCTTACCCGTGCTTTCGGCAGCAGCCCCTTTTAGAGCTGGCCGCAATGGTATTGAAGATTACACCAATGTAAAAGCAGGCGATATTACCTTACTAGATACCGTTAGTTTGTATGTGTTTCCAAACACTATTCGTATGGTAAAAGTAACAGGTAGCGATGTTAAAGAGTGGCTTGAACGCTCTGCAGGTCAGTTTAATCAAATTGATGTAAACAGCAGCGCTGAGCAAAACCTACTCGATACCACTTTTCCCACTTTTAACTTTGACATTATTGACGGCGTTACCTTTGAAATTGACGTCACTCAGCCAAAACGATACGACAACGATGGGGTATTAATAAGTGAAAACAATTCGCGCATTACTAACTTGCAATACCAAGGTGAAGCGATAGATTTAGAGGCAGAGTTTTTAATTGTAACTAATAACTATCGTGCATCGGGCGGCGGTAACTTCCCGGCGATTGACGGTACTAGCCGTGAAACATTTGAAGGCCCAGATGAAAACCGCGGTGTGCTGCGTAGCTACATTATTAGCGAAGCCGCTAAAAGTAGCACAGGCAGTATTGACCCTTCGGCCGATAATAACTGGCGCTTTAGCACCGTGACCACCAGCACAGAGCTAAACGTTGTGTTTAGAACATCACCGCTTGATGAGGTAGCTACTATTGCACAAACACTCCCTGCAGTTGCGCCTACCTCACCACTTAAAACAGACGAAAATGGTTTTGCGCTATACACCATAGATTTAAAGCAATAACCTTTAAGGCATAAAAAAGCCAGCTTAGCAGCTGGCTTTTACTTAACCTAAACCCTTAATTATTTAGCAATATACACACTATAGCTTAGCCCTTTTAAAGTGACCGTTAACTTGCCATTTTGTTGCTCAAGTTGCTCGGCAGCTACAAGAGGCGAAAAGTGTTTATACGGGCTATTAAACTCTATTGTTTGTGGCGTTTTTTCGCTATTAAACACAATAATATACGCCTGCTCTGCACCTTTTACTGTGCGTGAAAACGCAAACATGCCAGTGTTTTTAGCAAAAAATAAGTCGTTGTATTCACCGCGGCGAAGCCCTTCGTGATTTTTTCGTAACTTACTTAATTGCGCAATAGTTTTAAATAATGGGTGCTGCTGGTTAAAGTTATTATCGGCCGTTGTTTGCGTGGTGCCTATAAGGTTATTGTCGTTATAGCTTGCAACATTTGATGCAAACATATCTTCGCGTGCATCAATATCGTGGCCATCGCCTGTAAAACCTTGTTCATCGCCATAATAAATAACCGGTATACCGCGAGATAAAAACATAAATGCATGCGCTAATTGGCTGCGCTTTAATTTAAGCTCATCACTTTCGTGCTCAAATGTTTGGTTTATAAATAAGCCAGGTCTGCCCATGTCGTGGTTCCCTAAAAAGGTCATAAGTAAATCGGCTTGGCTGTCTTCATCTTGGTATAGTGAGTCTTGTGCAAATAGCTCCCTAATGGCGCTTGGGTTCTGTCCTTTAAAAAACACATCGGCCGCTATTTTTTGAAATGCAAAATCAAGCACCGATGGAATTTTACCTTCTGTAGTAAATACACTTAGGTTTTTAGGATTAGGGTCGTACACCTCACCAAACACATGAAAATTTGGAATCCCTTGCGCTTTAGCGTAATCAATAATAGCGGGTGTAAATGTTTGCCAAAACTCGAGATTTACATGGCGTACGGTATCGATTCTGAAGCCGTCGGGCTTAAACTCTTTTATTAAATTTTGATAAATATCGACCATGCCGCTCACCACCTGCGGATGCTCTGTTTTTAAATCGTCTAGGCCGTTAAAATCACCATTAAGTGAGCTTTCACCACTAAAGGTGCTGTCGCCTTGGTTGTGATAATAATCGACATTGTTTAGCCACTTTGGGTACTTAACATTTTTTAAGTGCTCAGGAATAAATGGGCTATACGGCTTAGGGTTATTTAGCGCTTTATACTCACAATGCGTTAAACCTGCTTTAAATTGACCGTTTGGCATGTGGCATTCGTCGTAACGAATAATATCGGCTGTGTGGTTAGTAATAATGTCAAAAAATACTTTAATGCCTTTTTTATGAGCTGCATCAATTAGCTTTTTTAAAGAAGCATTCCCACCAAAGTGCGGGTCTATTTCGCTAAAATCGACAATCCAATAACCATGGTGCGCAACACCATCTGATTGAATCGCTTGGTTGCGTAATAAAGGCGTCATCCAAATTGCTGTAACCCCGAGCGCTTCTAAGTAGTCGAGCTTTTGTTCAATGCCTGTTATATCTCCACCATGAAAACCACTGGTGGTTGTTAAATTTAACCCACCAGCCGAAATAGCATGCTCATTGCTGCCATTATCGTTTTGCGGATCGCCATTATTAAAACGATCAGGTAATACAAAATAAAATATATCGTCGCGTACATCGCGCTGTAAATAATTATCAGTGCTTGCAGTGTTTGCGTTACCGGCCGCTGGTGGCTGATTACTTTTACAGGCCGTTAATGCCACTACAGTGCTTAGTAAAAATGTTGTTAGTGTGTTTTTTATCATTTTAGTGCTCCTTTACTAAACTATGGCAACTCGCAACCTTTTACACTTTCGTAAAGTGCATACCAATGAGCGGCCGTTAATTGTATTTTGTTTACTTGTGCACACGCTTTAATACGCGCAGTTTTAGTAGTCCCTATAACAGATTGAATGTTTGCAGGGTGCCTGTTTAACCATGCCAGTACAATGGCTTCTGCACTTGTTTCGTACTGCGCAGCTAAGCTTTGTACTAATTGGTACGTGTTTTTAATACGGGTTTCAGCGCCGGTTATATCAGCACCCGAAAACAACCCTTGGCATAAACTTCCCCACGCCTGCAGCTGTATATTTTCGTGCTGGCAAAACTCGATTAAGCCCGGCGTAAAGTTAATATTTGCGCCTTGCGCGTTACCAGCATATATGCCCTCTTCAACCCAGTCATTTTTTAATAAGCTCATTTCTACTTGATTCAAAATAAGTGGCTCTGACAGGGCTTGTTGAATGGCTTTTATTTGATGTTGCTGCATATTAGACACCCCTAAAAAACGTACCTTGCCTTGGCTTTTTAGTTTTTTATAAGTGCTAGCAATTTCCTGAGGGCACATGAGTGGGTCGGGTCTGTGCAGAATAAGTACATCTAAGTAGTCTGTTTTTAGCTGCGCTAAACTTTTATTTACACTTTGCTCTATCCACTGTCCTGAAAGGTCATAACGCTTTGGGCCATGCTCATCTTCAAAGCGAATACCGCATTTAGATTGAATAATTAACTTATCACGGTCGGTGCGCGTTTTTAAAACTTCACCAAATACCTGCTCTGCTTTACCAAAAGTATAAATATCAGCATGGTCAAAGTAATTAATGTTATTTTCAAGCGCTGCCTCTACTACTGTATGTGCTTGGTTTATATCGGCTTTGGTTATTGGGTTGTTATTCCAGCCTCCACCCAAGCCCATACAGCCATAAATAAGTTCGCTAGCATTGGGTATAAATTGAGAAATAGTTTTATTGGTCATGAGTTATCGGTATTAAAAAAGAGTGACTTGTAGTTTACCGATTAAATTATTCAACTAAATACTAAAAATAAAACTCATTATTTGCTATAACAAACAATAAAAACACAGTGCTCATTTAAATGCTGAGAGAACATAAAAAATTTGAACGGTTATTTTTGTTTAACGAAGTAGCCAAACACTTAAGCTTTTCAAAGGCAGCTTTAGCGCTTGGGATCTCCCGAGGGTATTTGTCTGAGCAAATAAAAGCGCTCGAAAAAGAATACCAAAGAGCCCTACTTATTCGCACAACCCGCAGTGTAAAGCTCACCCCGCAGGGAAAGCATGTGCTTAGTTGTATGGGAAATATTAAAAGCACATTATTAGAGCTTGAACGAACCTTAGCCCATGAACACGAGGCTATTGCCGGCAACATTAGAATTACCGCGCCGAGCCAATTTACCAATAGATACCTGCTAACTATTTGCGAGCAATTTAACCAAGAGTACCCTGATGTTAAATTTAATATAGACTGCAGCTACACCCCTCACAATTTGATTCAAAGCAATTACGATATTGCATTTAGATCAACCCTTAATCCGCCCCAAAACATGATTGCCAAAAAGCTTTTTAGTTATAAACAGGTGTGCTGTGCCTCGCCTAGTTATATTGCTAAAAATGGTGAGCCAAGCGACGTTGAAGATTTATTAAAGCATAGCTGTTTAACCAGCACGCAATTTAGCCTGTGGCATTTTTCCGATAGGGCCATTGAGCTTGAAGGAAAACTAAGCATTAACGATAACCACATGCTTAAAAACCTTGCGCTGCAAGGTCAAGGAATTATATACACCCCGGAGTATTTAGTAGATTTAGAAATTAACGCGCACACTTTAAAGCCGCTATTAACGCAGTTACAGTATCCGCAATCTGATGTGTATTTAATTCACCCTCAGCTAATTAACGAATCAGCACGTATTAGCCATTTTATTAAATTTACCACTAACTGGTTTAGAAACTAGCTTACCAATTACTTTTATATTGAGATAACTGGTTTACTAAATAATCTACTAAAGCTTTAACAGTTGGGCTTAACAATCGTTGAGACGGATAAAGTAAATTAATAGGCTGTGGGCTTGGCGCGTATTCACTTGGCACCTCTACCAGCTCACCGCTTTTAAGTGCTTGGTTAACGTAAAAATTAGGTAATTGCGCTACACCTTGGCTTGCTAAAGCAAACGCTTTTAAACTTTGTGAGTCGTTAACCTCTAAACTACCTGAGACTTTTACAATGGTATTCTTACCATCAAGCCTATAACTCCAACGCTTTGCGTTAGCGACAACCGTGTTTATAATGCAATTAAAATTTTTTAGATCATATTAAAACAATTAAGCCTATTTCAGCACCTGAAAAATAAACATCTTTACCTACCTAACTAATTAAGTGCTAGGATAATGGCTTGAAATACTGATAACTTGCAAACCTAACTATGAATTTAAATCAGCTCGATCTAAACCTTCTTATTATTTTAAAGCAGCTTTTAAACGAAAAACATATTAGCAATACCGCCTTAACTTTAGGCATGAGCCAACCTTCTATAAGCCGCTCGTTAAGTAAATTGCGCTCCTTGTTTGACGATCAATTATTAATAAGAATGGCTGGAGGGTATGAGCTAACACCAAAAGCGCAATCAATTCAGCAAGACCTAAATTCTATTTTAAATATGGTAGAAACACTGGTTAACAAGCAAACCTTCGACCCTAAAACCAGCACTGCCACCATAAAACTGTTTGGCCTACCGCCGCAAATGCATTTATTTATAAAAACAATAATTAAAGATGTTCGCGAGCAAGCGCCTAATATCACCCTTGAAATAGACACCCTGCCTAAGCCGCAGTTTTCTGATTTGCTTAAAGGCGATACTCACTTTGTGATTACTGGCCACAAGCCCGCTAATTCAGAGGGTAAGTTATATCAACAACCGTTGTTTGAGCGCGAGTTTAAATTAGTAATGGCTCGCTCCCACAGGCTGGCTAAACAAGAATTAAGCGTTGATTTATTGCGTGATTGTAATTTTGGGCAAATATCAATTCAGGGTGAAAAAGCATTAACTATTGCACAAAATTTTGCCGCGCTAGGCATTGATAATATAGCGACACCAATACGCTTAAAAAACTTTTACAGTATTGGCAGCATTGCTGAAAACACTGATTTAATATTTTATGTGCCCAATCATTTTGCTGCAGATGTGTGCCAACAGCATGACGTAGTTGCCAGAACCCCGCCCCCAGAACTTAGCTCAGAGTATGCACAAGTGGCTTTATACTGGCATCAACGCCACCATAATGACCCTGTATGTCAATGGTTTAGAGAGCTTGTAAAAAATAAAGTATTTGAAGTTTAAATAACTGTTATTCATGTAGGGTATGTATTTTAAATTGCCATTTAAGGCAGTGAACGTTTTAATACGAATCATTCTTAATAATATTAAAATTAGATAAACATACTCACCATGAAAAACACGCTCCCATTTAATAAGCACGCGCTTAACGTTGTTATTGGTACTTTGTGTACTGGTATGTCATTCATAAGCTTAGCGGAACAAGCTCCCGACACCTCAGAAACCATTGAAGTATGGGGCACAACAATTACTAATGACTCGCTACTACAAGACGATATTGAAAGAAAACAAGCCAACCATTTAAGTGATTTACTCCGTGACCAAGCTGGTATTGACGTAGGTGGCTCGCACTCTATTGTACAAGGTATTAATATTCGTGGTGTTGACGATTTAGACCTCAACATTACTGTTGATGGTATTAGCCAAAACAATAATATGTTCCACCACTCAGGAAACTTACTTATTAATGCTGACATTTTAAAAGCAGTAGATATAAAAGTAGGGACTAACTCTGTGCTGACTGGCGGCCTTTCTGGTGGTGTAGCCTTTGAAACCAAAGACGCTAAAGACTTACTAGAGCCAGGTGAAGATTTTGGCGCGCGCTTATACACAAACTTAGGTACTAATGATTACGCAGGTGGCTCTGCTGCGGTATATGGTCAGCTAACCGACAACATAGACGCCCTTGCCTACTACACCTACACCGACAAAAATAACTTTGAAAACGGCAATGGTAAAGAAGTTACAGGTAACGAAGGCCGCACGGTAGATGGCATATTCAAGCTCGGCTGGGATGTAAACGAGAGTAACCGTTTAGTGTTCTCATACGACAGATATAACGATGAAGGCGATTACTACGTAAAAACCAACTTTGGTGCTGGCTTTGCTGAAGATTCAGACGCGCAAACAGAAGATATTGACTACACACGTACCAGCACTTCACTTGCCTACGAGCTAGATAAAGGCGATGCCATTACCCTACGCGCTAGCGTTTATCGCAACGAACTAAGCTATATTGCACTAGGAACTGAGGGTAACTCTGAGCATACGGGCTACACTGCCCTTGCAACATCTAAAATTGCACTTGCTGGATTTAACCATACATTACGCTATGGCGGCGAGGGATATGAGCAAGTATCAAAACGTATCGAAAACCACGTACAAACCAATAAAGACACTGCCGACTCGCACGCTATTTATATTGAAGACGAAATCGCTGTAACCGATCAGTTATTTGTAACCCCTGGCGTGCGTTACAACTACTTTAAAGTAGATATGTACTCAGCCGGTACTAACGATTCGTTAGATAAATCGTGGAACGAGCTTACATTTGGTTTAGCGGCTAAATACCTAATTAACGATAACTGGAGTGTTAACGCAAGCTCTACAGAGCTGTTTCAAGGCCCTGGCCTGCGTGAAAGCTACGTTGATTACAGCACTAACTTTGATAAAGACCTAAAAGCAGAAACCGGTGTTAATAACGCCATTGGTTTTGCCTTTAAAGATCAAAACATTATGGGCTTAGACTCATTTGGTTTTTCATTAAACCTGTTTAAAACCCGTATTGAAGATTACATAGACAACTGGGCAATTGGTAAAGGTCGCCCAATTGGTACCTATGAAAACTCGGGTGATTACGATATAGATGGTTTTGAATCAACGCTTTCACTGCGTAAAGCGCTATTTAGTGCGCGTTTAAGTTACTCTAAGTCAGACTCTGAACAACTAGAGACAGGCGAGCAACTGCGTTATGAAGTAGGTGATAGCATTTCACTAAACCTTAGCTACGAAGTACCAAAATACGACTTGAAATTTAACTGGACCAGCCTAGTTAACAGAACTGATGACTCAGTATCAAGCGGTGCTGATATTCATAAAGTGGGTTATCAGGTTCATAACATCAGTATGCAGTGGCTACCAAGCCAGCTTGAAGCACTAAGCATGACCTTAGGTGTTGAGAATATTTTTGATAAAACGTATTACTCTCACGCTTCATACTCAAGCGACACAGTGCAAGATTACGAAGCGGGTCGTAATGTTAAATTAAGCGCGTCTTACGTTTTTTAATTTAATAACTTGCTCATGATTTAAGGCTCAATATTTTATTGAGCCTTTTGCTGTTTAAGGGGGGTGTACCTTAAATAGCGTCAACCATACCAATCCGCAATAATACTTAATCATTTTTAGGGGCTAAACGTGTCGCTATCTGCGTTAAAAAACTCTCATTTACGACTGCATGGATGCAGAAGATAGAGCAATGCAGGAGCAATTGCCGAGAACAACTAAATAGCGAATTTTTTGCCTTGCTATCAACACGTTTTTCCATCCTCAAAATAGTTCACTTAATTATGCGGATTGGTATTATAAATAAATTATTTCAGGGTCAATAATGTCTGATTGGAAACAAAACTTACAAAAGTTCCGTTATGTAATGGACACCTTACTGCTTATTAGCTTTATGCTAGTAAGTGCACCTCAAGCTACTGGCATCCCTTTACACGAATGGTTTAGCCTATTTTTTATTATTCCTTTTGTTGTACATTTATTGCTACATTGGGATTGGGTAACACGCAGTTTTGGCCGTTTATTTGCCAATATAACAGCACGCGAGCGCTTTAATATAGTGTGGGATTACCTACTTTATATAATGATGTTATTAGTATTTGTAAGCGGCTTTTTAGTGTCGGTAGCTCTACTACCCGCACTTAATATTAGTTTAAACATTCAAGACTTTTGGTCGAAAATACATCACGATTCAGCCACCTTTATTATGCCCATGCTAGGTGTGCATTTAGCGCTTAATTTTTCTTGGATAGTAAAATTGACTAAACGCATGTTTGCCAAGGAGGCTAAATAATGAAGCACCTAAAACAACAGTGGAAAACCCGCACCAGCATTGTGTTAGTTGTATCTGTTTTAGTGAGCCTTTTGCTGGTTAGTTTAGAGCTCACCGATTGGGCCGCACAAATAAATCAGCAGGGATACTCCCACGGTGCAGCTGAGGGTGAAAAGCCGAAAATAGCCCCTATTTTGATGTACATTTTACCCTTTGTAAAAGAGCTTATTTTAATAGGCGTACCTATGTTACTTACTTTAGGGATTGCTAAACTCTTAGGCTTAATAAAAAGGGTGGTTAAAAACAAAGTCTGAATACGAATGCAACACGTATCAAAAACCGGCGTTTATAGATACATTGCTAAGTTAGTATGTCTATAAGCGCAGGTTTTTATGAGTTATAAACCAAGTAATTACACACTCCAACACATCACTTTTCTACTTGTCACATTAATTATAGGTGCTGTATTAATAAGCTTTAAAGCTAATGCCGAAAAGGCAATTCCTTTTCAATCGCAATGGCTAAAAAAACATTATGCTGAGCGTATAGCCCATTTTAAGCTACAACCTTTACGCAAAGGCGATATTGTTTTGGTTGGTGATAGCATTACAGAGCAAGGGCTAAATTGGAGCATTCGGTTTAACGACCTACGCGTAAGAAACCGCGGTATTAGTGGCGATATGACCTACGGTGTTTTAGCGCGTTTAAACGAATTAAAAGCAGCCCCGCCTAAAGCTATATTTTTAAAAATTGGCGTTAACGATATTTTTAATTACCATTATATAAAGCAAGTTAAAGACTTAGCATCGGTAAGTGAAAATATCGAAAAAATAGTGACTCAGCTCAATAAATCACTCCCAAATACACAAATTTATGTACAAAGTATTTTGCCCGATCATCGCGATTTTATAACGCAAATGACGCAAATGACGCAAACCGTTAACCAACAAATTAAAGCAATTGAGCACGCAAATTTTACCTATATAGACTTACACCCCGTATTTTTAGGCCCTCAAGGTACGCTTAAGAAATCGCTCACGACCGATGGCACCCATTTGAACCAAGCAGGCTATGACCTTTGGGCTAAACAACTTGCACCAATAATGAAAACCTTAAAATGAAGAGTTTATTAATTGCTATATTAATGGCGGCAAGCTTTACGTGTGCAGCCAGTAAAGCGCCTGTAAAAAGCTACCCTAACGGCGCGACTAAAGCTGTTATTTTTAGTTACGATGATGGCGTTATACAAGACAGAAAGCTCGTGGAACTATTTAATAAGTACCAGGTTGTTGGCACATTTAACTTAAACTCAGGTTTATTTGCTAAAAAGCTACCGTGGATGAAAGCCTTTACCGGTAAAGCAGGCGAATATATTAAACAAAGTGAAGTAAAAACACTTTATAAAGGCCATGAAATAGCAAGCCACAGTTACTCACATCCGGGCTTTGCAGGCTTAGATACAGCAGAATTAAAATTACAATTAGCCCGCGATAAGCACATTTTATCGCCCATAAAAGGCAGCTCCTTACACTCTTTTGCATACCCTTTAGGCTCTTACGATAAAGCCGCTATCAAATTAGTAAAGCAAACGGGCTTTACTAATGCCCGAACAGTAAACGACACCCTTAATTTTGAGCTCCCTACCAACTACATGGCATGGAACCCAACCGCTCACCACTCAAAAGCAATGCCATTAATAGAGCAATATATTGCGCTTAAAAGCAATAAGCTCACTGTAATGATGATTTGGGGCCATTCGTGGGAATTTGACAAAAACACTAAAAATAATAACTGGGATTACGCCGAGCAGCTCGTTCAGACAATCTCAAATAAAGATGATATTTGGTATGTATCGGCTGGAGAGTTCATCGCGTTTTTAGAAGGTAAATAAGCGTGCGCAGTGCTAAGTAAAGCTCATATAAGCCCATTTTAATGAAGTAAGCGTAATTAGCTCATCCTGAAGCAGTATCCATCGTAATCCATTAACTCACTTCGAGTAACCGCGGAACTTCGTTTCGGTTCCTCTTACCTAGCGGGCGGACTGTCGCTGATATTAGCGCCACTCTGAGTGGCCTCGAGTCCGTCCCAACACAAATTTCAGGCATAAAAAAACCCTAACCAATTTGGTTAGGGTCATAAAAAGTGGTACCAGCGGCCGGGCTCGAACCGGCACGCCTTTCGGCAGGGGATTTTGAATCCCCCATGTATACCAATTTCATCACGCTGGCGTCATTTTTCTTTAACCTTCTAAACACGAGAAGATAAAGAAAAACCACTTTAGAGCTCAGGATTATTTATGTGCCTTCGTCTCTATGCCAAGCATTATACAAACAATAGGGGTGGCAGCAAGCGTTTTATGACATTAGCCTGATCAACCGCTTAACATTTAGACAGCCTGTGCAAAATGTCGTTTACTGGTTGAAGTATTAAAAACAGCTAATAATAACGCCAAGGTATATCACTGAACTATAGCGCTTAGTATTTGAGAGCTTTTTTGCTAAACTAGCGCGCATATTAACAGTGAGAGTGTATTTATGTCGGGTGAGTTTCCACGAGCTGGTTTTTGGCGTCGTTTTGCGTCGTTAGTTTATGATACGTTAGCTATTATTGCGTTTGCTATGTTAACGGTTGTGCTCTATTTGTTTGCCGTACAAGGGCTTATTTCACTTGATGTTATTAGTTTAAATGGTGCTGAAGATGTATCGGCACTTATTCAAGAGTCACTGCTGCTGTCGAGCATTCGAAGTGCCTTACTTGTTATTGTTACCTTAGTATTTTTTGGCTATTTTTGGACTAAAAGCGGGCAAACTATTGGCATGCGCGCATGGCGTTTAAAAGTACAAACTAGTGAAGGAAACTTAATTAGTTGGCCGCAGTCTATTGTTCGCAGCCTAAGTGCCCTGCTTGGTTTAGGTAATCTTGTGGTATTAATTGATTTTAAAAACAAAAAAGCGCTGCAAGACTATGTCTCAAAAACTGAGGTAATTACTCTTACAAAAGAAGAAAACAAACGTATTTACCGCGAGCTAGATTAATACCTATTTATACTAATGCGCAATAATACTTAATTATTTTGCTGGGCTAACTTGTCGCTACCTGCGTTAAAAAAATTCTCATTTACGACTGCATGGATGCAGAAGGTAGAGCAATGCAGGAGCAACTGCCGAGAATAACTAAATAGCGATTTTTTTGCCTAGCTATCAACAGGTTTTTCCAGCCTCAAAATTGCTCACTTAATTAAGCTGATTGGTATTAGTTTTTGAATAACGCGTTATAAAAACAAAAAAGGTGACCATAGGTCACCTTTTTAGTATCAAATAAGCGCTTATAACGGCTATACCCGCTTATTCATCATGTACGTAGCAAAGCCTATAAATAGTATACTTGGCAATACCGCGCCTATAATAGCAGGTATTTGATAAACCATTACCACAGGGCCAAATATCTCATTTATTAAGTGAAATACAATTCCCGTTACTACACCCATAATGATACGCGCACCCATAGTAACGGTACGTAACGGGCCAAATATAAACGACAGTGCAACCAGTAGCATTACGGCAACAGACACAGGCTGCATTAGCTTACGCCACAAGGCCAGCTCATAGGTGCTGGTATCTTGCTCATTTTGCTGTAAATATCCTAAGTACGACCAAAGCCCTGTAAAGGAAAGCGACTCAGGCTTTACCGATACAACACCAAGCTTTTCGCCCGTTAATTGCGAAGGGTAAAACTCTTCATCAATGTGTTCACTGCTTATTTGCTCATCACTAATATGAACCTTGTTTACATCGCGTAATAGCCAACCTTCATCACGACCAATGGCCACTTTAGCTTTGGTTATTTGAGTTAAATCGAGTGATTTATCAAATTGATACATGTGCACACCGTTTAAACGGCCGTTTTGATCTACATCTTCAATATTAATAAAGTTGTTGCCATCTTTAGCCCATACGCCTTTTTGTGCATTGAATACATCGCCGCCATAAATTGCCTGATTACGCATTTCTTTGGCGTGTTGTTGCGCCTCTGGTGCGCCCCACTCACCAAGAGCCATCATACACACAGCCATAAACACGGCGGTTTTCATTACCGAGCCTATAATTTGCAAGCGCGACATACCCGCAGCTTGCATTACCACCAGCTCACTGTTTGAAGCCAGTGCACCTAAGCCTGTTAAGCCACCAATAAGCGCCGCCATCGGGAAGAATATAACTAAATCGCCCGGCATACTGTAAAAGGTGTAAAGCGTTGCGGTCATTAAATCGTAACTGCCACGACCAACCGACTTTAGCTGATCAATAAACTTAATTAATGTACTAATCCCTACTAGCACCAACAAAGCAAATCCGGTGGTTTGTAAAATGCTGCGGCCTAAGTACCAATCGAGTGTTTTCATCATGCGCTTAACTCCCGTTTTGTTACAACGGCTTTAAGCCAGGCGCCCAAAGGGCGACCTTTTATAATTAATAAACTACCTATAAATAAAGCGCTTAAGTGAATCCACCACAAACCAATTGAAGGCGGTATTTTGCCATCTTCTACGGCAAATTTTGCAGCATTGAGTAAGATAAAATAACCTAAGTACAAGCTAATGGCTGGCACTAATTTAGCAAACTTACCTTGGCGCGGATTAACCACACTTAGCGGTACTGCTATTAACGTTAGTAACGGAATAGAAAGCGGTATTGCAATACGCCACTGCCACTGGGCTATAGATTCAGAGGTATTGAGTGGCAATAGTTGATTAGTAGGTATTGCTTCTAATTTACGGCGCTGATGCTCTATTTCTTGCTCGCGTATTTGTACGCTGTAGCCATCAAACTGCGTTAAATTAAGCGCCGGTGTTTTGCCATCGGTTTCGTAGCGTTTGCCATCAGTTAGCACTAATTGTTGCTCACCGTTTATTGCCTCTACCACCACACCTTGTTCGGCATACACTAAACGTGCAAGGTCATCTTTTTCGGTATCCGGCAGTTGCGCTACAAATACTTTGTTAAGCTCTTTACCGCCGTTTTCAATGTTATGAATAAACACCACGGCTTTTTCATTACCGGTTTGTTGAAACCGCCCAGCCCTTAACGCAGATAAACCCGCATCGGCTTTGGCTTGCTCTTTTAATTGGTACTCTTGCTCACTCGCCCACGGCGCAAGGTACATGGTGAGAGAGGCTGCTAATATAGCCAAACCCACACTCGAAATTAAAGTAACGCGTACCACATACCACTCACTCACCCCACAGGCTTTAAGAACGGTCATTTCGCTGTCGGCGTAAATGCGGCTGTAGGCTAAAATAATGCCCAAAAATATACTCAATGGCAGGATCAGCGAAGCTAATTGCGGCAGTTTAAGCGCAATCATCGATAATACTAACTTGGCAGGAATGCTCCCTTCAGAGGCATCTCCTAAAATAACCACAAACTTTTGTGACACAAAAATGGTCATTAAAGTTAAAAATACGGCGACCTGCGATTTTAAAACCTCAGCGGTCAAATAACGAAAAATAAGCAATGCTCGCCCCTGTTAAACATAGAATTTCACTACAATAGTGATAATTTGATAATAAAGTAGCTATTTTACCCAGTTTTATCTGGTAAATAAGTCGTTATTATAAGCTAACAAAATTAATTATCCTACCTAAGTGCACGATATATTGTTGCATTAGTAGCCCTTAAACATATAAAGTTCAATCAAACAGAAAGAGTCAGAAAAAATCAGCTAAAATTAAGATTATCTCTACATAAGTTACGTAGCGAAGACTAGATTTTATTTTTTTAGCCCCAATTAATAACGTATATGACTCACAACCAGGAGTAACAATGGAATTTAACGTAAAAAGTGGTAGCCCAGAAAAACAACGCAGCGCGTGTATTGTCGTTGGCGTTTACGAACCACGTAGGTTATCCCCCATTGGTGAACAACTCGATAAAATCAGCGATGGTTATATCTCAAATTTACTACGCCGTGGCGACCTAGAAGGTAAGCCGGGGCAAGTGTTATTATTGCATCATGTACCTAACGTTTTAAGCGAGCGCGTATTGCTTGTTGGCTGTGGTAAAGAGCGCGAGCTTGATGATAAGCAATATAAGCAAATAATTTCTAAAACAATTAATACCTTAAACGAAACCGGCTCAATGGAAGCGGTGTGCTTTTTAACAGAGCAACACGTTAAAGGTCGTGATACCTACTGGAAGGTTCGCCAAGCGGTAGAAACAACACAAGATTGCCTATACACATTTAACCAGCTAAAAAGCAAAAAAGTAGACCCTCGTCGTCCACTTCGTAAAATTGTGTTTAACGTACCAACACGTCGCGAGCTGACCATTGGTGAAAGCGCTATTGAGCATGGCTTAGCCATTGCCGCAGGTAGTAAGCTATGTAAAGACGTAGCCAACATGCCACCTAATATTTGTAACCCTGCTTATTTAGGCGAACAAGCGCAAGAGCTGGCTAGCAATTTTGACAACATCACCGTTGATATTATTGGCGAAGAAAAAATGGCCGAACTAGGTATGAACTCGTACTTAGCGGTTGGTCGCGGCAGTGATAACGAATCGGTTATGTCGGTTATTAACTACAAAGGTGCAAGCGATGAGCAAGCGCCTATTGTGCTAGTAGGTAAAGGCTTAACGTTTGACTCAGGCGGTATTTCAATTAAGCCAGGCGAAGCCATGGATGAAATGAAATACGACATGGGCGGCGCAGCCGGTGTAATTGGCGCTATGCGCGCACTGGCACAAATGCAGCTGCCTATTAACGTAATTGGCGTTTTAGCCGGCTGTGAAAACATGCCAAGCTCTAACGCGTATCGCCCTGGCGATATTTTAACAACAATGTCGGGGCAAACAGTTGAAGTGCTTAATACTGATGCCGAAGGCCGATTAGTATTATGTGATGCGTTAACTTACGTTGAGCGTTTTGACCCAGATACAGTAATTGACGTAGCAACACTAACAGGCGCATGTATTGTTGCCCTTGGTGCACACGCAACAGGTTTACTGTCAAACCACAACCCACTTGCGCATGATTTATTAAAAGCGTCTGAGCAAAGTGGCGACCGTGCATGGCAGTTACCAATGTGGGATGACTATCAAGATCAACTCGATAGCCCATTTGCTGATTTTACAAACTTAGGTGGGCGCTCTGCTGGTACTATTACCGCAGCGTGTTTCTTATCTAAGTTTACTAAAAAGTATAACTGGGCTCACCTAGACGTAGCCGGTACCGCGTGGCGCAGTGGTGCTAAAAAAGGCGCAACGGGTCGCCCTGTTCCTATGCTTACTCAGTATTTATTAAACCGAGCGGGTGTAAGCGAAGCTACGCACGACTAATAACCTAATTAACCTGAGCCTTATTTAGAAAAGCCACTCAGTAGGTATTTTTAGCACTAACAGCGTTAAATTTATTTGCCATAGGCCAAATATATTTAACCAGAGCTTAGGTTATTTAACTTGTATTAAGGCGCCATTTGGCGCCTTTTTTATTGCTGTAATTATCTGTGTATTAATTGAAGCAAACCCCGTTATATGGCAAAATCTGCCTCTTAATTTATGTGTATCAACTATGTGCACATTCAATGTCATGGGAAACCCCGATACAATGAACATGAATGCTCAATTTTTCGTTCTAAAGCAACAAGATGAATCTAAAGCGCAGGCTGATGATCATTTTGCTTTAGCAGCTCAAATTGCCGCAGAGCAGTATCGATTAGGGCATCGTGTATTTATTTTTGTAGATAACGAACACACCGCCTATGCCATTGACGAAACCATTTGGGCATTTGATCCCGACAGTTTTGTGCCGCATAACCTGCAAGGCGAAGGCCCTAAAGCCGGCGCACCAGTAGAAATAGGCACCACGCCTCCTGTTGGCAAACGTAACGTTTTAATTAACTTAGCTAATAACCTGCCTGATTTTATTAGGCGTTTTAGCCAAGTTTTTGATTTTGTACCAGTAGAGTCTGTAGCTAAACAAGCCGCTCGTGAGCGCTTTAAAAAGCTGCGCCAACTTGGTGCCAATATCAGCACGCAAGAGATTAATAGCTAGCCGTTTAGGATAAAGCTAACCAACTAATTTAAGTACTTATTTAAGGTTCTGTGTAATGGATAAAACCTACAATCCGCAAGATATTGAACAGTCGCTATACCAAGACTGGGAACAAAAAGGCTACTTTAAGCCATCTGGCCAAGGCGTACCGTATTCGATCATGATCCCGCCGCCAAATGTCACCGGTAGCTTGCACATGGGCCACGCCTTCCAAGATACAATAATGGATACCCTTACGCGTTTTAAGCGTATGCAAGGTAACAACACATTATGGCAAGTAGGTACTGACCACGCGGGTATTGCAACGCAAATGTTGGTTGAGCGTAAACTACACGCTGAAGAAGGTAAAACACGTCACGATTTAGGCCGCGAAGATTTTATTAATAAAATTTGGGAATGGAAAAACGAATCTGGCGGTACTATCACTAAGCAGCTTCGTCGTCTTGGCGCATCGGTTGATTGGGACCGTGAACGCTTTACGATGGACGATGGCTTATCTGAAGCGGTTAAAGAAGTCTTTGTACGCCTTCACAAAGAAAACCTAATTTACCGCGGTAAGCGCCTAGTAAACTGGGATCCAAAATTACACACAGCTATTTCAGACCTTGAAGTTGAAAACAAAGACAAACAAGGCCACATGTGGAATTTGCGCTACCCACTTGCTGATGGCGTTAAAACACAAGACGGCAAAGACTACATTATCGTAGCAACAACACGTCCAGAAACCATGCTAGGTGACTCAGGTGTGGCGGTTAATCCAGATGACGAACGCTACACAGATTTAATTGGTAAAGAGATTTTACTGCCTATCGTAAATCGTCGTATCACAATTGTTGCAGATGAACACGCTGATAAAGACAAAGGCACGGGTTGTGTAAAAATCACCCCTGCACACGACTTTAACGATAACGAAGTTGGCAAGCGTCATAAAATGCCAATGATCAATATTTTCGATAAAAACGCTGCTATTCTAAGCCAAGGTGAAACATACACCTTTGACGGTAAAGAACTTGAGTTTGATGCGCCAATTCCTGAGCGCTTACACGGCCTAGACCGTTTTGCTGCGCGTAAAGCGATTATCGCAGAATTTGAAGAACTTGGTTTACTTGAAAAAATCGAAGACCATGCGTTAACTGTACCTTACGGCGACCGCTCTGGTGTGATCATTGAGCCACTCCTTACCGACCAATGGTATGTACGTGTTGCGCCACTTGCAGAACCTGCAAAAGATGCCGTTAAAAATGGCGACATTCAGTTTGTGCCTAAACAGTACGAGAACATGTACTTCTCGTGGATGAACGACGTACAAGATTGGTGTATTTCACGCCAGCTTTGGTGGGGTCACCGTATTCCAGCTTGGTACGACAGCGAAGGCAACGTTTACGTTGGCCGCGATGAAGCTGAGGTACGCCGCGACAACAACATTGCCGATGATGTTACGCTAAGCCAAGACGAAGACGTACTTGATACCTGGTTCTCATCTGCGCTGTGGACGTTCTCAACGCAAGGTTGGCCAGAGAACACGGATGATTTAAAAACCTTCCACCCATCTGACGTGTTAGTAACGGGTTTTGATATTATTTTCTTCTGGGTTGCGCGTATGATCATGATGACGCTGCACTTTATAAAAGATGAAAATGGTAAGCCACAAGTGCCGTTTAAAACAGTGTATGTTACCGGCCTAATACGTGATGACAACGGCGATAAAATGTCTAAGTCAAAAGGTAACGTACTTGACCCACTAGATATGATTGACGGCATCGAGCTTGAAGATTTAGTACAAAAGCGTACTGGCAACATGATGCAGCCTAAACTTGCCGCTAAAATCGAAAAAGACACGCGCAAAGTATTTGCAAATGGTATTGAGGCACACGGTACCGATGCGCTTCGCTTTACCCTTGCAGCAATGGCATCAACCGGCCGTGATATCAACTGGGATATGAACCGCCTAGAAGGTTACCGTAACTTCTGTAATAAACTATGGAACGCAAGCCGTTACGTATTAATGAACACAGAAGAGCAAGATTGTGGCTTCAACGATGCACAAAAAGAGTTCTCGTTAGCCGATCGTTGGATATTAGGTCAATTTGAAGCAACGGTTAAAACCTACACTGAGCACCTTGATAACTACCGCTTTGATTTAGCCGCTAACACGCTTTACGAATTCACTTGGAACCAGTTCTGTGATTGGTACTTAGAGCTGACTAAGCCGGTATTATTTAAAGGCAATGAAGCACAGCAACGTGGTACACGTAATACACTCATTACGGTACTAGAAAGCCTACTGCGCTTAATGCACCCAATGATGCCATACATTACCGAAACTATTTGGCAGCGCGTTGCACCACTTGCAGGGCTTGAAACTAAAGGTACCAGCATCATGGTACAGGGCTTCCCTGTTTATAATGAAGCAAACGTTGATGCCCAAGCTATGGACGACTTAGAGTGGGTTAAACAGTTTATTTTAGCAATTCGTGTTATTCGTGGTGAGATGGACATTAGCCCAAGTAAGCCACTTAACGTGTTACTAGCTAACGCATCAAGCGATGATGTGCGCCGTATTAACGAGAACGAGTCATTTATTGCCTCGCTTGCTAAACTTGAATCGTTCACCCTGCTTGAAAACAAAGACGATGCACCAGCGTGTGCAACATCCTATGTTGGCAACCTTGAAATTATGATCCCCATGGCGGGCTTAATTGACGTTGAAGCAGAGCTTGCACGTATTAACAAGCAACTCGAAAAAGCAGAAAAAGGCCTAGCCCAAGTGCAAAACAAGCTGGCTAACGAAAAGTTTGTAAATAACGCACCAGAAGCCGTACTTGCAAAAGAAAATGCTAAATTAGCTGAATTCACTGATGCTAAAACCAAGCTACTTGAGCAAAAAACTAAAATAGAAAGCTTATAATTTTAGTTGCCTGCTAAAGCAATTTAGCAGGCATTAAAAAAGCCGCTCACTGTTAAAGTGAGCGGCTTTTTTGTGCCCTGCGATTAACCACAAGGCACAGCTACATTAAAACTTGTAGTTGTACTGAGCGCCAACAAGTACAGCGTGACCTTTAGACTCGAAGCCCCACTCACTGCCTGACTCATCAGCTTCAGTAAATGTTTGTGTTTTACCACGAATAATACTTACACCTAAATCAACATTTGATTGCGTGTCGATAGTGTAGTTACCACCAAACGAGAACCAAAAACGGTCTGTATCAGGGATAGAGATAGATAGGTGAGTTTGCGATACTGGCGACTCATCAAACGCTACACCTGCACGAAGTAATAAGTCTTCGTTGTATTGGTAATCTGTACCGATAGAGTAACGAAACGCATCGTCAAACTGCTCTTGTTTTTCAAAAGCAACAAACTTATCGCCTGTTGGTGCAGTTACTTGCGCTTCTAGTGACTCAAAGCTGCTCCAACCTGTCCATAATACGCTGTAGTGTAAGCCAAGTTTTTCATCTAACTGGTGAGAACCAGAAAACTCAGCAATAGCTGGTAACGTTAGCTCTACAGAACCCGGTAGTTGTGCACCACCAGTGCCGCCTACAGCCACTGGTAAGTCATTTGAGAAATCACCTTCAAATGTGATGTCTGTTTCGCTGCGGTAGTTAAAACCAAAACGGCTATTTTCGTCTAGTTGGTACATTAAACCAACGTTTAAACCTAGGCCAGTGTCGTCACCTTGAAGGTTTACTGCATCAGCACCAAAATCAAAGCCACTTGTATTAGCGCCTACTTTACGGATTACGGTTGCATCTGCATAAATGTAGTTTAAGCCAATACCAAAGCTAAATTGCTCAGTTACTTTATAAGCAACGCTTGCATTAAGGTTAACGGTGAAAATTTCTGTCTCGCCTGCAATTTGGCCCGCTACGTAGTCATCGTTAAACTCTGTAGATAAACCAAAGTTAGAAAACGCGCCAAAACCTAGCGATACTTTATCGTTATACGGCATAGTAAAGTAAGCGGCAGGTACCACTGCGCTTGGTGCTATGCTGTCATCATCTAGGGCACTTGGATCAATACCGTTATTGGTTTGCGTCCCTTCTAAGCTCACATCTGGAATTACACCAATAGCAGCAACACTAAGTTGCTTATCTTTAAATAAAGTCATTAATGCAGGGTTGCGAGCAACAACAGACGCATCATCTGCGATAGATGCTTCACCTGCGTATGCACGGCCTAAACCTGACGCGTTTTGCTCTGCTAATTGAAACGCGGCTGCAAAACTATCAGCCGAAACAAATGCAAGCGAAGCTGCAATAAGAGTTTTAGAAAATTTCATTGTTGTGTCCTTAACCAAACAAGCGTTTGGGTATCTATGTGTTGTTATTAGGATTTTAAACTTGGCTACACTACCTTAATTTTTTATAAAAAACTGTAACAAAGCGACAAAAAACACCAAAAAACACGTTTTTTAACTACATTTTAACAACTATTTAAAACTCATCGGAGCAGAAATGTGTTATTAGAGCTTATACTCTAATTGTAATTAATTATCATTTAGATTGACTTGTAATTCCCTGCATTTTAAACTCATTACAAAATCACAAAGGAAGCAAATAGGTGATCATTTTACTTATTATTGCAGGGCTCATTTTTTGTGGCGCCAGTGTGTTTTGTTTTTATAAAGCAAACTATTGTGCCTGCACACAAGCCGGCCAATGCGATAACCCCGTAAACCATTACTGGTTAGGGGCCATGCTAAATGCATTAGTGTCGTTAGCTTTTTGCTGTATTGCACTGCATGTACAGCAAGGAACATTATTATGGCTAACGTTAATGGCGAGTTGTTTTTTAGGCGCTTATATTTCTGCTAAACGCGAAAAACTTAAGCGTTGTAAAAAAGCTAATTCAACAAGTGCTCTTTTAACAAACGAGCCAAATTAATTTGATAGTCGAGTGGCTTGATACTCGACACTATTTTAATACTTTGATCAGGCTCATTTAAGTCTAAGTCTTTAGGGGTGACGTGGTGCCCGTGTTTAGCATTATAAAATAGCTTAACTTTAGGCTTGATGGGATTTGATTTATTGCCCTCGAGCACGAGAGCTAATCGCTCATTAGTTAATTTAACAATAGTGCCTACTGGGTGCACACCTAAACATTTAATAAAGTGCTGTACTAGCTCTGCATCAAATAGCTCTTTGTTAGCCAACAAATAACGCAGCGCATTAATGGGTTCATCCCCTTCTTGGTGGGGCCTATCGGCTGTTAGCGCATCGTACACATCAACAATCGCCATTATGCGCGCTGGGCGACTAAGCTTCTCAGCTGTAATACCACGCGGATAGCCTGAGCCATCTAATCGCTCATGGTGGTTAACTATCATGTCGAGTATTAGGGGGGTAATGCCTTTTTCACCTTTAACCAAGCCTAAACCTTGAGCCACATGGCGTTTAATAATATCCATTTCGCTGCTAGTGAGTTTACTTGGCCTAGAAATAATCCCCTGCGGGAGTTTAGCTTGCCCTAAGTCGTGAAGTAACGCGCCCATAGCAAGCTGCTGCACGGCTTCTTCTTTGTATCCTAAATATTTAGCAAACACGGCGGTGAAAATAGCGCAGTTAATCATGTGGCGCCAATTGTAGCTATGTTTGTCTTTTATGCGGGTTAAAATGGTCATTGCACTGGTATTTCTAAATACCGAGCTGACAATATCGTTAGCCATTTCATCAATCACCTTTAAATTAACCGACAACCCTGTGGTTACATCACCATACAAAGCTTGCAGCTTGCGATTATGCTGCTCAAAGTTGATGCTAGCTTTGGCAAATTCTTGCTCAAGGGTAATCGCAGGTTTTACCGCGGGTGGTTTTGTTTTACTGCTTGAAGTGGTGCTCTTTTGTGGGGGCGCACTCTTAGGTTTGTACTTATCGGGTATGGCGGCATCGCCTTTGGTAAAGTCGATAAGCAGCTCTAAAACGCCTTCGGTTACTAAGCGTTTTATAATTGCCTGGTTTCGCACTAAGCCACTGGTTTTTATTTTTATACTGTTGAGCCCTTCATGCTGTTTGGTAACACTGTCAACAAACATACCTGGGGTGAGCTCTGAAATGGGTAACGCGATGAGCATGGCAGAAGCGTTTTCTACAATTAAATATGCCTACTAAATAGCATTGTTTAACCCTAAAAGTCTACTTTTTGAGTTGAGGGCAATACCATATAACTATAAAGGACTACTAAAATAAAGGTAGACGTAAACAAGGAAAACAATAAAAAGCAAATGGCGCTCTTGCTAGGAATCGAACCTAGAACTTAGCCTCCGGAGGGCCACGTGATATCCATTTCACCACAAGAGCACATTTGTTGCTAAAACACTAACTCGCGATATCAATGCTTTAGCACTGGCAATAATAAAGAGATCTTTAAATAAATACCAGCATCATTGAGTTATATGCCTATAAATCAAACTGTTTTTGATAAAACACTTCACAACTTGCCAAAAACAAGCTATTTATTGGTATTCGATAAAAAAATAGTAACCGTTTGGCAACATGTTCTGAATGCTTACGGATTATATAGAGGATGTAATTATGAGTTTAATGTCGACTGAGCAAGTGGCTGAGTTTTTAGGTGTAAAAGCCGAGCGGGTAAAACGCCTTGCTCGTGAGAGCTTGCTTATTGCCAAGTCTGAAGATGAAAACGGTGAGCCCCAATTTGATGCTGACGAAGTAGCAAAGTACAAAGAGCTTGCCGCGCGTTTTGGCGGGCTTTAATCTTTTATCTCGTTTAATAACTTATTTAGCTGCGCGCGTAATGTGCTTGCCTTATTATTTATGTCGCGCTGCTCATACCACCCTATACACAACACCAAAAACACCACTTTAAAGTAACGTAGCTTGTCATAAGCGCAATAAAACTCACTGGGTATTGCTTGCTGGGCGCTATATTGCTCAAGCAAAGTGTGCTCTGCGTGCCCATTTAGCTCTAAGCTAACCGCAAGTGCCGCTAAATCAAAATACACGTCGTTTGTTTGCGCATATTCAAAGTCAATTAAATACATGCCTCTTGAATTTACTATTAGGTTATCTTTAACTAAATCGTTATGACAAAAGCCACTGCTGTAGGGCATATCACTAATGGCGCTTAGCGTATCTTCAATTAAGCGGCTGTGCTGTTGATATATGTTGCTATTAGCGTAATACACAAGCTCTTTTGCAATGTCCATTGGCTGTGTAGCTAGAGGGTAACTATGAACGCGTGCCAACTTTTCAACTAGGTCAATACTGTAATTATTAGTAGCGATATCACCACAAATATAGCGAAATGCAGCTCGCCTGTTAGCCTTATCGAGCCAAATGGGTTTAGGGCAAACGTTATGTTGGCTAAGTGCAGTTTGGGCTTGTAGCCCTATTTTAGGCCAATGCGATTTGTAGCATTTTAATAAGTAGTTTTGCTGTGCAGTTTTTATTAGGTAATTGTCGTTACTTAAACCATTCACTAATTTAGTGGTTTGTAGCACGTGCTCAGGTTCCACAAACTCACTACATAACGCGGCAATATTTGGATTACGGTGCATGCGTTATAATTGCGCTAATGGCTTAGCTTGGCTTTGCTCGTACTCTTCGTACCAGGTTTTAAATCCCCACGCGGCCATAATAGTGTAAAAAATAAATAGCGCGAGCGTTGGGTAATAGCCTTTTTCGTAATACAAATACATAGAGGCCGCATCAATAACAATCCAATACAGCCAGTTTTCGAGTACTTTTTTAGCAACTAAATACGTGGTTACCACCGCAAAACAGGTTGTAAAGCTATCTAGGTAGGCAAAATCGGCGTGGGTGTAGTTTTGCATTACATAGCCAATAATAATGGCCGCTAAGCTCGTAGCGCCTATAAGAATGGCGTGGCGTTGTGTAGACCATGAGGTAATACTAATATTATCTGCTTTGCCTTTGCGCCATACCATCCAGCCAAATACAGCCATGTACATGTAATAAAAATTGAGTAGCGACTCCATAAGCAGCGCGCCATTCCAGTACATTATGGTATAAATAAGCGTGCTTAAAAAAGCGGCAGGCCAGCACCATAGGCTTTCTTTTATTGCCAGTAATAAATAAGCAATAGACAACCCTACCGCAATATATTCCCAATGCGACATTGCTGTAAAACCACTTAAGGTTTGTGTTAAAAAATCCATGTGTGCGGTTACCGTTTTTAATACACGTTAAATAAAGGCGATTACTCTGGAGATAAATCGCCAGATAAAAACTTACAAACAAAAATAGCCTTACCAAACTCTTCGTACGAGCGTTTAATTTCGGTGTTTAGCACTTGCATTACTAAATCGTAATCGCCAAAAATTTGCGTAGAAAGCGTATTGGTGATCACTTTTAAGTTGTCGTATTCGTTCAAACGGTCAATAAAGCCCTTAATAAACGGAATGTAATCTTGATGAAGTGGGTATTTACTGATCTCTACTGATAATTTCATTTTAAACTCTACTTTTAATTATTTGATTTCAACAAATCGTTCAATGCCAGTTCAATACAGTGTAAAATTACACTCACACTCAATTAGCTGAGCTTATTATGGCACGCAGAATAACCTATACATTTAAAAACCAACCGCGCGAAATTAACTTCGCAAAAGACAAATACCACGACATGTATCAAGCTATTGCCGCTGCCGAAGGTATTGATTTAACCAACTACTTAAACATGGTACGCCAAATAGAAATGACCTCAAAAGGCTCTTCGGCTGTACGTAACTTTCGTGACCAAGAATTTGCCCGTATGGGCTTTAGTGATATTTACTTTATTAAAGAATAAATATCACTTATTAACTATCGCTGGTACTCGTAACTTACGCGCGGTGTAATATTACACAGTAATTCGTAAGGGATAGTATCGGCGCAGTGGGCTATTTCTTCAACCGGAAGCTCCGGCCCCCACATTGTAACGCTGTCGCCTACTTTAACATTGTGCTCGTTTTCGCCTATATCAATGCTTATCATATCCATAGACACACTGCCTACAATACCGTAACGCTGCCCTGCAATCATAACCGGTGTGCCTTCTTTGGCATGACGCGGATAGCCATCGCCATAACCCATAGCCACTACGGCTAATTGAGTCGGTTTATCACTTTGCCAACGGCCTCCGTACCCTACTCGCTCATGTGCGGCAACATCACGCACTGCAATCACCTTTGTGGTTAAACGCATGACCGGCTTTAAATTGTGTTCTTGCCCTGTGCAGTTTGCCATTGGCGACACCCCATAAAGCATAAGTCCTGGGCGTATCCAATCACCGTGTCCTGCTGGCCACGCTATAATACCGGCCGAGTTTGATAAACAATGCGCTTGGTCTATGCCCTTTACAAGCGTATCAAATAAGCTAATTTGCTGCGCCGTTTTAGTATTGTGCGTATCATCGGCACACGAAAAATGGGTCATCAAATTAATGGTGCTTTTAGCATTGGGTGTGCGCTGCAAGCGACTATAAAATGCGTCAAACTGCTCCGGTGCTATGCCTAATCGGTGCATGCCGGTGTTTATTTTTAGCCAGCAAGTAATTGGCGCATCTAAGGTGGCATTTTCTATTGCTGCAAGCTGGTTTTCGTCGTGCACAATAGTTTGAAAATTATTAGCCAATAAAATAGGTAAGTCGGCTTTATTAAAAAAACCTTCAAGCAGTACTATTGACTTTGTTAAACCACCGGCGCGCAGTGCGAGGGCTTCATCAATTCGGGCAACAGCAAATGCATCAGCACTATTTAAGTGCTGGGCAATTTTTACTAAACCATGCCCATACGCATTGGCTTTTAATACCGCCATTATTTTGCTATTTGGCGCAAAACGTTTTACCTGCGATAAGTTATGCGCAAGGGCGGTTAGGTTAATTTCGGCAGTGGCTAGGCGCATTAGTATTCATCATCAACTGCTGGCCCCGCGTAATTATCAAAGCGAGAAAATTGCCCTTGGAAGGTTAAGCGCACTTTACCAATTGGGCCGTTACGCTGTTTACCTATGATAATTTCGGCGATGCCTTTTTCTGTACTGTCTTCGTTGTATACCTCATCACGGTATATAAACATGATTAAATCGGCATCTTGCTCTATTGAACCTGATTCACGTAAATCTGAGTTAATTGGGCGTTTATCGGCACGTTGCTCTAGCGTACGGTTTAGCTGCGAAAGCGCAATAACCGGGCACTGTAACTCTTTAGCGAGCGCTTTTAATGAACGCGATATTTCGGCAATCTCTAAAGTACGATTATCTGATAAACTAGGTACGCGCATTAACTGAAGGTAATCGACCATGATCATACTAATACCACCGTGGTCGCGCGCTATACGTCTTGCACGTGAACGCACATCGGTAGGTGTAAGCCCCGATGCATCATCAACATACATTTTGCCTTTTTCCATCAACAGCCCCATGGTTGATGAAAGTCGCGCCCAATCGTCATCATCTAGCTGGCCAGTACGTACCTTAGTTTGGTTAATACGACCAAGTGATGCCAACATCCTCATCATAATTTGTTCAGAGGGCATCTCTAATGAGTAAATAAGCACAGGCTTGTCTTGCGTCATTGCGGCGTGCTCAGCAAGGTTCATCGCAAAGGTGGTTTTACCCATTGAAGGACGTGCTGCAACAATAATTAAATCAGAAGGCTGCATACCTGCTGTCATTTTATCTAAATCAGCATACCCAGTGCTTACACCGGTTACACCGTCTTGCGGCGACTGGTATAGCTCTTCGATTTTATCGACGGTTTTTTCAAGAATGTTATGAATGCTTTGCGGGCCTTCGGTACTTTTTGTACGTTGCTCAGCAATTTTAAATACTTTACTCTCGGCAAAGTCTAATAAGTCGTGGCTGGTGCGCCCTTCTGGGTTAAAACCAGCTTCGGCTATTTCATTAGCTACGCCAATCATTTCGCGTACTACCGCGCGCTCACGCACAATATTGGCGTATGCATCGATATTCGCAGCACTTGGGGTGTTTTTAGCTATTTCGGCCAAATACGCAAAACCACCAATGCCTGCTAGTTGGTTATTTTTTTCAAGACTTTCTGAAATTGTGATTAAATCTATCGGATCGCCCACTTCAGCAAGCGCGGTCATGGCTTCAAAAATAAGCTTATGGGTGCGGGTATAAAAGTCCTGCGCAACAACCAGCTCTGCTACGCGGTCAAAAGCTTGGTTATCAAGCATTAAGCCACCTAAAACAGATTGTTCAGCTTCTATTGAATGGGGAGGAACTTTAAGGGTATCGACTTGCTTATCTGGTTTGGCCATAACTTCACAGTACTAAAATTGAATGGCTCTATTCTATCGACTTGGCAGGGCTGTGCAAATAGCAAAGCAGGAAATCTTTTCCTGCTTTTTGTAATCATTAACGCTAATTAGCGTTATTTAGTTCGCAGCTCAATTCGCCCGCTTATAGTATCCATTTCAACACTTGCGCTGCCACCATTGGCACTAAACTCTAAATCACTAGAAGGGCCATATTTAGCTTTAGTAACTTTATCGCTGGTAACTTTATTAATAATTTTACCGTTGGCGTGCGCTTTAATCTCAAACTGAGCCGACACGCTTTGCGGGAAGTAAAAATCAGCATCACCACTTACCGACTCATAGCGAACATCAGCCCCTTTTAGCAGTTCGCTGATGTGTATTTCAGCTTCGCCGTTTACAGTATTAATACGTAAGCTTTTTATGCTCGATAATGTAAAATCGATATCGCCATTTACGTTTTCTAATCGTACGTCGTTTGCGGTTGTGCTTGATTTAATATCGCCATTTACGGCACTAAAACGCAGCTCTCCGCTTGATTGCTTATCGTTTATTTCACCGTTTACGGTTTCAAATTGAATATTGCCGCTTAAGTTCTGTGCGTTTACATCGCCATTTACGGTGCTTAATTTAACAGTGCCGCTAATGTCATTTACCGTAATTTCACCATTAACAACATCAACCTCAGCGCCTTTTTTAAGTGTTTTTGCAGTCACTGACACATTTACGCCAGCAAATTCTAAGCGACTGCTTTTTGGCATAAATACTGTTAAGTTAGAGCCATCTCCATTGTTACCCCACCCCAAATTGCGTGGCATTTTTACTATAAATTCGGTTTTATCGCCTGTCGTTTTAAGCTCAAACCCTTCGGCCTTGTCATCAAGCTCGCCGGAGACTTTAAATTCGTTTTTATCCCAGCCGGTTATGTTTACATCGCCACGTTGGTTTTCAATAAAAATAGTGCCGCCGTTTGGCACCTTTATTTGCTTATCTATTTTTTCGCCCGCTAAAACGCTCAGTGGTAATAGGCTTAGCCCAAGTAAAATTGCTTTCATGTTATTCCCCTATATTTGCTGCCAACGCGGTGCATGCACCTTGTTAATTAAGTCGAGTTGTTGCTGGTAAACTTGCGCCAACATGGTCAGTAATGCCTGATTTTGTGGCTCGTTTTCAAGTGCCTGTTTAATTGCTTGCTCTGCTTCTTCAAGCTCTTGTAACTGTGCTTGCCAGTTATTAGTAAGTGCATCCTGGTTTTTGTACTGCACTAATAAACTTTGCTTTTGCGCTTTAAAGTAATCGCTCATAGCAACCACTTGGCTTGGCTCGTTATTGCTCATAAATATATTTATTGCTAATAAAGCCGCTGCACTGCACGCAGCAATAGCGCTCAATTTAGGCCATAATGGCGCTTTAACAGCAAGTGGCTTAGCTGTAACTATGGCGTGCTCAATGCCCTGCCAAAGTGCTTTATTGGGCGCTATGTCTTTATTTAAATTGTTTAAAGACTCGTTTAAGTAGTCATCAAAATTTTGTTTACTCATACTCGTACCACTCTTGTAATAACTGCCTTGCACGATGATATTGCGACTTACTCGACCCTACTGCCATCCCCAATTGCTGGGCTATTTCTTCGTGGCGGTAGCCTTCAATGGCATATAAAACAAACACCATGCGGGCGCGCTCTGGTAGGCGAACAATTAATTTATCTAACCCGTTTAATCCCTTACAACTTTGCGCGCTTTGCTCATCCATACCGCTTTGTTCTATGCTCACAACTTTGTTTAACCAGCTTTTGTGCTTGCGTACATAACTAATCGCAATGTTGCTTGCTACGCTATATAGCCAAGTAGAAAATTGTGAGCGCCCGTCAAACTGCGCTATTTTATGCCACACCTGCACAAACACCTCTTGGGCGGCATCTTCAGCGTGCGCTTCATCGGCCAATAAGCGCAAACATAAACCGTAAACACGCTTTATATGCAGCTCATATAATACCTTATAGGCATTTTGATCCCCCGCTTTAACACGCTCAATGAGTGCAAGGTCGCATAGGGGCGTGTGCTCGGGTTTTGTGTGTAACATCCGTGATGTCGCCTTTTAATTATTTTTATTTAAAAACGTGTATTAATGAGTGTATTGATTACTAAGACGCAAAGACAGACAAGAAAGGTTTAAACTAATAATAAAAATAGTTAAATAATTTTATATAGAGCTATTAGATGGGTATTAAAGAGGAATTTTAGATACAAAAAAGCCGCGCTAAAAGCACGGCTTTTTGGGCTTAATTAAAAATTAAGCTTCAGCAATAACGATTACTTTAATAGTAGCTGTTACGTCTGAGTGTACTGCGATTGCAACGTCGAATTCGCCAGTTTCACGGATAGTACCGTGAGGTAAACGAACTTCTGATTTAGCAACTTCAACACCAACAGCTGAGATAGCGTCAGCGATGTCACGAGTACCGATTGAACCGAATAGCTTACCTTCGTCACCAGCTTTAGATACTAAAGTAACTTCTGCTAATGCTTCTAGTTTGTCAGCGCGTGCTTGTGCTGCAGTTAACTGTTCAGCGATTTTCGCTTCTAAGTCTGCGCGACGAGCATCAAACGTTTCAATGTTTGCTTTAGTTGCAGGAACTGCCTTACCTTGCGGGAAAAGGAAGTTACGTGCGAAGCCAGATTTAACAACAACCTGGTCACCTAGGCCACCTAGGTTAGCGATCTTATCTAGTAGAATAACTTGCATGTTTCTACACCTTTTAAAAACTGTTAATCCGCTGCTTACTTATGTAAGTCAGTGTATGGAAGAAGGGCTAAGTAGCGAGCACGCTTAATAGCAGTTGCTAGCTGGCGCTGGTATTTAGCGCTAGTACCTGTAATACGGCTAGGTACGATTTTGCCACTTTCTGTAACATAGTTTCTAAGAGTAGCTAGATCTTTGTAATCGATTTGTTGTACGCCTTCCGCTTTAAAGCGGCAGAACTTACGACGTCTGAAATAACGTGCCATGAGATTAATTCCTCAAATAATTCTTTCTATATGCTGAGCATGCAAAACCAATTGGCTAAGGCCGTTACGACCTTCGTGGCGATTTAAAAAACCACTCACTTGCAATGCCTGCCCAACGTGCAAATGTTGAGTCTGTTGTTGCATTTGCTTACCACTGGCAACAACCTGAAGCCTAACGTAACTATTACGGTTAAGATCTGCTTCGGTTTGCATCGATTTATGTTCTACAACAAAAATACAATGCGGTATGCCTGCAGGGCTTTGGCTAAACTTGGGTGTTTTACAAACAACCCCCGATATAACCAGCTGATTCATATATGGGCTAACCATTACACTAACTGCTGACTACGTGCCATGCTAGGACTCAAAACAATTAAGCAGCTGGTGCTTCTTTCTTCTCTTCTCTTGCAAGAGGAGACGCTTCAGTTACTGCATTTTTAGTACGCATAACTAAGTTACGAAGCACTGCATCGTTGTAGCGGAAAGTAGTTTCTAGCTCGCTGATTACTTCAGTAGGTGCTTCAACGTTCATAAGAACATAATGAGCTTTGTGAAGCTTGTTGATTGGGTAAGCCAGTTGACGACGGCCCCAGTCTTCAAGACGGTGGATAGTACCACCAGCTTCAGTGATAGAACCAGTATAACGTTCGATCATACCAGATACTTGCTCACTCTGATCAGGGTGAACCATGAATACGATTTCGTAATGACGCATGGATATTCCTTACGGTTAATAGAGCCTTCTACCGTTTCGGCCGGTCGGTTTAAGGCAAGGAATTAATAGTGTAAAAGCCGAAATGAGCGCGCATTTTACGCTTAGATGGATAATTAAGCAAGCAGGTTTTTTAAGCTTTGATAGATAAGTGTTAAAGCTATCAGCTATCAGCTATCAGCTATCTGATCTGACCCCGATAAAGTAGACACGGGGTTTTAATTCATTGATTCATATTGTATGGGGCTAACATTTCCAATCGT
>NZ_JAPCKL010000016.1:0-97031 GCF_025942345.1 Pseudoalteromonas sp. A3
AGCATTTGCTATGTGAAAGTAGGACATTGCCAGGCTCCAAATACAAGAAAGCCCGACTCGAAAGAGCCGGGCTTTTTTATGTCTGCAGAAAAGTGAAAAATACATTCCAGATATTATTCGCACAGTCTCCACCACCACCGTAGCGTGGGTTGAGTATCACGAAACCCGCGGATAAAACACAACACAGAGCTCAAACTCTTTGTAGTAATACCAATACGCAATAATACTTAATCATTTTGCCTAGCTATCAACACGTTTTTCCACCCTCAAAATAGATCACTTAATTAAGCGAATTGGTATTACAGTACAAGTTAGTCTCTTGACTTAACTAATCTATTAAGAGGTATAAAAATAATAGCTTATAGTTCAGAGTATTTTGATCCACACTCTTTAACTTTGACTATAGTTATACCTCATAATAATTATTCTGCAGAATTATAAAATGTCGTTACTTTTTAATATTCAGCGCTTTTTATCTAGGTTGCTGAGTGTATATGCGAAATAAAATATTTCAGATATTCGTTTTAATCGTCAGCCTACACCATTTACCGGCTAAATCGGGTGAGTTTGATTTTTCAGGCTACGCGCGTGTGATTGGTGGTTATTTAGATGAAAATGATGTCGAATATAGAGGCTACGACGACAGTCTTAACTTTTCACCATCAAGTTTAATAGGTCTTCAAGCTGAGTATCAGTTTAATAAAAACTGGTCAGTGACAGCACAAGGGTTATTTAGATCCGATAGCACAACGGTATCTGGTGAGAGTGGACTTGAATGGCTGTATTTAACTTATACGCCAACAACAAACCTACAGATAAAAATCGGTAAACTGCGCACCCCATTTTTTACAATGAGCGACTTCTCTGATGTAGGGTTTGCATACCCATGGATCAATCCGCCACAACAAGTATACGACACGTACTTATTTAAAACATTTAATGGTATTGATGCTATTTACAAATTTGGCTCAGATGACTTTGATATCAGTATTGAAGGGTACTATGGCGAAGAGTCGGGAAGTATTGGCATAGGCCCTTTTAAAACAGGTTTTGAGGTGGATAATTTAGTGGGTGTGATAGGGAAGTTGAATATTGAAAATATAGAATTTAGGGCTTCAAGGTATAACGGTAACATAGCGCTAGATCTTAAATCGATTAACCAACTACAAGATATTTTAGAGAATTTTAATTTTAGCCAAAGTGCAGCATCGCTGACAACGCAGGGCAGTGCGCATGCAGATCAATTTGGTGTTATTTATGATAATTTAGATTATTTTTTTAGAGGTGAGTGGGTAAAGATTAAAACACAGTTAGATATAATTCCGATTATACAAAGCTATTACTTAACCGTAGGCTATAACGATGCACCTTTTACTTATCATTTAACCTTTGCAGACAGCGATGTAGAAATTAATGCCAATCAGAATGAAATCCCTATTGGTGCTAATGTAGAGCTTGATCAGCTGGCACAGGCTTATAACAGCGTGTTTGCAGAGTCGGCGCCTGACTCACTAAAAACATGGACACTCGGTATACGATGGGATGTGCTACCTAATCTGGCATTAAAGGCGGAAGTATCTGCTTTAGAGGGCGATGAGGTTAGTAATTCTTTTTTTGTTATCCCTGAGGATGTTAGCTTTAATAGAAAAACGAATCTTTACCTTATTGGCTTAGATTGGGTATTTTGATGATGTACTCTAAGTTAACTTACGTGATTAGACATATAATACTGCTGTGTATTTTTACTTGGTCATTATTGTTTATCAGCGTACAAGCCTACGCGGATAATAGCCATACCACTAAAGTGATCATTGTTGTTAATACGGCCAATAAAAACTTAGCTTTGAGTAAGCAGCAAATTCGCCATATTTATATGGGCGGCGCGATGAGTCGTCAATTTAAAGCAGTAAATTTACCCGCCGGAAACCCGTTACGAATCGATTTTAATACGAAATTGGTTGGCTTAACCGAATCAAGAATTCAGGCTTATTGGGCTCAGATGAGGTTTACAGGGCGTAGCAAGCCACCCGTAGAATTTAGCTCGACTAAAGAAATTATTGCGTATTTATTGAAAGAAGAAAATGCAGTTGCTTATTTACCTGCTGATACAAAAATTCCGGACGAGCTAACTGTTGTAACGCTAACGCCTTAATTTATGATTAACTAGTAGCGCTGACTTATTTTAAAGTTAGCGCTTTAAATGCCTCTTTTGCCTGGGCTTTAGCTGCTGGAATGTGTGCTATGGTTACAGGCTTTGCAAAATAATACCCTTGCATTTCATCACTGCCATTTTCAATTAGGTAGTTAGCCTGGTTGGCTGTTTCTATACCCTCACTACATACTTTTAAACCTAGGCGTTTACTTAAATCGAGTATGGCCTTTAATACCGCCGCATCCTTTTCTGAGCTATCAAATTGATTAACGAACATACGGTCAATTTTGATGGTATCGATATCTATTTTTGTCAGGTAGCTTAGCGATGAATAACCCGTTCCAAAATCATCAAGGGCTATAGACCCGCCCATTTGTTTTATTTGGTTAAAGAATTCATTGGAGTTTTCAAAATTATCGAGATAGCTTGATTCGGTTATTTCAAACTGGATATTTGCAATGTCGACGTTGTATTTAACCAATTTATTTTTTACAACATCAATAAAGTGATTATCTTTAAGATCATGGCTCGATAGATTTAAAGAAACGAGTACATGGTTACCTATAGTTTGCTTTAGTGTGGGTAAATCTTGAAATACCCTGGAGACAACCCACTGCGTGATTGCTTTTATTTTACCTGCTTGCTCTGCAATGGGTATAAATTCGCCTGGTGAAATAAAGCCAAGCTCTTCACTTTGCCACCTAATAAGGGCTTCAAGGCCATTAGCCTCACCATTGGCAGCTATTTTTAACTGATACACAACTTCAAACTCATTTTGCGCAATTGCATGACTAATTAAATTCGCCACTTGAGCCATTCGCTTGCTGTTTTCTAACATTTTTCTATGGAAAACGGTGTACGACCCTTTACCTTTTTCTTTTGAGGCATACATTGCGATGTCTGCATTACTAATTAACGTATTAATATCAAACTCTGCCTCTTTAGCATGAGCAATACCAATACTTACCCCGGTGGGTATATCCCACTGGTTAATAGTAAAAGGCGTTTGCATTGAGCTGATAATTTGCTCCGCAATATTAATAACGTCGGTGTAATTATTTATATTACGCAGCATTATTAAAAACTCATCACCCCCTAAGCGTGCAATAACATCGTTTTCGCGTAAGTGCTTTTTGATATTACTGGCTACCGCCTTTAAAAGTAGGTCGCCCGTTTCATGGCCAAGTGTATCGTTAACACCTTTAAAGCTATCTACGTCAAAAAACATAATAGCTATATTTTGATGATTATTTTTACAGCGCGTTAATTCTTCTTTTAGTAAGGCCATAATAAACATACGATTTGGCAAACCAGTTAATATATCGAAGTTAGCTAAGTGCTCCATTGATTGTTTTTGCTTTAGTAGTTGTGCGGTGTTTTTTTGATTAGTAACCACTTGGGCGTTAATAGTGTTAAGTAAGTTATTAATATCTTTGCCAAGTTGCGATACTTCATCGTTGCCTGAGCCCTGGTATTGGAGTTGATAGTTAGTTGTTTTTTCTGCTTTTTGTGTGAATTTAGAAAGTTTTAATAGCGGGCTTAATAAATGTTGGTATATCCATAAAGAGATGAGGATGGTGATCACGATACTAAAAATAACGATAGGGGCCGCACTATAAAATAAGCTCGCTTTGCTTTCATTAAGGGGTTTATTAAAATCTTGAACAATTAATAAGTAGCCTACAGGGAACTGCTCCTCACCAATTGTTTTTAAGGCAACTAAGCCTTGATTAGTAACACTGACGGTACGGGGCAAACTTTGTGGTTTGATCCCTTGTAACTGTGGAGAAAAGTCCTCGTACTTTAAGTAATTAGGGTGCACGTAGGACTGTATTAGCTGCCAATTACTATCAAATACATTTACAAACTTTATGTGCTCGTACCTATCTAACCCCAAAAGCTCAGTTGTGATAGAAAATAAATCTATCTCTTGCGACATAACACGTAACAAATTATCTGAAATATTTGATGACATAGCATCGAGGTTTTCTTCAACTGATTGGCGGTATAAATCCTCGTGCTCATTAATTGCTAAATAAAAAACAAAACTAGCGCTTAGTACAATTAAACAAGTCGTAATAATAATAAATTTGTTACGAATACTATGAAACATTTTGCCAAATCCCTTCTTACTGTCATGCTCTTTCACTAAAAGAGTTATTACTTATTGTTGTTATTTATTAATAGAAGGCTTACGCGTAGCGCTGATGTTACTTACTAAATTTGTAAGTAAAAGAATGTGTTTAAATTCATAGAGTAACTATAGCTGGTTATTTTATTTTAGGCAGACTTACTTTGTTGCAATTTCATTCTTGGCTTAATAAGTGACCTGTGTAAGACTAATGCGGTTATTTATTAAATCAGGTGACATGAATGTCGAATATAAAAGCTTGGAAACTTATGAGCCTGTTTTGTTTGTTTGCAGTGCTTATGGGTTGTCAATCTAAAGAAGAGCAACTACAACAAACAATTCAAGAGTCTATTAAAAAGGCAGATGTTGAGCTTGCACAGCTTGGTACCGCGCTTGATAATGGGACTATACGTAATGCTGTATTGCTTAAAGAATATGGCAAACTCCTTAAACAGCAACAGCCAGAACTTAGTCAGGTTGTTGATGTAATTACCCTTGATGCTACAAGGCAGGGTGCCCTTTACAGTGGTTTAACACAACGACTTAAAGATATTAAAGGCACTTATTTAATCCCTCCTTACGAAGATACGCTACACAGTATTGATTTACTACGTGAGGCGGCTAAGCCTACGCTGTTTTCTGATGCGTTAACGGACCCGATTAATATGCTAGCCGATATGTCTAAGGGCAGCCTTGCGCGCGTTGGTGCTATTAGTAAAGAGGCAGAGGGCGCAGGCGAAGGTAACCAATTGGTGGGCAACCCTAATTACGGTAACTGGCAAACTAATAGTAATGGTATTAGCTTTTGGCAGTGGTATGGCATGTACCGTATTTTAGGCGATGTATTTGACCGTGTTGAATACGGACGTTGGAGCAGCCGCCGTAAATATAGCTATTACAACGATTACGGCCGCTATCGTTACTCAAGCCCTAAACAAATTAAAACGCAAAGTGCTTTAGAAACGCGTACGCGTCAATCGTACCAACGCCAAGGCAAACAGTTTACTAGCCCTTATGCGAGCAAAAAAACGGGTGCCTCGGGTTTAAGCCGCAGTAGTTATACACCGCCTAAAAGCCGCAGTAGTTACTCGCGTTCGAGTAGTTATAGCAACAGCTCTGGATCGGTACGCAATAGCGGTAGCAGAACCTCTCGTGGCGTGAGCCGTGGTAAGTAAAGAATAAGTTGGAGTTAGAAATATGTACGAATTTAATGGAATAACTACGTGGTCGCTACAAGCTTTGGCGATTGATTTTGCAATTATCGTGTTGTTATTTGTAAGCCTGAAATACATTAAGGGCTGGGTTTCAAACCTTCATGCAAATGACGAAATAACAGAACGCGATAACTTTGCTTTTGGTATTAGCTTTGCGGCAGGCTTAGTTGCACTTGCCATTGTATTAACGGGTGTGAGTAGTGGCGCCTTTGCTGCGTCGTTACAACAAGAAGCCCTGCAAATGCTAGGCTATGGTGTATTAGCCATTGTACTGATTAAATTAGGCCACTTTTTTCAAGATAAGGTCGCGCTTCGCAAAGTCAGCCTGCACGACGAAATTGTAAAAGGTAATGTAACAGCCTCTATTATCGACTTTGGTCATGTAGTGAGTGTGGCTATTGTGATTCGCTCTGCACTTTTATGGGTAGCAACAGAGGGGTGGCACGGGCTGCCTATCGTTATTGCTGCCTTTATTATTGGCAGTGTTGCACTACTGCTTGTAAGCCAATACCGCGTACAATTATTTAAGCGTACCAATAAAAGCGGTGATTGTTTACAACAAGCCATTATTGATGGCAATTTAGCTGTAGGTATACGCTACGCAGGCTTTTTAGTAGGAAGTGCCTTAGCTATTACTGCGGCATCAGGTATTGCACCGTATGCGGCCGATAACATTAATGCTAGCCTGCTTTATTGGGCTATTAGCGCGATTGTAAGTTTAGTGGCATTCATCATTTTGCATTTAATCACCATCAAAATAATTTTATCAGGTTGTGATATTTCAGATGAAGTTAACCGTCAGAAAAATGTAGGTGTAGGTGCTATTTCTGCTGCAGTGTCGTTTGCTGTCGGTATTACTATGGCAACCTTACTAGGCGCATAATCAGTGTCATCAACTACAACTAGCCCAAGTAAATCACGTTTACTTGGGCACGATATTTTACTAATAACTGTTATGGCCGTACTCGCTGGGTGCGGCCTTATTTATGAATACTTACTTTCGCATTACGCAGGGCGGGTACTGGGCTCTGTAGAGAGTGCTATCTATGCCATGATTGGCACAATGATAGTTGCCATGGGCTTAGGCGCATTTTTAGCCCGTTGGTTTAAAGATGCCTTTACCGCCTTTGCTTGGCTTGAAAGTATTATTGCCCTGGTTGGCATGGGCTGTATTTTGGCAATAGCCGGTGTAATTGCTGTAAGTTATTCACTTCCTCATTTGTTTTCTAGTATTTTTAATTTACCTCCAGATGTTGTGCTCAATGGCTATGTATTTCAAAAGCTGCAAGAGTGGTCACGCTTTTTACCTTATGTGTTTGGATTAGTACTGGGTTTATTTATTGGTATGGAAATACCGCTTATTGCACGTATTCGCCAACATGTGTACGGGCGTTTTTTAGAAAACAATGCAGGCACTATTTATGGTGCCGATTATATTGGCGCGGGTATTGGTGCGGCTATTTGGGTAAGCATTATGCTGGCGATGCCTATAATGCAAGCTGCAGCGTGGACAGCTCTTTTTAATATACTGGCAGGGCTCGCCTTTTTATGGCGCTACCATGCTCATGTGCGCTTTGCTAAGGCACTACTGATCTGCCATATAGTATTACTGGTACTGTTTGGGTTTATTTTAGTGATGGGAAGTAGCTGGATGAACAGCTTAAGTAATGTACTTTATAAAGATAAAGTTATTTACTCACAAGCAACTAAATACCAGCATGTAGTATTAACCGAGCGCTTAAGTAAAAACCAGCCAGCGCCTATTACCGACTTGTATTTAAATGGGCGTTTACAGTTCTCGAGTATTGATGAGCAAATATATCATTCAATGCTGGTGTATCCGGCAATGCTCGCATCAAACCGGCACGATAGCGTATTAATTATTGGTGGTGGCGACGGGCTTGCCCTTAGAGATGTTTTAAAGTGGCCAGTGAACGACGTAACGTTAATTGATTTAGATGCACAGCTGCTTAATTTATTTGGCCATAAAGACGGTGATTTTACAGCGCCTGAGTCTATAAGTAAGCGGTTATTAGCGCTAAATAAACAATCGATGTTAGACCCACGCGCCAATATTATTGTGGGAGATGCGTTTTTAGAGGTTGAAAGGCTCCTTGATCAAGGTAAGCAATTTGACACTATTTTAATTGACTTGCCGGACCCTAATCATCCCGATTTAAACAAAATGTACAGCGACTATTTTTATAACCATGTACGTCAATTGTTAGCTCCCGATGGCGCAATGGCTGTGCAGTCTACCTCGCCTTATCATGCCAAAAAAGCATTTTTAAGTATTGCTAAAACGGTAAAAGCGGCGGGTTTTGATTATGTTGAGCAGTACCAGCAAAATATTCCTTCGTTTGGGCAATGGGGGTGGACAATAGCCACTAAAATGGGTCAGCCAGCCAGTGGGCGAATTAAAAATATAAGCGCTATGCCGGTGCCATCAAGGTGGGTAAGTAAAGAATATTTATTAGCCAGCTTTGTATTTCCTAACCAGTATTTTGAACAAGTTAAAAGTATTGAGGTCAATAGGTTAGGTTCTGGTCAGCTATATGATTACTACCGTAATGCGTGGCAGATAGAAAGCGAATTGTATAAAAATTAATAAAACATGGTTGACATAATATGTCGACCGTGCGAATCTTAACTCAGACATAATATGTCAAACAGCAAAAAGGCAGAGACATGGAATTAAATGAACTTTCAATAAAATTAGCTTCTTTTGAAACAGAAGGCGCTAACTTTGAGTCTTTCTTGATTGCCAACCCTGGTGAGCAAGATGTTTTACAAGTCATAGTTGATGGAAACGATGAGCTTCCAATTTTTGTTACGCAAACACAAGAGCAGTTGTTATGTATTAGCTACTTGTTTGGCGAAGATGAAGTAAAAAGTGAATTACGCAATGAGTTAAACGAAACACTACTACGTTTAAACGTGCCAATTCCACTGAGTGCATTTGCTAAAATCGATAACAAATACGCGATTTTTGGTGCACTGTCGGTAAATTCATCATTAGATGATATTACCCACGAACTAGTGACACTAGCTGACAACGCTATTGACGCACTAGAAGCCGTGACCTTGTATTTAAACGATTAGTAACTAGTTAGTGGAGTTAAGATTATGAGTATATTAAAAAAATTATTTACAGCAGTACGTGGCGGCGCGCGTGAAGCGGGCGAAGCAATTGTAGATGCAAACGGCATTCGTATTTTTGAACAAGAAATAGCAGATGCGCAAAATGCACTTAATCGTGCTAAAAAGAGCCTTACAGAAGTAATGGCTAAAGAAATGCAAACTAAGCGTAAAATTAGCGCAGTTGATGCATCAATTGCTGAGCACGAAGCATATGCAGGCCAAGCACTTGAAAAAGGCAACGAAGCCTTAGCATTAGAAATTGCCGAAAAAATTGGCGACTTTGAAGCTGAAAAAGCTGAAAACGAGCAAGTACTAGCAGGTTTTAGCAATCATATTGTAGCGCTTAAACAACAAGTTAAAGACGCTGAAAAGTCAATTAAAGAAAACCAGCGTCAGCTTACTATGGTTAAAACCACAGAAAGCGTACAGCAAGCAACAATGGCGGTAAACAGCACGCTTAATACTAATAGCTCGTCTATGACATCGGCTCGTCAGTCGCTTGAGCGTATTAAACAGCGCCAGCAAGATCGTAGTGACCAGTTAGGCGCTGCTAAGCAACTTGAGTCAGATACAAATGGCGACGATTTAAAAGCAAAAATGGCTGAAGCCGGTATTGGCGATACAAGCCCAAAAAGTGCTGATATTTTAGCGCGCATTAAAGCCAAGCAAAACGGCTAATAGTTCGTACATTTATAATAAAAGGTAATTAAGCGTGGCTTAGTTACCTTTTTTGCTTAAGGGATGCCTCATTATGTTTAATTTTTTCAAATCTAAAAAAGAGCCAGAACGTCAGCTTAACCACGCAAGTGAGCTTAAAAAAGGTGACATGTTTAGCGTTATCGATTCATTTGCGTATCCGTCGTGGTTAAAAGGGCAAACGCTGCGTGTTATTGATATTCAAACCTATCAATATCAACACAGTAGTGATACTGAGTTTGTGCTTGAGACGAACAGCGGACAGGTGGTATTTTTACAAATTGAGCAAGATGATGGCGAGCAGTGGGCTAATTTTTCAATCAAAATTCAGCGTGACGACGTAGAGCAAATATTTGGGCTAGACGAATTTGCACGTATTTTTGATGAAGAGTCGTTAACCCATATACAGGTGCAAAATACGCCAGAGCAGTTTATGCAGTTTTTAGCTAAAAGCTATCAGCAAAGTGAATCGCCTTATGTGTGCTATTTCCATAACAAAGATTTTCGTGGCCAGTCATTACCGCGCTATGAGCAAGAGGGTGGTGAACCTTGTGAAATGATTTGCTTAGCATCGCCAGACGAAGGGCATGGCTTAAATATTGAAATATGGGATGGCGGTGAGACCGAAGTGTCACTAACACTAACACGCCCAATTACCGATATAGTCGACTTGTTTCCAGGAGATGCGAAGTGAGTGATGCTAAAGATAAGTGGTTACGTCAAGAGCAAGCCGTGCGTGCCACACAAATGGCATTTGATTTAAGCAGCGAAGTACAAAAGTCGATAAAAAAGCAGGCCATTGACCAAGAGCTTACGCCCTCAGATATGATCCGTAAAATTTTAGGCTTAGATGTGAAATCTAAAAAAACACGTCAGCGCCTATCGTTTAATTTAAACGATGATGAAATAGCCCAACTAGCAACGCGGTTTAATGTCCAAAGTGATGATAAGCGAGCCGTAAAGCAACAAGTAGCAGAGTTATTAATTGCTCATACTAAAAACACTAAGTAGTTAATTTAGATTTATATGAATATTATTTTAATTGCTTACTTAATTATTTTTGCTTTATTTGGCACAGCTGCAAGTTACTTTGTGCGATTTATTTATGCGTACTGGGTAAAAAAAGAAATGCCAATGAAATACATTGTTAAAGCAGGAATTAGTGTGGTGCTGGTGGTGGTTATTTCAGCGTTAATACCTTTTATAGGTTAACGCTGAAATTGGCGTTTGCGCTATTTTATATCAAATGCCTGGCATTGCTGATTAATACACAGAGTTTGTACCTCAAGTACCGGCGAGCAATCGGTTAAACCTTGCGCTTTGTTTTGCGCTTTTTGTTGTTGTGTAATTTTTTGGGCAACTTCTTCGGCGTGCTCTTGAGAGGTATTAAGTGTTGAATACACAACATACTTACTTGGCCCACCACATGCTCGTGCACCTACTTCGAGTACCTTACATTGAAAGCTTGCGGTGCAACTATTATCACTAACAATGTTATTAAGATCGTAGTTCAAGTCAGACAAATTCTGATTTTGCTCAGTACTTGATGATGTGCTTGCACAGCCGCTAAGTAATAGCATAGCGCTGGTGGCAACACTCACAATTGATAATTTAATTGCTGATGGTAAACAACTCATAACCTTGTCCTTAAAATACACTTACCGCTGAACCTTCAAGTTTAACACATTTATTTTCAACACACTGCGTGCTTGGCGAAGTTAAATGCTGGCACGTGCTCATCATTTCATTTTGTGTGTTGTAGGCTTTTTCAAGCGTTGTTATTTGCTTTGCAAGCGAACTGACTTGCCCCTCTTTAGCTGATTTTGTTGAGTAAACAACATAATCACTTGGTCCGCCGCAAGCTTTGCTTCCTAAAGGCATAACCTTACATTGTGCAGAGGTATCGCACTGTGTATTGGCAATTAACGTATTAAGCTCGCTTTTTGCGGTTTTAATGTCGTTAAGTGATACTGCTTTTAAAGCGGTTTTTATGGGTTGTGATGCATCAGTAGGGGTTTTGTGCTTGTTTTCACTGCTGGTTTGTTGAGGTACTTCTTTATGCGGTACTTCTTTAAGCTCGTTCACCGAGTTAGTTGGTGCATCTTGCGATGTTGTTTCGAGGCATGCAGTTAAACAAAGTGGTAAAAGTAGGACTAACAGTGGAGTACGCATAACAAACCTTGATAGTGATGAATTATTCATCACTATCATACACGGTGCATTTTTAACGGCAATAAAAACTATATTATCAAGTAATTAAAGCCGTTTTAGATTTACCTTTATAAACCGCCTTGGGTAAGTTTAGTGGGGTTAAGCAGTTTTTCTAATTCACTGCGTGGAAGGTCGGTTTCTTGCTCTGCGACATCAATAATTGGGCGGGCTTCTTTGTAGGCTTGCTTAGCTATTTTGGCTGCTTTTTCGTAACCGATCACCGGATTAAGCGCAGTCACTAAAATAGGATTTTTGGCCAGTGCTTTATCAATATTGGGCTGGTTTACTTTAAAACTCGCAATGGCTTTATCTGCCAATGCTTGGGCGCTATTAGCAAGTAACTCAATGCTTTGTAAAATATTGTGCGCAATAACAGGTAGCATTACGTTTAGCTCAAAATTACCGGCTTGGCCTGCCACGGTGATGGTTGCATCGTTACCTATAACTTGAGCGCTTACCATGGCTGCCGCTTCTGGGATCACCGGGTTTACTTTACCCGGCATAATCGATGAGCCTGGTTGCAGTGCTTCAAGCTCTATTTCGCCAAGCCCGGCAAGTGGGCCTGAGTTCATCCAGCGTAAGTCATTGGCTATTTTCATTTGTGCTACAGCGAGTACTTTTAGCTGACCTGAGAGCGCTACAATGGCATCTTGCGAGCCAATATTGTAAAAAAAGTTACTGCTTGGCTTAAAGCTTATGCCCACATTTGCGCTTAAGTTTTTAGCAAACTTTGAGGCAAATTCGCCATCAGCATTTATGCCCGTGCCAACAGCCGTCCCGCCTTGGGCAAGCTCACATACTCGCTCTAAGCTATAGCGAATACCGGAAGCTGCATTATTTACTTGTGATTGCCAGGCGCTTAGCGTTTGCTCAAACGTAACGGGCATGGCATCCATTAAATGCGTACGGCCAGTTTTAACTATTTTGCCAACGTCTGCCTTTTTTTGCTCTAAACTCTGCGATAGTTTTTCAACAGATGGCAGTAATTCATAAACTACGTTAATAGCACTACTTAGTGCAATGGCTGTAGGCACAACATCGTTAGAGCTTTGCCCCATATTTACATCATCGTTGGGGTGAATTGGCTCATTACCAATGCGGGTTGCAAGCGTTGCGATAACTTCATTCGCGTTCATGTTCGAGCTGGTGCCTGAGCCAGTTTGGAAAATATCAACCGGGAAGTGCTCGTAATGCTCGCCATCAATAATTTGTTGGCATGCTTGCTCAATAGCGTTGGCTTTACTTTTACTTAAGTGATTTAGCTCAAAGTTACTTTGTGCTGCAGCTTGTTTAATGTATGCAAGCGCTGTTACAAACTGTTTTGGCATAGTTAAGCCGCTAATAGCAAAGTTGTTAACTGCACGCTGGGTTTGCGCTTGGTATAGCGCATCACTAGGGACCTGTAATTCACCCATGCTGTCGGATTCGGTTCTAAAATTGCTCATAAGTCGCTCCTTAAAAAGGGTTAAATTCGTGACTGAGTACGCGAGCTTCGCGCTCAAGTTTTAAAAATTTTTCAGTATCGTTATGTGCATAGTAAAAGCGTTTTAATGCCAATAAGGGTTTATATAATTGCTCAAGGCACTGCTTACGAATGGCATTGTGTATTAGAGGGTCGCACATTTTATTGATAATTTCATGGTGAGTGCGTAATAAATATAACTCTTGTAGTAAGGGGTTACGCTGTTTTTCAAAGCTTTTAGCAACGTTTAAAGCGGTTTCTATGTAGTGAGCTACCACCATAGGCGCATGTAAGCCCGGGCGTAAGCAGTTACAAGCAAGTTCATGATGATAAGGCTGTAATGCCTGAAAGGGAGACATAAAAAAACCGATTTAAGTTAACGATAATAGTTATCATTACATTTAATCGGTTTCAGTGTAAACAGTTATTATAAAAATTATTTGCAGCGTTTAATTGAGTATCAATTATAGCCAAGAATGAATATTTGGTCTGTTTCATGTTTTTTTAGCGCCTGTTGATTTTGGTTACAGTGAGAAAGTAAGTCGATTACAGTGGCTCTACTATCACAGGTGCTACTTGGTTTTTCGGTGCTTTTTTCTGTCACTGAGACCACAGCGTCTACAGCGGTGTAAGGGGGGGTATGCATAATTTTATCCTCGTACTTAATATTGGTAATACACCCTACTTAGGGTTGATTTAATTAAAGCATAATACATACCATCGCCTTGTTTTTATTTTAGTGCCATGAATTAACTCACTTTTATAAATTATCTATAAAACTTTAATTGTTCAGTGTCATTTTTTTGCGTTAATGTTGTGCAATAAGTTTCAATATTGGTGCAGGTCATGATCAAACCTTTCTCACAAGCGTGTGAAAACAATAAGGGTCCTATTTTAGAAGTGCTTAAAACGGTTTTTAATAAGACAAAATCGGTACTCGAAGTAGGCTCGGGTACGGGGCAGCATAGTGTGTTTTTTGCTGAGCAATTACCGCATTTACAGTGGTATGCAAGTGATCGCCGTATAAACCATGAGGGCATAAATTTATGGCATAAGGAGGCAAATTTAACTAATTTACACGGCCCTCTTGAGCTTGATTTGAATTATGCATGGCCGGTAAATAACGTAGATGCCATTTACACAGCAAATACGTTTCATATTGTAAGTTGGCAGTTGGTTGAGCAATTTTTTAAAGGGGTTTTAACGCACTTAGCAAGCCAAGGTGTAGTGTGTATTTATGGCCCTTTCAAATACCAAGGGCAGTTTACAAGTGCAAGTAATGAAGAGTTCGATCGCTTTTTAACACAGCGTGACCCATTTAGCGGCATTCGTGATTTTGAGGCCATAGAGCAATTAGCAACACAAGCAGGCCTTACACTCATAAGTGATACAGCTATGCCAGCTAACAATCAGTTATTGGTTTTTAAACGGCAGTAAATCAGCGCACTGCGTTTTATAAATTGTCATATGTTGGCGTTCTCGCTTTAGGTAGTCGTTTATTGCTGCTCTAAAGTCGGGTTCAACAATATGGTGGCTAGAGTAGGTAAAAACAGGCTCAAACCCACGAGGTATTTTATGCTCACCTTGAGCGCCTGAGTGAAAGCAATGTAAGTTATGCTTAATCGCAAATTCAATCCCTTGGTAGTAACACAGCTCAAAATGAAGGGAGTCTATTTCTTCGCTAGCGCCCCAATAGCGGCCATACAAGGTATTTTCACCTTGTAAGCTTAGCGTTGCTGCCACTATTTTGTTGTCTTTTTTGGCAAGCATAACAATTAGCTGATCGCCCATTAGTGCCTGTAATAAAGTAAAAAACTCAATATTTAAATACCCTAAATGCCCAGAACGTTTTAAATAAGTACGCTGATAAAACTCACAAAATAGCTGCATTGTTTCAGGGCTTAGGTGCGAGCCTTGCAGCCATTCAATGGAAATATTTTGCTGCGCTATTTTAGCTCGCTCTTTTTTTAGCGTTTTTCGTTTGCGTGCGGTGAGTGTATTTAAAAAATCGTCAAAGGTTTTAAAGCCTTTATTAAACCATAGAAACTGCACGCCTACGCGCTGCATTATATCGTCAGTACACAGGGCTTGAACTTGAACCTTTGGGCAAAAGTTAACATGCCAGCCAGACCAACCTTGCTCCACACTCCTTAAATTTAATTGCTTTTTTATGTACTCGTATACGCTTTGTGTATTCGTATGTGCAATGGCAATACGCTGGCCTTCAATGGGGCTAAAGGGCACACCGCTTAGCCATTTAGGGTAATAGGCTAATCCGTGTTGCTCGTAGGCTTCTGCCCATGCCCAATCAAAAACATACTCTCCGTAAGAGTGGCTTTTTAAATACCCAGGTGCGAGTGCGACTAATTTGTCAGCTTCATAAACCGCTAAGTGCTGAGGCTGCCAGCCTGTCTCTTTGTTTACACAGTGGCTTTGCTCTAATGCATATAAAAATGCATGGCGGGTAAAAGGTTCATTACCGAATAATCGAGTCCATTCGTGTACGTCTATCTGGTTAATATCACTAAACCATTGGTGGGTAAAAGTTGCCATTACTGCTTACCTTGGGCTGCTTTATAGTGGGTGGTGGCGTTTTAAACTAAGTTAACACAAGCGCATTTATTTAGCGCATTATTGTATTAGTGCTCTTCAATTTCGGCGTATTGGGCTAAGCACGCGGTTAGCTTAACCAGTTCTAGCGGTTTTGCAAGATGCTGATTAAAACCAACGGCTTGAGCATGGGCTTTATCCTCAGGCATAACATCGGCGGTCAGCGCAATAATGGGCAGCTCTACCTCACTTTTAAATTGCCTAATTAGGGCGGTGGCTCTGTAACCATCCATTATTGGCATTTGGCAGTCCATTAAAATTAAATCAAAGTGTTGCTCTTTTGCTATATCTACTGCCGCTTCGCCATTTTCGACAATATGGGCAACAATACCTAATGAGCCTAGCATGGCTTTAATTACCATTTGGTTTACCGGGTTATCTTCTGCTACTAGCACTTTTAAAGCCGTCAATTTAGTACCCGAGTATACAAGCTCGGCTTGCTCTTGTACTGGGCTGGTGCGAAGCTCAACGTCAAATTTAAACGTAGAGCCAACGTTTGGTTCGCTCTGTAATGTGACGTTACCGCCCATTAATTTACTGAGCTCTTTTACGACAGTTAAGCCCAAGCCTGTGCCACCGTATCGCCTTGATGTTGAGTCGTCTGCTTGGGTAAAGGCACTAAATAGCTTGGACTGCTGGGTAGGCTCTATGCCAATACCCGTATCTATAACGGTTACTGTTATTTTAACTTTGTCAGTACTGATAAACTCTCCGCTAAAGTCTACCTCTACTTTGCCTTGCTCTGTAAATTTTATTGCGTTGCTGCAAAGGTTTAGCACTACTTGCTCAAAGCGTAAAGGGTCGCCTACATACCAAGTATCTACTGGAAGATGACTGTTAACCTGCCAGCCAATGCCTTTATTGGCTGCACTGGCCTCAAACATTGTGTTAATACGCTTAATAATTGCATGAAGGTCGAACGCTGTGCTTTCTAGCTTGAGCTTATGTGATTCAATTTTTGAAATATCGAGTATATCGTTAATCAGGTTTAGTAAGCTTTTAGATGAAGAGTTTATTTTGTCTAAGTAACCAATAAGAGTGTGTGCGTTATCTTCTTTGCGCGCTAATGACGAAAAGCCAATAACTGCATTTAATGGTGTGCGTATTTCATGGCTCATATTGGCTAAAAATCGGCTTTTAGCCTGATTAGCTAAGTCAGATTGCTTTTTAGCTTGCGCAAGCGAATGGGTGCGCTCTGCGACTTTTCGGGTAAGGGCAATTTGTTGCTGATTAAAAAGCAGTAAAACAATTAAAATTAAGGCACATACCACCAATTGTAAGGCCATTAAAAACAGTGTTAATTGGTTATTATGGGGGGCAAGGTATTTCTCTTTTAAGGCTAAATGTGTATTCCATGTTTGCCCACCAAAGCTGAGCTTTAGTTTCATAACACGGCTGCCCTGAGCGATATTTAAACTTTTGCCGTAGTTACTATAAAAAGCGGGCTTATTTACATCTTCATAAAACGCAATAGAAAACATCTCTGATTGTTGCTCGTTAATCGCTTGCTCAATAATATTACGCACTAAAAACACACCTGTGGCGTACCCCTTTATAGTAGCTTTTTGCTGTTGTTGTTCGTACACGGGGGCAAATAGCAGATAGGCGGGCTCAGGCTCAGCTGTTTGCACTAACTGAATAATTTTAGTGCTGACTGGCTGATACCTAATTGCAGGGTTTACTAGCGATGCTTTTCTGTCTGGGTTTGAGTACACATTAAAACCAACCGCTTTTTGGTTGCCATTAAAAGGGGCAATGTATTTAACGATGACCATCGGATCGTCTGGCTCAAGGGGCTCGCCGACAATTTCAAAGTCTAGATGGTATATATCGGCAACTTCTTGGGTAAACGAAGCTCGCTCACTTTGCGCTATTTTTTGATTCCACGAAAGCGCTTTAATAAACGAATGCTGCGTCAGTAACTCGCTGGCGTAGGCGTAAAAGTCTTGTTGGTTTAAATCAGGGTTAGATTGTACTTGGCTGGCTAAGCTTTGCACCGCTATTAAACTTTGGTTGATGTAGCGATATAAGCTATTTTCAATAATGTGAGCTTCTCGCTCGGCGACTTTAACGGTATTTTGTCTGTTTTCTTGGTTATAAAGCTGAGTAGTTACTGCAACAGATACAAATAAAATACTACATACCGCTAACGTAGGCAGCGGCGATATAGGCCTATTTTGCCCCTTAAACTGAGTAAGCACCAATAGCAGAGGAGTGGCAATAATTACGCCTAATGAGTCTCCTAGCCACCAAAATAACACATTTTGCCAATGATCTTTAATATCGTATGCGGAGTTAAATTGGCTCAGCGCAAACACCCCAAAATTTGCTGAAATTAAACTAACCGCAATGCCCACAACAAAAATAAAATAAATGATACTTGCGCGTTTTTTAAAATACAGCGGGTGCCCAAGCCAATATTTAAGTAAACCAGCCCCCACCATTGCCTGCAATACAATGCCAATAGCAATATACATGGCTTGGCTGAAGGTATTGCCAACCAACACCATATCGTGAGCTGTGCTGTCAAAAATATTAAAGTTAAAAGCAAAGGCTGCTATAAAAAGCGCTGGAATGAAGCGCCACCACCACATATAGCATCCAACTAAGGCAATGCCTGCAGGTAACCATACCGGGATAATTTGAGTATTAAAGGCGAGTTTAGTGAGTGAAATACCAATTAAAAAGTACGCTAATGAAAAAATTATGTAAAAGATAACTGAATGATATTTTGAGTTAAAATTTTTCACATAGCTCCCTGACTTTTTAAAAGTACTTAATTTTAAATATCAGTATAGCGAACAGTATGTTATTTGCGGTATTTTTTAATATATGTTGTAAAAGTGTACCTTGCGCAACCTGTAAACTGCTTATTTAGCAGTTAAGGTTGTTTGCTCAGCTGCTGTTTTTGCTGCTGTAAAATAGAGATTTGTTGCTCTACAGCGCTAATTAATGCGTTATAGCGGTTTTGAATCGCCGTAGTTTTAGTGGCTATCGCATCGGCTATTGATTCGGCGCCCATTCTATTAGCTTGATCTTGAGTAACATAGCTGGCTTGTTGTTTGGCGTCGGCTAAGTCTTCTTTATAGTTTTTGATAGTAAGCTGGTGGCGTTTAATTTCACGATCAATTTTTTTAATCTCAATGTAGTTATCTACAGAGGCACCGGGCATTGCGGGTGAGTTTGCATTATTGCCGTACTTATCGGCAACTAGTGGCTGTTTTAGCTTAATAACTTCTGCATTGTCAGCACAGGGTGTTTGGCTAAATGTAGCGACTCCTTTAATTGTGCATTTATAAACCGTAATGTCTTGGGCTGCGTGTGTACTTAAAGCCACAAGGCCTATTAAAGATGCAATTAAACGAAACATAATTAAACTTACGTTAGTGGAGTTGTTATTAATAATGCCGTAACTACCCAGTGTATTCAATGTGTTTTGATTCACCTATTTTAATAAGAAATGGTTGAGAAGGAGGGATTAGCTTAATTACATCCATGTAATTAATTGCTTTGCAACGCCTACGGCGGCTTAAAGTGTTCCAGACATTTTATCGAACCCTAGCGAGGATTCTCACCCTCCTTGGCTACATTGGCTGTTAAATTTCAGGCACAAAAAAACCGCAACTAAGCGGTTTTTAATAAGAAATGGTGGAGAAGGAGGGATTCGAACCCTCGATAGAGCTACAAACTCTATACTCCCTTAGCAGGGGAGCTCCTTCGGCCACTCGGACACCTCTCCAACGCATAACAGATTGTATTAACGGTAGTTTATTCATACCATTAATTAAATAGTGGTGGAGAGATAGGGATTTGAACCCTAGATAGGCTACAAACCTATGCCGGTTTTCAAGACCGGTGCATTCGACCACTCTGCCATCTCTCCGTGACGCAGAATAATACTTAGGTGATACCGTCGTGTAAATAGCAAATAAACTGTTTGCTTAAAAAGTAGGCGTAATTACGGTTTTTTTTGTAAATAGAGGGAAATTAGAAGGATTTAAACTAAAAATTAAAGGGTGGCAGCAAACTAAGGGAGCTAAAGAAGCGCTTTCAATAGTGGTTAGTTGTTTACTGCCCCTGCTTAATAATCATAACAAGGTTGATTATTTGTATTGCGCGGCGCTGTTTAATGCTAACTTTTTGCCCATACGGTTTAATTTAGCAAGCATTTTAGCTTTACGGTTAGTTGGTTTTACGCCAACGTGGGCTGCTGCATTTTGGTTTAGGGTGTTTATTGGGTTCATGTCTTTGCTCCAAGGTGTATGTGTTTAAATCGCGAGCATTTTGACTCTTTTTTGTTTAAAAATACAACAATATAAACTAAGGCTTGGCTATTAGTTATTTTTATCTGAATTTGCATTGTTTTGTTTTTAATTAAAACTACCAAGTGCCCATTTTGCATAGTTATTTAACTAGGGGAACTAGGTTTTAATTTGTTTTATAAGTGTTTTTTGTGTTTTTTAATGTTTTTAGTAAATTTTTACGCACTTTTATGATTAATTATTCAGATAAATTAATTTTAACTTAATTCTTATTTATGCTGGCGTACTGGCTAATAGGAGGTAAATTACTTGCAGTTGTTAATAATAGTTAAACCGAGCGTAAAAAACGTGGTGTTAGAACACTTTGATTGGCTTAAAAAAACATGCCAGAAGAAAAATATTCTCTATATTACGGTTAAAACGACAGGCAATTTTGAGTACGACTTAGCAAACGTTAAATTGAATGCACAAAAAAGCCAAATAGCAGTGGCTATTGGTGGCGATGGCACGCTTAATTTGGCACTTAATGGCGTGATTAACAGTGCATGTAGTTTGGCAATATTACCTTGTGGTACGGGCAACGATTTTGCGCGTCGCTTTCATTGCACAGCTAAACAGTGGCAAAACGCTATTTTTAATGCCCCCACACACTTAATTGATGTAGGTAAAATTAATACTCGTTACTTTATTAATGTGGCTGGTGTTGGTTTTGATGCTCATGTAATTAAGCAGTTGGGTCATTTACAAAGCATGTCAGCTTGGCGCTATAAGTGGACGAGTTTTAAATCGCTCTTTACTTACAAAGCAAGCACACTAAATGGAGCATTTTTAAATAAGCAATGTAGCTATCAAAATTTAATAACTGTATTTGCGAACTCTCAGTATTTTGGTGGCGGCATTAAAATAGCACCTAGGGCTAAAATTGATGATGGACTGCTTGATTGCTACCAAATGCAAGCGGGTAGTCTTGTTGATCACTTATATAGCTTTATTAAATTAATTTTTAAGCGCCACCATACTTTAAAAAAGCTTACTTATAGCCAATTCAAACAGGCGCGTATTAATACTAAAAATTTATTAATTGAGGCCGATGGCGAGCTAGTAGGTGTTACGCCCGCGGTTATTGCTATTCATGAGCAGGCTATTAATTTCCATATACCAATAAAAAAGCGCCTACAGTAGGGTAGGCGCTTTTGTGTTAGTGCGTTAAAAACGCCTCTAACTGGGGACGGAGCCATTTTTAGCAACGCAGCGGCTTGCTAAAAAGGCGTTAATTCTTTTTGTGGGGGTAAGTACAATTGCATTACCCAGTAGTACTAAACTAAAGCCGGCAAAGGTGTTTGCATGCCATTCAAAGCCTTCAAAAAAGCTGCTTAATGCAACGGCCACTAGCGGAAACAGCACTATGGCGTAGCTTGCTTTTTCAGGGCCAATGTTTTTTAACAAGGCAAAATAGCAGCCAAATGCAATCACAGTGCCAAAAACCGATAAATACAATAGCGACAGCCAATAGCTGGTAGGGGCACTAAAACTGACCGTTATACCATTTATTAATACATAAACGGCTAAACCTACTGCGCTATATAACATGCCCCATGCGTTACCCTGCAGCACACCTATTTGATGATTAGAATTACGTACACTAATCATATTGCCCAATGAAGCCACAAAGGTACCCCCAAGGGCAAGTAGTAACCCGACCAACGCCCCATTACTCAAGTCGAATTGCTGTAAATGCGGCCAAAACAGACAAATAATACCCACCACGCCGATTAGCGCGCCGCAGTAAATACGTTTGGCAATGGGCTTTGCAAAAAATAAACGGGTGTTGACTATGTTCATTATTAGCAACATTGAAAATGCAATAGAGGCCATTGCCGATGAAAGGTAGTTTTGTGCCCAATACAAAAGCAAATAATTTAAGCCAAAGTTAGAAATGGCCAATAAAGCAAAAAAGCCATGATCGACTAACGAAAATCGCATATTAGGCTTTTTGTAGGCCACAAATAGCCACATACATGCAGCTGCTATGGCAAAGCGATAAAACAAAGAAAGCTCCACAGCAATATCGCCTAGCTGAAACGAAATCGCGAGCCACGTAGAGCCCCAAATTAACACTGTTGTGAGATATAGCGCTGCGCTTTTCATGGCAAACCTCTAAAAAAACCGATTGAGTGGTTATTTTAGAGTCTATCTGTATACTTACCATATACAGAAAAGTATAAATGTAACCTATACAGATTTGAGGCGAGATATGCAGCCAGCTGCCAATAAGCAAAAAGCCGAGTTTTTATACCAACAAGTTATTGAGCTAATTAAAGACATGCAAGCGCAAAAGGTATTACTACCTGGGGAAAAGCTTCCTTCGCTTCGTAAAATGGCCAGTAACTTACATATTAGCATTCCGACGGTTAAGCAAGCGTATCAAGCGTTAGAAGATCAAGGGTTAGTAGAGGCACGTGAAAAATCGGGCTACTTTTTAACGGTGCTTAATACGGTTTACAGCTTGCCAAAGCGTGTAAAACTAAGCCGCGAGCCTGTCACTGTAAATAAACAAGCGTTAATAGAGCAGGTATACAGCGCTATTCATCAACCTAATGTAATTGCCTTTGGTATTGCCAATCCCGTTGCTGCCGCGCCTACCGATAAAGCTTTAGCCCGTACCATGCGCCGGGTTATGACAATTGCTGGGGCGAGTGTTATTAATTATGGCCCTATTGATGGTTTTGCTGCGCTTAAAAAGCAATTAGTGCATAGATACTTAGGCTTTGGTATTGGTGTAAATATAGATGAACTGGTGATCACCAATGGCGCGCAAGAGGCGCTGGCTATCGCACTTAAGTGTGTTACTAAGCCCGGCGATGTGGTTGCAATTGAAACCCCCTGTTATCACGGCATTATTGAACTAATAGAGAGCTTAGGATTAAAGGCGCTTGAAATTCCGCTATGCCCCGACAATGGTATTTGGCTTAACGACCTAGCTCAAGCGCTTGAGCAACATGATATAAAAGCATGCTTGTTTTCGACCGCCATAAATAACCCGGTTGGCAGCTTTATGAGCGATGAAAGCCGTAAGCAAATGGTGGACTTAATAGAGTCACATAATGTTGTTCTTATAGAAGATGATGTGTACGGTGATCTGCACTTTACTGCCAAGCGTGGCACGCCCGCTTTAGCGTATTCAAAAAATGGGCTTGTGATCAGCTGCGCCTCGTTTTCAAAAACGGCTGCACCAAGTTATCGAGTAGGTTGGTTAATAGCAGGCAAGTTTGCAGGTCAAGCGCGCCGGCATAAGCGTGCATTAAGTTGCTCTGCCTCACTTATAAATCAGTGGACGCTTTCTGAGTTTATAGCCAGTGGTGAGTATGACCGTAATTTAAAAGTACTTAGGCAGCGCTTACGTAATAACAAAGAGCGCATGCGGTGGTGCTTATTAAACGCGATGCCTAAAAATACACGTATTAGTGACCCTAAAGGTGGGTGTGTTATTTGGCTTGATTTAGGCCAAGGGGTAGACAGTCAAAAGTTATTTTTACTGGCGCTAGAAGCTGGTATTAGCATAACCCCCGGACTTATTTTTTCAGCGAGTAATAAGTATAAAAGCTGTATTAGGCTAAGTTACGGGGTGCAGTGGAGCGAAAAAATAGAGCAGGCTATTACCACGTTAGGTGCGCTGGCTCACACGCTAAAAGAATAAAAAAGCAGCACCTAATATACAAGTGCTGCTAAAGGGATGTTAAATACGGTGCGGTGTATTAATTTTGTTTAATGGTAAATAACTCGTAGCCTTTTAGCTGCGGTAACTGCGCTACTAATTGCTCTTCTTGCTGTGCTATGTTGGCAAAGCTGTCGCATAAAGAGTTGGCACGCTTTTCAAGCGCACTGGCATGCAGCTCTACTTTTTCTTCTATTTGCGCGCCCATATTTTCCATGCGTTGCTCAAATGCATCCATATCTCCACCCGAACCAAGCAGCTCAGAGCCTAAAGCAACTAAAATACTGCCCATTGATTGCATAACGGCAGACTCAACCACGGTTTCTATTTGCTCCTCAAATTGGTGTTCAAAGTTTTCACCAAATTGATTAAAGCTTTGTTGGCCCATTACAAACGTACCTTGTTGATAAAAGGTGTTTTCTACTTCAAGTCTTATATCGTCCATCAGGCCAGATAAGTCATCAAGGCCATCAATATTAAATGCGTTAGCTACTTCCTCTAATGCTACACCGGCTATTTTTACTCCGTCTAGGGCAATATTAGCGACCTCAGGTAGCTGCGTACGTAAGTTGTCTGAATACTGGGTAAGCGCTTGGCGCTGTTCGCTGTTAATGGATACTTGTTCGCCATTTATAGTTAAGTTGCCATTGCTGTTAAAGCGCATGAATTGATTAGATGCGGTAAAAATTTCTAATTCGCTAGGTTTAATGCGTACATCGTTTTTAAACTCTACATTGCACTGTTCATTGCTAAACGAAATGCCCGCATTGTTATCGTTATGTGCCATTGCAGCGGGTGTACAAATTAAAGCGCTTACTAATAGTAAATTTTTCATGTTTATTCTCTAATAATTGTTGATGACAGCTAAGTATTAACAAGTTTGGTGCCATTATTTATTTTTATTTTAAAACAGTGGGTTATGAAAATTTGTGTGTTTTTAATGATTTTTAATTTTGATAAATAAACTACTTTTTAGTCAAAAACACTAAAAATAAATAAATGATAAATTTTATTTGTCGAAACGATAAAAAACTCTCACTTTCCACTTTCTTAATTTAGCGCTATTTATTCACAATATTGACATGAAGGCTATTTACGATAGTCACGTGGCTTTATTTTGGTGCTAATTTGTTCGTATTTTAGCGCTAAACATTTTTAATTTACCAAGTGCAGGAATAAACCTGAGTTGGTCTCAAACACTTTATGGAGTGGGTTGTGGGTAAGACATTTAGTTACGATGCGCTAGATGATGATTTTGTTGAAGACGAGTACGAAATGGTCGGGCGCAATCAGCATGACAAAAAAAAGCAAAAGGTGAAAAAGAAGTTGGAAGATTACCTTGAGCAAAAACGTTTGCGTAAAAACCTAGGTGAAGACGACTTAAACGATTACATAGACTAAATTGTGCTAGTTAAATAATGCGCCTTTTTATTAGGGTTTGAATGTGCGTTTACGCATATTTAAAGGCTAAACATTGGCAATAAAGAGGCTTTATGCCTCTTTATTACTTATTGTGTACTTAATTTAGCGAGTGCTTGTTGAATAGTGGTTTCTAGCTTTTCTGGTTTTGTAAAAGGCGCATAGCGCTTGATAGGTGTGCCATCGGACGCTATCAAAAACTTGGTGAAATTCCACTTTATTTTGCGTGTTAAAAAGCCGGGTAAGGCCGATTTTAAATACCTAAATACAGGGTGGGCGTGACGACCGTTTACATCAACCTTAGCGGCCATTAAAAAGCTTACCCCGTAATTGATTAAACAACCTTGTTGTATTTGCGTTGCGTCGCCTGGCTCTTGCTGACCAAATTGATTACATGGAAAACCAATAATAACCAATCCGCTTTTTGCGTACTTACTATGAAGAGTTTGTAGCGACTCGTACTGCTTAGTAAAACCACACTCACTTGCGGTATTAACAATAAGCACAACCTTGCCTTCAAAGTCGCTAAAATTAATTGTTTTACCGTTTAACGCAGTAGCCGTTAATTGATGAAATTCATGCATGATGGATGCTTTTTTATTGTTGTTAGCTACATTCTACCCGCTGTAGCGCGTTACTAAAAGTATAAAATTTAGGCTTGTTAATACCGCGCTTAACTATGCGCTAATGGGTTGGCTGTTATTTAGGGCGTGTTGAACTTTGCGGATTGAAATTTGTTCAACCTAGGGGCGATCAAATCGCGGCGCGAGGTTTGTAACCTAGTGGGCTAAGTAAAAACCGAGCAACAAAGAGTTTATCGCCCCTAGGCAGAACCCAAAGGGCAGCGCATGTTTGGCATTTATGCTACGTTATCGCCTATTTATGGGGAATAACCACACTTCACAGGCTCTGCCTTGCCTAAAAACCAAACATACTGCTGCAAATTCAAACGCCAAAGGTCAACACGCCCTAGTTTAAAATTAAAAATAACCCCATACTGGCAAGCGTTGTGTAATAAATATTATGTGTTTTGTAGGCAACAATAATGGCAACGATAGCTGCGCTTAAATAAGGGTTATGCCAGTTTAGGTTGAGCCCGTCTTCATTTATAAAAATAATGGGTACCCAAATAGCGGTTAGTACAGCGGGTGCGCTAAAGCTTAAAAACTGCTGCATTTTAGGGCCCACTTTAAAACCAAGGCGTTGATGTAAAAATAAGTAACGAGTAAAAAAGGTAATACACGCCATTAATAATATAGTGAGCATCATAATGGGTTGTCCTTTTTTTGTGTAAGCCTTGCAGTAAAGTAGCCTGCACTCATTGCAAGTAGAGCAGCACAAACCAACCACAACTCAAACCCCGTGCTTTTTAAAACTGTGGCGCTAATACCCGCAACAATCACAGTAACCAGCGAGGCTAAATTTTTTATGCCCGGTACCACAAGAGCAATAAATGTAGCTGCAATAGCAAAGTCGAGCCCTAAATTTGTTAAATCAGGGAGCACACTTCCTGCAACTATGCCTATGAGTGTCCAAAGGTTCCATGCAATATAAAAACTAAAACCCGCGCTTAAAGCGTATATTAGGCGCGCTTTTGTTTTATAGGCTTTGCGGTGATGCGAAAAGGCAAACAGCTCGTCGGTTAGTACAAAACTTATTGGTAAGCGCCACCGTAATGGCTGTGAAATAACTTTATGGCGTACGGCTAAACCGTATAAAAAATGCCGAGAGCTAATAATAAATGTGGTAAATAAAATAGTCAGTAAAGGGGTGTTACCGGCCATTAGTTCAATTGCAACTAATTGTGCAGAACCCGCGAATACAAGTAATGACATTGCTTGTGTTTCAAAGGCACTAAAGCCATTTTGAATCGCTAAAGAGCCACATAATATTCCCCAAGGAACGACCGCCAGGCAAAGCGGGAGCATATCAAAAAAACCTTTTAATACTGCGCGTTTAGTTATATTCATTAATACAAGTAAGTAATAAGTTTGTGCGTTTAGTGTGCCATAAATAGCGCTTTATGTAATATCATTAATGCAGCGGTAGTAAAACTTTGGAATAATGGCTTTAGTATCAAAATAATGTGCCAGAGCCTGGCAACAAGTTGAGGATGTATATGCAAAGTATAAAAGTATGGGATGGCTTTATAAGAAGCTTTCATTGGTTATTAGTGATTAATATTGCTGTGCTTTACTTTAGCATTGACGAGGGCATGATTGAGCTTCATTTTGTGGCTGGCTTTTTCGCAATCGCATTAATAGTGACCCGTTTAGTTTGGGGGCTGGTGGGCAGTAAAACGGCAAAGTTAAGCGCGTTACTGCACTCGCCAATAGCAGTATTTAAAGAGTTTAAAAATCCTAGTAAAGGGGTGGGTCATTCGGCGCCAGGTAGCTACATGGTTTTGTTGTTTTTTGTACTTATTATAGTGCAGTTAGTGACCGGGCTAATGAGCAGTGATGGCATTTTGACTGATGGGCCTTTGGTTGAGTATGTGTCGAGCTCAACGGTTGATTTTGCAAATTGGCTGCACCGCCTTAATTTCGATATTTTATTTTATGCCATTTGTCTGCATGTTACTGCCATTGTTGTGTATAAAATAAAAGGAAAACCACTTGTCAAAGCAATGATCACCGGTAAACAGGCTAACAGCGAGCAAGCCACTCAAACTAATATAGATAACACGAAAGCTCCTTGGTTGGCGTGGGCTATTTTTGTTGGATTGTTAGTGCTACTGGCAGTTACGTGGGGCAAAGAACCACTTAGTTATTTGCTAAGTTAATAGCTAACAAAAAAACAAAACGGCGCATAAAGCGCCGTTTTAGTGTGTATTGTTTTAATTGTAATTAGTCTTTAAATTGCTTGTGGCAATCTTTACAGCCTTTGGCCCATGCGCCAAATGCCTTACCAATTACCGCCTTATCGCCAGATTGAGCTGCTAAAGCTAGCTTATCTGCATTGGCAGCAAAGGCATTGGCTTTTTTAACAAAGGTTGCATTATCAGACCATACATCAGCTAATGCTGCTGTATCACCTTTATCAGTGCCTTCGTAAAACGCTTCCCACGGCATTTTAGAAAGGGCTGCTGCGTTATTAGCGCGCATTTTAAATTGCTCTGCATCAAAAGGAATTTTACCTTTTAGCATCGCGCCCATATCGCTAATTTGCACTGAAATCATAGAAAACGCAGCTTGACGGTATTCAATAGCATCACTTGGCTCTTTAAATGCAGTATTTGCAGATACGCTAAGTGTACATGTTGCTAAAGCAACCCCTGCTAAAAATTGTTTTAATTTCATGTTTTGCCCCTGTAAGAAATTATATCTACTAATTAGACATCTTGAATCGATTACTTATTTTATTCAAGTGAAACTTTAATGTCTCGCAGCTTGTTTTCTGAATATATCATTACACCTTGTCAGTTTATTGTTAACGACTGTAAACGGTGAGTTGCTATTAAGTGCCCTGTTGTGTACCTTGAGTCATCATAAAAATAATTAACGAAGGAAGTTTATGAAGCATAATATTTTTAAAATGTCGGCACTTTCTGCCGCAGTAGTTATGACGCTAGCAGGGTGTGGTGGCAGCGACAATGACAATAATAGCCAAGTTGCTGTAGTAACTGATGTTGCACCAAAAGCAAGCGATGTAGCCGTTGCCGGTTTAAAGCAATGGGTACCTGTAACTGCTGAGTTTAATGCAAGTGATAACGATGGCGATACACTTAGTTATACATTTACTGAAAATGGTGAAGCGGTTGAAGCGCAGGATGGCGTATATACTTTTAGCCATGGCTTACTAACTGTTGAAGGCGATACCTTTACTTACGTTCCTGTTTCAGGCGAAGACGCGGTAATCGATTACACCGCTAATGCAAATGGTAAATCGGCGTCTGCGCAATTAACGATTAGTGATATTGCGTCAGATCCTTTGGCTAATCAGCAATGGCACCTGCGTAACACAGGTCAAAAGTCGTACGCTCTAAGCGATGAAATGAAACAAGGCCTAATTGATTTATATGTCAACCAATTAGGTTACAGCGAAGAAGAAGCGCAAACTATTTTTGACGAGGATTTTGCTGAATCAGAAGCAGAAGAATTGGTTGCTGGCGAAGATATGAACGTAGCAGCTGCGTACGCTCAAGGTGTTACAGGTGCTGGCGTAACGGCGGTTGTTGTTGACTCTGGTATGGAAATTCGTCACGAAGACTTAGTTGATAACGTGTTACCAAACCGTTCTTTAAATTTAGATGTTGATGTGTTGGATCGCACCGACCCTACAAGTATGTCAAACAGTGGCGACCACGGTACCAGTGTTGCAGGCTTAATTGCAGCGAAAGGTTGGAATGGTAAGGGCGGGCGCGGTGTTGCACCAGATGCTGGTCTAATTGGCATGAACTACCTAGGTGGCGATAAAATTGAGCAAACTGATTTACTCGCGCATGGTTTCCCAGGTAGCGGCATTAGCACGTCAGAAAATATTTCTGCTTTTAACCGCAGCTACGGTATTACCTTCCCAACGTTTATTGGCTACTCAGAGCTAGATGAAGCTATCGAGTCTTACCCTAACCTTAACCTTCGTGATGGTAAAGGTGCCCTAAACATGAAATCGAGCGGTAACTCGTTTGTAGATGGTAGCGGTGAAGGGTCATTATGTGCCGATAATGGCGCAAATGAGCTAGGTCTTACTTGTTATAACGGCGCGTTTGAGCCAAGCCAAGGTCATCCATATTACTTAAGCGTTGCAGCTGTAAATGCTGATGGTACGCATACAAGCTACTCAAGCGGTGGTGCTAACTTAATGGTTTCAGCCCCTGCGGGTGAATATGGGCGCTGGGCGCCTGCCATGGTAACAACTGATCAAATGACCTGTATTAATGGGTACTCAGGCTTTAATGGTAGCTCGATTACGGCATGGGCTGCAGCATATGGTGAAGACTTTGCTGCATCGCAATACCCATTCAACTACCCAGGACATGAAGATAACGCTAGCTGTAACTATACCTCTACGTTTAATGGTACTTCTTCGGCAGCACCTAATGCGTCAGGTGTAGTATCACTGATTTTATCAGCTAATTCAGAGCTAACATGGCGTGATGTTCGTCATATCTTAGCTACTACAAGCACAGTCAACGATGCAGAAGATGAAGTTGTAACGCTAAGCGTTGGTGAAGGTGAATTTGTAGCGCATGACGGCTGGGTTGAAAATGCCGCAGGTTATAACTTTAATAACTTATATGGTTTTGGACGTGTAGATGCTGGTGCTGCCGTTGCGATGGCAAAAGAGTACGACGTAGTATTAGGTGAGCAAGTTATTACAGATTGGAGTGGTGTTGGCTCTGTTGTTGAAGAAGAGGCTCTTACGCTAGAAATCCCAGATAACAGTGCCGCGGGTGTTACACAGCAAATTATTGTTGAAGAAGAGCTAAACATTGAAGCAATGCAGTTTAAGTTTGATGTGAGCAATACTGAAATGGGCTTTGGTTTAGCGGATGGTACGCAAACCTCTGCTGGTACCGATTTAGCAATTGAAGTGACGTCTCCATCAGGCACACGCAGTGTATTACTAGCGTCTAAGCAAGCTCTATTTTACCCAGCTTATAGCTTTACTAACGGTTGGAACACAGGCTATGTTTTAAAAGATGCGGTACTACTGTCTAATGCTTTCTATGGCGAGACAACAAAAGGTACTTGGACTATTCGTGTTCTTGATGCTGCAGCAGATAGCTTTGCTTTTACTGATGGTACTGATAATGGTCTTGAAGTTACAGGTATTTCAAATAACCGTGCCGCAAGCGTTTTAGAAGGCGTTTCGTTGAGAGCATTTGGTCACGCAGGTCAAGAGTAAGGAATATAGATATGAAAATGAATAAATTAGTTATTTTAGGTGCTGCTGCGTGTATTTCTCTAAGTGCAACAGCGAGTTCAGTAGCAGATAAAGAGCTGCAGCTTCCAAAAAAGCCGGTAAATAGTGTGAAATACAGCAAAACCGACTTTGGCTCTTACGTTGTAGAAAAAAACTTACGTTTAGTACCAACAAGTGTTGCTGCTGATGAGTATGTTGTTTCTACCAAAGGTGAGATGGCGGTTGTTGAGTCTTCTGAGGCTTCATCGTTAGTAACAAAAGGTACACTGGTACGTAATGTCCTAACAAACAACTTAACGTCGCTTTCTGGCAATATTACTGTTTTGCTTAAAGATGGCATGAACGCAACAGAGGTAGCTCAGCTGTCTGGCTTAAAGGTAGTGTCTGTTTTCCCAGGTACTAAAATAGCGGTTTTAGCTGTTAATGAGGGTCAAGATATTTTAGCTGCTGCAGAGCAGTTAAAGTCATCTGATTATACTAAAGAAGCGCGAATTGAAGTGTTAGAGACTATTTATACTGCACAATAAAATTAAAATGTTGTGATAAAAGCCCGAGAAAATCTCGGGCTTTTTTATTGCTAATCGTTAATATCAGCAAATATCATCCCTCGGCGCATACTACGTGTGGCCAAAAATACCTCGCCAAGTAACGACATAAAACCACATATTAATAAGGCCATTGCAGCCACAAAACAGCTGGCAATTGTTACCCCTAAATTAATAGACTGAATGTGTGATAAAAACAACAGCATAACCACAGCGCATACTAGCAAGGCGCTTAGCACGCTCATACTAAAAGCAATGTGAATACATCGAGAGCGCTTTAACAGGGCTCGCAGCTCTGTGGCTAGGGTTTTATTAAAGTCTTCATCGGTGCTTACCTTGAGTTTTCGCTCAAGTTGTCGCGCACGGTCAGTAATGCGGGCTAAGCGATTAGATAAAACCCCGAGCGTGGCAGCAATACCCGTAATTAAAAAGACAGGGGCGACGGCAGTCTGAATTACTTTAGCCATGGTTAAAATATTTATAACGTCGTTACTCATTCATTTTCCATAGAGAAGTTAGGTTTTGTTTACAGTGATTTACAAATCACAGAAATGGAAAAACTTATTTAAAATTAGTTTGTTGTGATATTTTTGCGATGCTATTCCTGCAGTTTTGTAATCCACTTGTAATTGAGTTGTTGCTAGCCTGAGGGCTGTAGTTCTATATTAAAATCACAATTCTAATCACATTGAATTGAGTAAATACAATAATATAAAACTCACTCCAGGGGAAATAATGTCTAATATAACACTAAAAAGAACCGCTATTTCATCAGCTATTGGTTTAGCTATGATGTCATACGGTGCAGCCGCCGCACCTGATTTATCTAGAGGATATGTCCCAGAAACATCAAGTGTAAAAACATACTCTCAAGATAAAACCATTTCTACTAAAGCACGCTATATTATCCAGCTTGAAGACGAGCCGCTAGCAACCTACAAAGGCGGCATTGCAGGGCTTGAAGCAACCTCTGCAGCAGTAACTGGGGATAGTAAAGTTAATCTATCTTCAGCACCTGCGTTAAAGTACAGCAGCTACTTAAAAGCAAAACAAAAAAGTGTAGCGCAAGTAGCCGCATCTGTTAGCGGTGGCTCAGTTTCACATTCATTTAGTACGTTATTCAACGGTATCGTGGTAGAAGGTGAGCAAGGTCAACGTGAAAAACTCGCTAAACTTGCGGGTGTAAAAAAAGTATTTTTAGATACTGAGTACCACACATTAATGGATGCTTCTATTGATGTGATTAGAGGCGTTGAGGCATGGCAGGCGCTTGGTGGTCAGTCTGAAGCTGGTAAAGGGGTTAAAGTTGCTATTATTGACTCGGGTATTCGCCCAGAAAACCCTATGTTTTCAGATGTGGGTTTTGCAGCTGCAGAGTTTAGTGAGGAAGAAGCGGCTTACATTGCAGAAAACCCAGATTACTGTCGTATAGAGGGTGGTGAAGCCGATTTTTGTAATAATAAATTAATTGTGGCGCGTGCATTTGGCCCAACACCAAGTGATGTTCACCCTGACGAATATATAGGTTCTCCACTCGGTTACGACGGTCACGGAACGCATGTTGCTGGTACTGCTGTAGGTAACCCAATTGAAATTACTTACCAAGACAATAACGTTTCAATTTCAGGTGTTGCACCAGCGGCACAGTTAATGGCTTATAAAGCGCTTTGGCACACAGCCGATGGACGAGGCAGCGGTACTACCGTTGCACTAATGGGGGCATTAGAAGCGGCCATTAAAGATGGCGCAGACGTAATTAATAACTCGTGGGGCGGTGGTGCAGGTGGTAATCCATCAAGCAGTGCATACAGTGATTTATTCACAGCTGCAGAAGAAGCGGGTGTAGTGGTTGTAACTGCAGCGGGTAACGATGGTAACGGCGCACAAACTATTGGTTGCCCTAGCTGTATTGAGTCTGGTTTAACAGTTGCCAATACGCAAACAGGGCGTTTCTTCTCTCAACAAATTGAAGTGGCAGGTGAAACCTATTTAAGCATTGAAGGAAGCAATGGTTTATTAACAGACCCTATTTCACTTCCTATTATTTCAGCGCAAGTGATTGCTCCTGATAATTTTGAAGGGTGTGAAGAGTTTGCTGAAGGTATCTCATTTGCAGACTCTGTAGCATTAATCTCTCGTGGTAGCTGTGCGTTTTCAGCCAAAGCTGAAAATGCGGCGAAAGCAGGTGCAACAGCGGTAATTATCCACAACAATGTTGCTGGCGGTGCAATGGGCATGTCTATGGATGACGCCACAATTCCAGCCTCAGCGATTAGCCAAGAAGATGGTTTAAGCTTGGTTGAGCTGTTAACTGCAGCTGAAGAGCCGGTTATTGCTTCACTCGACCCTAGTGTTAAAAGAACAATTCAAGAGAAATTTACTGATGCCGTAAACTCTTCAAGTTCGCGTGGTCCTAATGGTGAGCCTAGCTTCTTAAAACCTGATATTGCAGCGCCAGGTACAGATATTTTATCTGCGTACTCGCCAGATGAAGGTAATGGTATTACCTTTAATGCGATTACAGGCACAAGTATGGCAAGCCCTCATGTTGCTGGTGCAGCAGCATTGATGAAGCAAGCTCACCCAGAGTGGAATGCGGTACAAATCAAAACGGCACTTATGAGCTCATCTAAAATGGATGGCCTACATAAAGAAGACTTAGTGACAAAAGCTGATGCATTTGATGTAGGTGCCGGTCGATTAGATATGCCTAATGCGCTAGAGGCAGCACTTACATTTGATCATGGCTCTTACGCCGATCCAAGTTGTTTAAGCGTTTGTAGCTTCTCAAATACCGTGCAAAATATGACTGATGTTGCTGGTGAGTGGACTGCAAAAGTAGTAACCGATATGCAAGGCGCTGAAATTACGGTTTCGCCTAGCACCGTTATGCTTGGCGCGCACGGTTCTACCTCTACAGACTCTGAAGGTGCAGAAACAAGCACTGACATGGCTGAATTTAACTTAGATATTGATTCAACATTTAACGATGTTAAAGGTTGGAACTTTGGCCATGTAGTGTGGACTCATACTGAGACAGGTCAAATCGCTCACTTACCATTTGCTATCTACGATAACGAAGCAACCAATAGCAGTGTGTTTAGTGCAACAGTCGATGCCGATTCTTTAAATTCTTCTACTCCAGCAAAAGTAGGTGTGCAATTTAATAATACTCTGTTCACTGACGAGCTATCAGTAAATGTAAAACTTGATGAAAATGCAGAACTTCTTAAAGGTGCTGCCCCTGTTGTTGAAGTGACTAATGGTGCAGGTGAAGTAACATTAAGTGAAGACAATAAAGAGCTAACTTGGACTGGCACATTAGGGCCAAAAGAATTTGCTATTAACAGCAGTGATTTCTTAGGTACCTTCTCATTGGCTGATGAAGGCATTGAACCACAAGCGTGTCCTGACGGGTGTGATGAGATAACCATTACGGTTGAAGCTGACTTTATTTTTGATGGGAAAGAGTACTCAGCATTTACTATCTCAGATAACGGCTTTATTGCTGTTGGTGCAGATGTAAATACTACTAACTCTTGGAGCCCTCAAGCAATGCCTAATGCACGTACACCTAATGGTGTTATTGCGCCGCTTTGGGCTGACTTTGATTTAGCTGGTGGCACGAGCGGTGGCGGTGATCTTTATGTGGCTAAATTTGATAGCGGCTATGTAGTTGTAGAATGGCATGACGTTGAGCTTTGGGGTAGTTCTTTAGGTGATAAGTACACGTTCCAAGTGATCTTAAAAGAAGGGACTGATGAAGTTCGTATGAACTACATTGATGTGCCTGCTTTACCTGCACCTTACTCAGCGGGTGTAGAGTCTGCTGATGGCAACGTAGGTGCAATGCTGGCCACAGTTCCAACGGGTAATGCTATTGGTAGTGGCTACTTAGTCGATCAAATCAAAGGCGGTGTTGTTGATATTCAATATCAAGCTTTTGCAAAAGATCGCAGCCATTACACAGCTGCAGATGCAGTAGAAGTTGATGAAGAACAAACAGTGACTATTGATGTATTAGCTAATGATATGGCTGAGTCGCGTTTTGTATTTGACGCAGTAGCTTCTTCAGAAACAGAAAACGCAGAATTCTCTGCCCATAAAGGTGTAAGAATTAAAGGCAGCTTAGTGGCATCAACTGTTGAGGTGGTTTCAGCACCTGCAAATGGCTCTACAACCGTGAATGAAGATGGCACGATTGATTATACGCCAAATGCACAGTTCTCTGGTGAAGATAGCTTTACATACACAGTGCGTGAAGCATCAGGCACTAGCGCCGAAGAAACTATGGTATCAATCGTTGTTAACGATACCATTGCAGACCCTCAGCCAGTGACGCCAACACCAGAGCCTGAAAGCAATGGTTCATCGGGCTCACTAGCTTGGTTAACATTACTTGCTGCGCCGTTTGCATTTATGCGTCGTCGTAAACAAAAGTAATTTTATAACTAGCACGTTATTTTAAAGGGAGCCTCGGCTCCCTTTTTACATAGCTTCACAAACTAAATTACACCACGCTTTATTATTAGGTATATTTAATAGCACCAATAATAAAAACTATAGAGATTTCATAATGATTCGTTCCTCATTCACGCTAGCCGCGTTATCACTCGCTGTGCTAGCCGGCTGTGATAATGCGCCAAAAAGTACACCTTCAGATACAGCAACTACTATGCAAACACAACAAACAGAAAAACCAGTGAGCGCCGTGGCGCCAATTGCTAAAAAAGTACCTCATGAAATGACGATTCATGGCGATACGCGTATTGATGATTACTACTGGTTGCGTGATGACGAGCGTAAAGCGCCAGACGTTATAAGTTACTTAAATGCTGAAAACGCTTATACCGAGGCAATGCTTGCGCATACTCAAACATTGCAAGATAAGTTATTTGAAGAGTTAAAAGGGCGTATTAAAAAAGACGATGACTCGGTGCCTGTTAAAAAAGGCGACTATTTTTATTCATCGCAAACGCGTGGTGAAAACGAATACCCTACCTATGTTCGCAGTAGCGATTTTAAAGGCACTGATCAGCAAGTTATTTTAGATGTAAATGCGTTGGCCAAAGATCACGACTACTTTGCTGTAAGTGGCTTATCTGTAAGTACTAACGGAAATTTAATGGCGTACGGGGAAGACACCGTTAGCCGTAGAATTTACACCATAAAGGTAAAAGATTTAACCACAGGCCAATTACTCGAAGACACGCTTGAGGGAACAAACGGCGGCGTTATTTGGGCAAACGATAATAAAACCTTTTACTACATTAAAAAAGATGCACAAACCTTACTTGGCTATCAAGTTTTTCGCCATACGTTAGGTACACCGCAAAGCGATGATGAACTTATTTACGAAGAAGCTGATACAAGTTATTACACGGGTATTAGTAAGAGCAAAGATGGCTCAGAAATATATATTTGGCACAGCAGCACCAATGCCTCTGGTATGTCGGTACTTAGCGCAGATGATAATAAAGCAAAACCTAAGCGCTTAATTGAGCGTGAGGACGATCTTGAATACAGTATTTCAAAGCTTGGCAATACGTATTACATCGTCACTAACTTAAATGCGGTTAACTTTCAGCTTATGAAGGTGGATGTAGATAAAGCGCATGATAAAGCAAATTGGCAAACGGTAATTGCGCCGCGCGATGATATTAAGCTAGAAGGCGTTGATTTATTTAAAGACTACCTTGTATATCAAGAGCGAGAACTGGGTCAGTCGCGCCTTATTGTTCGCCATTTATCGACTGGAGATGAGCACACGCTAAGCTTTAACGACAGTGCCTATACCATTGCAAGCTATGGCAACAACGATATAAACAGCGACAAATTACGTGTTTATTATACCAGTATGACGACACCGGTTTCGTCGTACGATATTGACCTTAAATCAGGTGATAAAACCCTACTTAAACAGCAAGCCGTGTTAGGTGATTTTAACGCAGATAACTATGCCTCGGAGCGTATTTTTGTAGGTGCGCGCGATGGTATAAAAGTGCCGGTAAGCTTAGTGTACCGTAAAGATGCATTTAAAAAGGATGGCACAAACCCATTACTGCAATATGGTTATGGCTCGTACGGCGCTACCATGGACCCTACTTTTTCAAGTTCACGTTTAAGCTTATTAGACCGTGGCTTTGTGTTTGCTATAGCGCATGTGCGTGGTTCGCAAATGTTAGGCCGCCCATGGTATGAAGACGGAAAGTTATTAACTAAAAAGAACACTTTTAACGACTTTGTTGATGTAACCAAATCATTAGTGGCACAAGGTTATGGCGCAAAAGACGAAATATTTGCCTACGGTGGTAGTGCTGGTGGTTTATTAATGGGCGCGGTGGTTAACCAAGCACCAGAGCTATATAAAGGGGTGGTCGCAGCAGTGCCTTTTGTTGATGTAGTTACCACCATGCTTGATGCAAGTATACCACTTACTACCAATGAGTATGGTGAGTGGGGTAACCCAAATGAAAAAGAATATTACGATTACATGCTGTCGTACTCGCCGTATGATCAAGTCTCAAAGCAAGCGTATCCTAATATGTTAGTGACTACCGGTTTACATGACTCACAAGTTCAATATTTTGAGCCAGCTAAGTGGGTTGCAAAGCTGCGTGACTATAAAACAGATGATAATAAACTGCTGTTTAAAATAGATATGGAAGCCGGCCATGGCGGGGCGTCTGGACGCTTTAAACGCCTAGAAGATACTGCGCTAAACTATGCATTTATGCTTGATTTAGCCGGTATTAAAAAATAAGTTAATCAAAATTAAGTAATGTTCTAAAGGTATAGCCGTTGGCTATACCTTTATTTTTTGCGGCAAGTTAAAGCTAAACATAGTGCCTTTGCCCAGCTCACTTTGTACATTTATCTCACTGTCCATAAGTTTTAGTAACCCCTTACAAATAGCCAGCCCTAAGCCACCTTGTTGGCGCCCTTCGTTATTTGAATTTGAAGCCTGGTAATGCGGATTAAAAATAGCGTTTAGCTCATCATGCTTAATACCCACGCCGGTATCAGAAACCTGCACAAATAATTGCTTTTCATCAATACGCTTAACGTTTACAGCTATGCTGCCGCCTTTAGGTGTGTGCCTTATTGCGTTATCAATTAAATTACTTAAAACACGCTCAAGTTTTGCAATATCGGCTACAACAGGAAAATCGCAAATTGCGGGCTCTACCGTTAAGTTAAGGCCTTTTTTCTCGGCGGTTAGAGAAAACTTAGCAATGCAATCGTAAATAAGCTCACCTAAATTAAAGGTTTCTTTGTGAATGCTTATTTCGCCGTTTTCTAAATGGGCTAATTCAAAAATTTGTTCAATAAGCTGTTTAAGCTGCGCGCAGTTATTAAGGGATACATGTAAGTACTCACGTTGTTCTTGAGCACTTAATTGCGCCCCCGACTGATTAAGCACCTCTAAAAACCCCTGCAAAGAGGCAAGGGGGGTTCTTAAATCGTGAGATAAGTGAGTAAGCAACTCCTTGCGCTGTTTATCGCTTTGCTCAAGTGCTTTAAATTGCTCGTCAATACGGGTAACCATCGCTTGAATGTTACGGCCTAAACTGTGCACTTCGTTACTTTTTTGGGTTGAATAGTTACTGAGCTTGGTATCGGTAAGGCTGTAATTAGCTGCTTCAATATTGCTTACATCACGGGCTAATCGCTGAATAGGGTTGGTAAAAAAGCGCAGTAAAATAAGCATCGCAATCAGTAAAAATGCAAGTGCAGCTCCAAGCCATAATGCGGCAAGCCATAGTTTGTCATTATTTTTAATTGTGCTTAAAGAGGTATCGTAGGCTTCACCGCCAATAATTACATACAAGTACCCTTGCAGCTTATCGTTATTAAAAACAGGCGCTACAGAGAATATTTTTTGCTGCGCTTTATTTCTTGGATCATCACCATAAATTGGCGCTGCAGCTGGGGTGTTAATCAGCTTTTTTAAGGGGGCTAAATTAATATGAGTGCGTTTAACTTTACCAGGCTTTGCTGAGTAAGTGAGGATTTTTCCGTTTTCATCCACAAAATAAAACTCAAATGCGGGGCCTAATAACATTAAGGTATGAAATAGGTTTTCTAGGGCTGCGTAGTCGTATACACCCTCTTTTATTAATGGGTTATCTTGTACTAAATGCTCAGCAAGGGCTAAGTGCAGGTTTTGCTCGCCATGATGTTTTGAGGTGAGCTCTAGTTGTTTACTCCAGCTGTATACGAGTGCACAAATAAAGCAAAATATAACCACCAACGACACCGCTAATTTTTGATACAAAGATAGGTTCATAATAAGGCTCTTAAGTAAGTTGGCTTGGATTTAGTTTGTAGCCAACGCCCCAAACGGTTTCGATAATAGGCGCTTGATGATGTAGCTCAAGTTTGGCGCGTAACCTATTTATATGTGAGTTAACGGTATGCTCGTACCCGCTGTGCTGATACCCCCATACTTTGTCGAGCAATTGCTGGCGGCTAAAAACATGGTTTGGGTGGCGAGCAAAATATACCAGTAAATCAAATTCAGTGGCGGTGAGGTTAAGTGCTTGTTCGTCTAAATAAACTTGATGTGAGCTAAATTCAATATTGAGTGAGCCTATATTTAGCGTTTGTTCGTTGCACGGGCTGTCGTTTTCGTTATTTTGAATCGCTAGAAGTTGTGAGCGGTGGCGTAATTGTGTTTTAACGCGGGCTTGTAATTCGCGAGCAAAAAAGGGTTTGCAAATATAGTCATCAGCACCCATTTCAAGACCAATTACACGGTCCATATCGCTACTGAGCGCGGTAAGTAAAATAACGGAAATGGTAGGGTAGTGCTCTTTAATTTTACGGCATAAACTCAAGCCATCCATTTGTGGCAGGTTTATATCCAGTAAAATAAGCCCGTAAGGTTGTTTTGCTATTTTTTTTAATGCGAGCTCAGCGCTTACAACATGGTCAACATGCAAATTTAACGCAGCAAGTTGAGTTGTTATTAATTGCCCTATTTCTCTGTCGTCTTCTACTACCAGTATTTTTTCGTGCCGCATGGTTAACCTCGTAAAAAAGGGACATCCGTGTCGCCTCACATCCCCATTACAAGCTGTTTTACTGTGTACGAGTGATCACGATTTTTGATACTGGGTTATCAAACTTATGTTCAACACCTAGTACAGAGTTTGATAAGCCATCTTGATTAGACACAACACCTGGGTGCATTGTGATTATATCGGCAATATCGTCGCGTATTTCGTTAAACCCTTCGCCGCCAGCAGCGGGACCAGGCACAGTGTCAGCTGTTTCTGTATTTGCTTCCGTACCTGCATCGTAAGCTGGCGTCGTTCGTGATATTGAACTGCCTACTTCCAATGTTGATACATCTACAGAACTAAGACCGGTAAAAGCGTCATTTGTATTCCCAAGCATGGCAGCAAAAGATAAATTAAGAACATCTTGTGCATCAACTAAAAGGGTTACAGAGGTTGTTTCGCCAGGGCCAATACCACCTTCAGCCGAGACTGAAGCAAGTGCATTTTCATCGCTAAGGTACTCTTCATTAGCGCCGCTTTCTGCAATCATTTCTAAACCGACAGAAGCCGTCTCACCAAATTTCCATGGTGGGGTTTCATCAAATGCAATGACCGAGAGTGGTGATAGTGGTTGTCCCGCCGTTAAGTTACTAAAAGAGATAGTAAACTCATAAACAACAGGTTCGGGCTCTACAACAACCACAGGTTCTTGCTCTTCAATAGAGTCGTTATTATCGTTATCGCCACATGCGGCTAGTGAGCTGGCTAACAGTAAAATAAGGGCACTTTTTTTAAAATTAGAAAGAGATGACATAATTAACTCTCCTATTTAACCGTCACAGTTAATTTTGCAACGGGGTTTAACCATCTATGTACAGTGTTATTCAAATCACTGTTTCCACCTTCTAGGTCATCATCGCCAAGGGCACCCGGGTGAATGTGCACCATCGTATTTGTATCGCCAGTTGTAGTACCTGTACCGTTAGTGCCTGCTTGGCCGCCCGGCGCAGCAGGGATACCTAATACACCAGGTGCACCCGAGCCTTCTACTACAAGTTCGTTATTTGCTTCTGTACCTGCATCATAACCATTGAGGTAAACAGTGTAGGTGCCTGCTTCTGTTGGAACTTTCCAGCTATCAAGACCTACAAAGCCATCATTGGTTGGCAGTAACATAGCCGCTACAGATAGGTATTCGTTGCCATCGGTAGTTGTGAGCTCTGCTGTTGCAGATGCCGCGGGTGCTAAAAGGCCTGCCGCTGGGTTTTCTGCAATATCGCTACTCGATGCTGACGCTTGAGTAACAAGTGCTGATATATCGCCGCCTTCAGCCATTGCTTGTAGTGCAGCAGAGGCTTCGGTTGCGACTTCAAATAATTTATCTTCGCTATCGTGTGCCGTTATTAGTACCGGTGTAAAGTAAAGGCCTTTAGTAAGGTTAGTAATTTCTACTTCTAGCTCTGCTGCCAATGTTGATTGGCTAGCTACTGCTAAAAGGGTTGCAACTGTAAATGCTGAAGCTTTCATTATTATTTCCTGTAAGTGATGATTCAGGCTAAGTATTGAATAACCACCTCAAGAAACTCTCACAAAGTTATCACTTTTTTATCACAGCGGGTTAGGGCGTGTTATTTAACAATATAGCTACCTCTATATAGACACCTGCTCAATAAAAAGGCAGTATGTATTAACTAATAAGGAGAGCGTAATGGAAGAAAATCAACAGCTTGAGCCGTTATCAAAAGACGAAAAAACATGGGCTATGCTTTGTCATTTAAGCGCTGTAGCCGGTTTTGTTATTCCGTTTGGCTCTATACTTGGGCCATTAGTGGTATGGCTTATTAAAAAAGATGAAATGCCAATTGTCGATTTACACGGTAAAAAATCGCTTAATTTTCAAATTACTATGGCTATAGCTTACTTTGTGTGTTTTTTACTAGTATTTGCCGTAATCGGCCTCGTTTTGCTGCCTTTAGTGGCTATTTTTTCTTTTATCATGGTGGTTTTAGCCAGTATTAAAGCCAACGAAGGGAAAGAGTTTAATTACCCACTGAGTCTAAATTTGATAAAATAAATGACGACCCTTTAATAAACCCAGCTGTATGCTGGGTTTTTACTTTAAGTACTTAATGCTTTATATCACCTTATTTTTTAGTGCGTTTGTGTCCGCTACTTTATTACCAAGTTCTTCAGAAGTGGTACTTGTTACCATGATAAGCCAAGCAAAAGCTAATCTGTGGCTGCTGTGGTTAGCCGCTACTTCAGGTAATGTGCTAGGAAGTTGTGTTAATTATTGGTTAGGAACTCATGTGCTGCGTTTTAAGCACAAAAAATGGTTTCCGGTATCGGCCAAGGGGCTTGAAAAAGCGCAATCTCAATTTAAAAAATATGGGGTATATAGCTTACTGTTTGCTTGGCTGCCGATTGTGGGCGACCCACTAACGGTAATTGGTGGCATATTTAAAGTGCGTTTTAGTCTGTTTTTATTATTAGTAAGCATTGGCAAAGGCGCGCGGTATTTAGCCGTTATTGCCCTTGCCAGTGGTGCACAAGCGGTTTTGTAAAGTTACTTTGACCAATCAAGCGTGAGCGAAACTGAGTCGGCAAAGCGCAGTGCATGCGGTTTATCTACTCTGGCTTTTGCGTAATGCACGCTTGGATGTGTATGGCATACTGCAAGTATTTCGGCAACCAGCTTTTCAAGCAACAAAAAGTGCCCTTGCTCTACTAGGTTTATCACCTCTTTGGTGATCACTTTATAGTTAAGCGCTTGGTCCACTTCGTCTGTTTTACAGGCGTCATCGGCAGGGTAGTGAATTTCTAAATTAATCACTACATCTTGCTTTTTTTCCCGTTCTTCTGGGTTAAAACCAATAAATGTACGTAAGCGTAAGTTAGTTACGTTAATAATTGCGTTGGCCATAATTAACCCTTAATAAGCTGTAAAAACTCGTTACGCGTTTTAGAGTCACTTCTAAAGTTACCTAGCATTACAGAGGTACGCATGCTTGAATTTTGCTTCTCTACACCGCGCATCATCATACACATGTGTTTAGCTTCAACAATAACGCCCACGCCTTTAGCACCGGTTACTTCTTCAACTGCTTTTGCAATTTGATGAGTAAGCTGCTCTTGAATTTGAAAGCGGCGAGCAAACATATCAACAATACGTGCAAATTTAGATAAGCCTAGTACTTTGCCATCGGGAATATAAGCAATATGGCAACGACCAATAAAAGGTAATAGGTGGTGCTCACACATAGAGTAAAGCTCTATATCTTGTACAAGTACCATGTCATCAGCGTCTGAGCTAAATACCGCATTATTGGTAATTTCATCAAGCGTTTGACGATACCCTTTGGTTAAATACTCCATGGCTTTTGCTGCACGTTTTGGTGTATCGAGAAGACCTTCTCGGCCTGCATCTTCACCCACAGCGGTAATAATGTTTTGGTAGCTTTGCTTTAAATCGTCATGCATAAATTTCTCAGTTTAATGTGTGTTCTACTTTAAATGGCGGCCGCCATCCACAGGCAAAGCGCGGCCTGTGATGTAGTGGCTGCGCAGTAATAAATCAATACTATTAATAATTTCTTGGCAACCTGGTTCTATACCCATAAGAGATTTTTTAAGGGTTTTAGCACGGTAAGCCTCGTCATCGTGCTGATTAAAAATAATCAACGATGGCGCAACCGAATTCACCTTTATGTTTGGTGCGTACTTAGCGCTAAACGACTTGGTTAAGTTATCAAGTGCAGCCTTACTTGCGGCATAGGCAATGTGCTTTGGGCTACCTGTTTCAACAACGTAATCGGTAAGATGAATAATGTCAGCCGGTGTGCAAGCATCAGCTTGGTATGCCATTAATAGCTTTGCACAGGCATTATTAATTAAATACGGTGTTTTGGCATGAATGCGCATCATGTTATCAAACAAACTCGAAAAATCAGGGTTACTGGCTTCGCAGTCCCAGCTAGAGGCATTGTGGACAATGGCACGTAAAGAGTGAGTTTGCTGTTTGAGTGTTTCAATAAAGCTAGCTATACCAGCATCGCTGCTAAAGTCGGCGTGTATGCATACGGCGCCTTGTTGTTCTAAGTCGTCGACTGCATCGTGGCGCGTACGATAGGTAATAATAATAGCTTGGCCTTGCGATAAAAAGTGCTTCGCAAGCGCAAGGCCAATACGTTGACCAGCGCCTGTTATTAAAATAGGAGATGTCATGTAATGCAGTTTTCTCTTTGGCAGGCGTTAAAATTAACTATAAATCAGTTTTTTGTTTTACGTAACATTACGGCGAATAGATCAGCTAGTGCATACGCAGCACTAGCTGCTTAGCCGTTATAAATCATAGTAAATAGTCGGAATGGGTTGGCGCTTATGCTGAGTGCGAACATAAATATCAGTTAGTTTTTGCTCAACCTCTGCAGCCACCGGCTTGCCTTCTAAAAAGTCGTCAATTTGATCATAGCTCAGTCCTAATGCTTCTTCATCGGTGAGGCCTGGGCGGTCACTTTCTAAATCAGCTGTTGGGGCTTTTGTTACTAATAGCTCAGGCGCACCTAAGGCAGTTGCAAGTGCGCGAACTTGACGTTTTGATAAGCCAAATAACGGGGCTAAATCGCATGCGCCATCACCAAATTTGGTGTAAAAACCAGTAATGTTTTCAGCGCTGTGATCGGTACCCACAACGAGGCCTTGGCAAAAACCAGCTATTTCGTATTGCGCTACCATGCGTTGGCGTGCTTTTACATTACCTTTTACAAAGTCAACTTTAGCTTGCTCAGGTAGCTCTTCACCACTGCCTACTACTGCCGCCATGGCTTGCTCGTGTAATGCATCGGCAGCAGGTTTTACGTTGACGGTCATGCGTTTACTAGGCTTGATAAAATCAACGGCCATTTGCGCTTCGTCTTCATCTGCTTGTACACCGTATGGCAAACGAACCGCAATAAATTGGTACTTATTAGTGTTTTGCTCTGCGTTTAGTTCATCTACGGCTAATTGGCACAAGCGCCCGCAGGTCGATGAGTCAACACCGCCGCTAATTCCAAGCACTAGCGATACACTATGGGCTGCCACTAAACGTGCTTTTATAAAGTTAACTCGACGGGTAATTTCGGCGTTTACATCAATAGTTGGCTGAACTTTCATTTCAGCCATAATTTCGGCGCGCATGGCCAGCTCCTCGTTATTTAATAAGTAGTTTTTAAATAGGCTTACATTATCTGGTTTAGTGGTTATTAATTAAAGTCCTAAATGTGCTTTTATACGGCTAAGCTCGGCTTTTAGTTCCTCAATTTCTGCAAGTAACTCGTTAATTTCATCGTTTTTAACTTCTGCGACTTCTGTAGCTGGCACTGGGCTTGGCGCTACTGCTGGGTCAGCAAAAAGGTGCATGTAGCGACTTTCTCGTTTGCCGGGCTCGCGCTCAAGCTTTGTTACGTAGTCATCTTTTGCTAACGCGCTCAGGGCAGTTTCTACTTCGCTAACGTTTGTAAAGTCAGCTAGGCGAGCGCTGCGCGTTCTTAGCTCACCGGGTGTTTGTGCACCGCGTAACAGCAGTAAGCATATAATAGCCCGTTGCTGCGTGCTCCACTGTAAGCTACTAAATTCTGTATTACAAAAACGGTGATCGTATTTATTAACTCGTCCCGAAAGCCCTTCGTCTAGCGTTACAAGGCGCTGACTTATAAGCTCATCCAGTGTTTGTTGCACCTCACTTTCGCTCAAGTTTACAACCGGGTCTCGATTTGATTTTTGGTTACACGCATTCGTCAGTGCGTTCAACGACAGTGGATAATGCTCGGGTGTAGTGCTTTGTTTTTCTAAAAGGCAGCCAATAACGCGCTGCTGATTTGCTGATAAATGCATGGCTTTTCTTTATTAGTAAACAGTATTTTTAGCTTACACCTTTATTGTGTACCAAGCCATTGTTGTAATTTAGGCTCTAGTGCTGCGGAATCTAAAGGTTTGGTTAAATAATCGTTCATTCCTGCATCGAGGCACTTCTCTTTGTCGCCCTGCATTGCGTTTGCCGTTAACGCAATGATTGTAATATGTTTATTATGCTTGCCCGCTTTGCCTTCGCGTATAGCTTGCGTGGCTTGGTAGCCATCCATCACGGGCATTTGGCAGTCCATTAAAACTAACTGGTATTTTTTGTCTTGGCTGCTGTTTAGCTTATCTAGTGCATCTTGGCCGTTTTGTGCAATATCAAAGGTAAGCCCAACTTGTTTTAACAACGCTGAGGCCACCACCTGATTTACTTTGTTATCTTCTACTAAAAGCACTTGCGCGTGCGCTGATATTTCTTTGGGCTTTTCGGTTAACTCATTTTGCAGTTGTGCTTGGCGCTGTTGTTGCTCAATGTATTTATCGTTAGTGAGTGAATCAAATAAATCTGACGGAGTAAGCGGTTTAAATATCAGGCAGTCTATATTTATGCCAATGTTGTTATGCTCTTGCGAATAACTCATTGGTGCCATAACAACCAGTTTGCTTTGCTTGCTGGTTACTCGGTTTTTTAATGTATTTATTTGTGGGTGCGCAGCTTGCTCAAAAAAATGATAATCGACTAGCAATGCATCTGGCTGGGTATCGCAGTTATCAAAATAATTAATGATGCCGCTATAGTCATTTAAAATATTAACGTGTGCGCCCCATACGCGTAATTGTTTGGCGGCAATATTGGCGTTAAGTGTGCAGGCATCAATAATTAAAATATGTTTGTTATTAATTAAGTGGCTGGGTAAATCTTGCGCTTTAGTTAAACGTGGCTGTATTTTTATAGAAAACGAAAAAGTACTGCCTTCATTTAGCATGCTGGTTACGCTTACTTCGCCTTCCATGAGTTCACAAAGCTGCTTAACAATAGCTAGGCCAAGGCCTGTACCGCCAAACTGGCGGGTGGTTGAGGCATCGGCCTGAGTGAATGAGTCGAATAAAGTTTTTTGTTTTTCTGCGTCTATTCCTATGCCGGTATCAATAATAGAGCAATGTAAAAAACTGCCATCGGTGGTTTCATCTATCTGCGCGGTCACCAGAATTTGCCCATCAATAGTAAACTTAACGGCATTGCCAATCAGGTTATTTAAAATTTGACGCAACCTATTCGGATCGCTAATTATTTCGCTGATAGTAATTTGGGTGGCATCTAAAATGAGATTGGTATTATTTTGCTCCACTTTAAGCGCAAACGACTCAACAACTTCACCAAGTAATTTAGGTAAGTTAAATTGCACATTTTCTATATCAAGTTTACCTGCTTCAATTTTAGAAAAGTCTAAAATGTCGTTAATTATATTTAACAGCGACTGAGCTGAAGATTGTGCAAGCTCAATATGGTGCTCTTGCTGTTGGTTGAGCTGGGTGCGCTTGATAATATTTAGCATGCCCAGTACGCCGTTCATGGGGGTTCTTATTTCGTGGCTCATACTGGCTAAAAATTCACTTTTAGCCATTACTGCTTGCTCTGCAGCTTCTTTGGCGGTGACTAGCTGCTGCTCTGTTTCAATACGTTGCTGACTTGAATGCAAGCTGCCCACAAGGGCGGCTACGGCAATTAAAAAGCTTTCTTCGTTACGTGACCACGGGCGCATTGAAGCACATTGCTCAGCGCATACTATGCCAATGGTGCCATTTCCTGCCGGTATGATTGCGCACAGCATGGCATTAATATTGAGCGGCGCAAAGTAATGCGCTTTAAGGGGTTTTAGTAGAGGGTGATTTTGGGCATCACTGGTGCTAAACACAGCGTGTTTCTCTATGACTTCAAAAAAATCAGGTGCCTCTTTTTTAAGCCACACTGCATTATTATTACCCATTCTGTTTTCAATATTATGGGATGCTATAGGACTCAATGAGGTTTTTGAGCTATTAAAAAACCAAATACTGGCTTGCTCAATGTTTAGAGCATGGCAAATAGATTCAGTAATAACTTGTTTAGATTGGCTTAATTGGCCACTTAAAATAAGGTCGTTGGCTGTAAGCGACGCTAAAATTTCGTTATGTAGGGCAATTTTGCTGTTTTCAAGCTCAATACGCTTACGGGTATCAATATTTTGCAATGAGCCAAATATTCTTACACAGCGCTCGTTTTTGCGCTCGGCTTCACCATGAATAAGCACCCACATTTCGCGCCCTTCAGAGTCAATTACTTCAAGTTCGGCTTCATAACTTTTGCCTTCTTTAATTGCAGATTCAACTAGCTGAGTGATACGTTCTCTGCTTTCGCCTGCTTTAAAGTAATTTAAGTTTGTAGGCCAGGTAGGCTCTTTATTTAGCGGGTACTTAAATATTTTTTTGGTCATATCTGACCAATACACTTGTTTGGTTTCTAAATTAAATGACCACGCCCCAATTTGGGCAAGGTCACTCATTGCCTCCAGCATTTTTTCGTTTTGTTGCTGGCGGTTTAGCATTTTTAAAAAGAATAAGAACGCCCATATTAGTAATCCGCAAATAATTATAATGGCGATTCTAAGCGGCCATATAGTTGAAGGTGCGGGGCTCCAACCTTCTTTAGGGGCTACGTATAATTGCCAGCTTCCCCCTTGAAAATTAAGCGTAAAATCAAGCGGCTCTTGTGTGGTTATATTGTTATTGCCATAAAAAAACTCGCCTTTTTTGCCTAAACCATGACGCCCTTGAATAGCAATGTTGTAGTTTTTTTCAAGCTCTTTTATGCCTGAGTTTTTATATACTTTTTCAATGTCGAGCACCACCGATAACAACCCCCAAAAGCGGTTTTCAGGCGGAATATAAACAGGCACTCTGGCAATAAGGGCAATGTCGCCTTGCACTAGTTTAAGTGGTCCTGCCATAACAATAGTATTGGTATCACGGGCTCTAATGGCATCTAGGCGTTGGTTTTTGTTTTCTAAAAAGTTTAAGCCAATGGCTTTTTCGTTACCTTTTAGTGGATAAGACATACGAATTATCATGTCGGGCGCACCACCAATATGGCGCAGCTCACTGGAGGTATTAAACAAAGGCGCTGCAATTTGCTCAAACCGTGCTTGTTGTAACTCAGGTTCAGCTGATACAGCAACCGCTAATCCACGAACAAGCTGAATGTTTGATACCAAGGTGGCCTCTAGTTGTGCACGGTATGTACTTACTTGAGATAAAATTTGTAGGCGGTGGGCGTCTTTTGCGCGATTGTAGTTAATTCTATCTAACACAATGCTCACTAATATTATTAGCGTAAGCGATAACCAAAAGGTCAGCTTATAGTTGCTAATAGTGTTTTTTTTGTTGTTATTTTTTGGCGGCATTGGCTAAGTCATGCTGTTATTTTAGGCAATTTAACTATAGCTAATTTATTGTATAAATAAAAACGGCGCTGATAAATTAGCGCCGTTTTATTTTTATAATTAGTAGTTTAACTATTAAGCGTCGGTTACTTCACGTGCCCAATGGTTTTGCTTAGCGACATGTAACTTACGGTAACCATCAAGTAGTGCTGCATGCTTTTTAAAGCCTTCAAGCGATAAACCTGGGAAGGTTAAACCATTAAATAATTTACGGCCTTCTGCTATTTCAATAGCCAGCGTTACGTTATCGCTGCCAAACATTAAACCCAGTGCATCTTGGTAGTCGGCGTAGTCGCGCTCGTCATCGTATTTAATTTCAAGAATGGCTTTTAAACAACGGAAGTGACGCATTGCATCTTCGTTTACTTGGCCTGTGTGTAGTATCCAGTCTACCCAATCAATGGCTTCTTCGTTGCCTGCGGCTAAACATAAGTGCGCTTTAAGCTCACCAATACGCAGTGTATGCCAAGGTGTGTCGGCATCGGTGGCAAGGCCAATAAATTCAGCAGCACGAATAATATCGCTGTGGCCTGCTTCTTCTAGGCTGTCGTAAATGTCCATCCACTGCTGCGCATTGTACTGATCAAGCGATAGGAATGCTTCACGGAATTTAGCGCCTTCGTTGTTGTTACGCCAAATTAGTTCATCTACTGGGTAAATGTCTGACATACCTGGTACTAAAATACGACATGCATACACGTTTAAGTGTGTGTAATCCATAATGTAAATGTCGTGGCCCATGCTGTGAATTAAGTCAGTACAGAAGTTGTATTCTTGCTCTGTAGTACCGCTAAAGTCCCAATGAACAAAGTCAAAGTCAGCGTCAGCACGGAAAAAGTCATGCGAGATTAAACCGCTTGAGTCGATAAAGTGCAGCTCAATGTTTTCAGGCGTTGCAACTTCATCGTTATCAAAAGTAGCTGGTTGGAACACATCAAGTTGATCAAGGCGACGACCTTGTAGTAGCTCGGTAACCGTACGCTCAAGGGCAACTTCAAATGATGGGTGAGCACCAAATGAGGCAAACACAGAGCCATCAACAGGGTTAATAAGCGTTACGCTCATTACAGGGTATTTACCGCCTAGTGAAGCATCGGCAATACGTAAATGAAAACCATGGCTGCGTAGCTCTTCACACGCCTCGTGAATTTTAGGGTATTGCTTTACAACCTCTTCAGGGACGATAGGTAAACAAATACCTTCTGCGATAATACGGTTTTTAATGGCGCGCTCAAATACTTCTGATAGCCCTTGTACACGTGCTTCAAACTTAGTGTTACCTGCGCTCATGCCGTTAGAAACAAAAATATTACCAATTACGTTTACCGGAATGTATACGTCTTGGTTATCGCGTTGGCGTGTGTATGGCAATGTACAAATGCCGCGCTCGTTATTACCTGAGTTAAAGTCAAAAAGGTGTGAGGCATTAAGCTCACGCTCTGGGTCAAAGTAATCCCAAAGGCTTTCGTCCATTATGCCTTCTGGCACTTCATTGCCTTCAACTTTAAACCATTTCTCATTTGGATAATGAGTAAAGTCGCTGTTTGCAAATTCTTCACCTAGGTAAAAGTCGGCAAAAAAGTAATTACAGCTTAATCGTTCAAAGTATTCACCTAACGCAGAGGCGATAGATGCTTTATCGGTTGCGCCTTTACCATTGGTAAACATAACACCGCAGTCGCTGTCTTTTATATGAACTGAATAACAGTTAGCTACAGGGTTAAGCCAAAGTGCTTCTTCAACATTGATGTTTAGCGCTTTTAGCTTGTTTTGCATGGTAGAGATAGACGATTCTAGGTCGCGGTCTTTACCTTTGATAAATGTTTTTTCAGTCATATGAGTCTCAACTAGATCTGCACAAAATGTGGAATGGCTATTATCGTGGATTTTGATGTTTATTTCACCCTTTGCGAGTAAGAACATTATTATTTAATAAAACTATGGTTATTATATGTGCAACAAATGGTGCAAAGGACAAATTAATGTTTAAAGTAATCAAATGGCTAGTGTTACTCGTTGTGGTTTTAGGGTTAGCTGGTACAGCGCTTGTGTATGGCGTATTAAGTTTAAGTATGCCCACACTTGATGGTAAAGGCCAAAGTACAGCAATTAATAAGCCGGTTACTATTTCGCGTGATGCACTAGGGCAGGCGGTTATAAAGGCCGAAAACCGCAATAGCGCGGCATACGGGCTAGGCTATGCGCATGGGCAAGACCGTTTTTTTCAAATGGACTTATTAAGACGTAACGCCGCCGGTGAGCTTAGTGAGTTATTTGGTAAAGCGGCCCTTGGGCTTGATAAAAAAATGCGCTTTCATCAATTGCGAAAACGCAGCCGCGCTATATTAAACACCTTACCCGAAAGCGATAAACAACTATTAAACAGCTACACCCAAGGTGTAAACGAAGGGCTGGCACAAGTTGGCTTTGCAAGCTTTGAGTATTTACTTACAGGCGGAGCGCAAAAACCATGGCAAAGTGAAGATAGCCTATTAGTTATATTTAGCATGTACCTTGATTTGCAAAGTGCCACCTTTGAGCGAGATGAAGCTCTCATACATATTGAGCAAGCATACGGACAACACATGGTTGATTTTTTAACACAACCTAGCCAATACCAAGCAGCGCTTGATGGCAGTAAACTTGCCCCGTTTACAGGCACAATTCCTCAACTTCCAGAGCAAGCACAGCACACGGTTAAAAATATTCAGCCAAATCAAGAGCGCGGTAGCAATAACTGGGCAGTAACCGGTGCGCATACCCAAACGGGTGCAGCCATGCTCTCTGACGATATGCATTTATCTATGGCGGTGCCGGTTATTTGGTACAGGGCGCAGCTTAATTACACACAAAATGGCGAGCAAGCTCAGGTAACTGGCGTATCGCTACCCGGCGCCCCTGCTATTGTGGTGGGTACCAATAATAAAATTGCCTGGGGCTTTACTAACGGCTACATAGACACGGCCGATTGGGTTGCTTTAAGTAACGATAATAAAAGATGGCAAGTCAATGAGCCTATCGCACTGCCTAGTGGCGACGTGGACGATTACTCATTAACCATGAGCGAATACGGCCCAGTAAAATATATAAATAAACAGCCTTATGCACTTAGCTGGGCTGCACACCAACTTTATGCTGTAAACATGGACCTGCTGAAACTAGAGCAAGCCACTAGCGTAGATGATGCGCTAGATGTGGCAAGCGATGTGGGTATTCCGGTACAAAATTTAATGGTGGTAGATAGCCAAGGCAGTGCTGCATGGCAACATATTGGGGCTATACCGGCGCGTAAAACACCGAGTGAGCTAAGTGTTAATGCAAACGAATACTCACCCGACTGGCAGCAAAATGAGCATCAGCGCCCTTATGTTAAAAACCCGCAAAATGGGCGATTATGGACAGGTAATTCCCGCGTTGTGTCGGCCACTGATAATGCACGCTTTGGCAATGGCGGGTACGCGCTAGGCGCTCGCTCGAGCCAAATTCGTGATAGGTTATTTGAAAAACAAAGCTTTGCTGAGAGCGACTTTTACGCGCTACAGCTTGATAACCAAGCCCGCTTTTTAACGCCATGGCACACATTGCTACTTAATCAGCTTAAAAAAGACAAAGCCAAAAACGCACAGTACATAAGTGCACTTGAAAACTGGCAGCAATGCGCATGTGCAAGCTCGGTAGGTTATACCTTAGTTAAACACTACCGCAGCACATTAATTAATACTGTATTTGCAAGCATGGAGAACAAACTTAATGAGCAAGACGCCACGCTTAAATATGTAAAACGCGATCTAGAACCAGCTATATGGCAGCTTATTAAGGATAGACCGGGCTCATGGGTAAACCCTGAGTATAAAAATTGGGACGAGCAGTTATTAGGTGCATTTAGCCAAACAGTGACAGCACTTGGGGCTGAGTATGGGGATAACTTGCAAAATTGGCAGTGGGGTAAAGTAAATGCGCTTAATATTGAGCACCCGTTTGCTAAACAAATGCCCATACTGGCTAAGCTTTTAAATATGCCTGTAGCGCCAGCTTTTGGCGATAGCTACATGCCGGCTGTACAGGGCAAAAGCTTTGGTGCATCACAGCGCTTTATTGCCCAACCAGGGCATTTAGAAAACGCCATTATGGCAGTGCCCGGTGGGCAGTCGGGGCATCCGCTATCCGCGTTTTATCGTGCAGGCTTTAGTGACTACATTGAAGGTAAGCACACGCCTTTACTACCACAAACGCTAATACATCAAATAGTGATAGAGCCAGCACGATGAACTAAATTACAGTTAATCACGTTCTATATAATCATTAATAAATCAACAGAGAACTAAAATGAAAAAAATACTACCCGCATTAATAACAGGCTTATTACTTAGCAGTGCAACACATGCAGATGAAAACCCGGTCACGGCAGAAAGACTAAGCGACAGTGTGTATGTACTGTTTGGCCAAGGCGGTAACATTGCCGCAAGTGTAGGGGAAGATGGCATTTACATTATTGATGACCAATTTGCTAAGCTTTCAAACGACATTAAAAAAACCATTAGCGATTTAAAACCCGGTAGTGCGGAATTTGTAATTAATACGCATCATCATGGCGACCACACTGGCGGCAACGAAAACTTTGCCAAAGCCGGTGCGCATGTCATTGCGCACGACAACGTACATAAGCGATTAGAAGAAAAACACGGTGCAAACTCAGATTACCTGCCACGCATTAGCTTTGGGCACGATTTAAAACTGCATTTTAATAACGAACACGCCCATGTAGTGCACTACGCCCATGCACATACCGACGGTGATTCGGTGATATTTTTTAATAACGATAACATAGTGCACATGGGCGATATTTACTTTAACTTTGGCAGTTTACCGTTTGTTGATGTAGATAGCGGCGGCAGTGTTGATGGAATATTAGCAGCCGTAAATGACGTTATTAAGAAAATAGATGAGCGCACCATAGTGATACCCGGGCATGGGCCGGTAAGTGACCGTTCAGGGCTGGAAACGTATGCTAAACTTGTTAAAAAAGCCAAAGATTTAATGCTAAAAGCAATGCAAAATAACGCTAGCTTAGAGCAAGTACTAAAAGCCGATCCATTGGCAGAGCTTGGCCTTGAATACGCAGGCTGGTTGCCAAAAGAGAAAGTGACTACACTTTTTTATCGCAGCTTAAAGTAGTACGCGTAACGTAAAAAACATGATACAAAGCTGAGTGTACTTTAGCGTACATTCGGCTTTTATTTTATTATGCCCAAAGGAGTTGTGTATGTCGGCAGAAAAAACCCACCTAGAAATTTGTAACTTAACAAAAGAGCAGTATCCGCAAATTAAAACCTTAATGGATCAGGCTTATCCTGATTTAGGTGGCGCGTGGCCAAGCCATACTATTTTTAGATTGATAGATCAGTTCCCTGAAGGGCAAATAGGCATTGTAGATGATGGCGTGCTGGTGGGCTTAGCACTAAGCGTGCAAGTAGACTACGCGCGTTTTTCAAATCCTCACACATACGAAGACATAGCCGATGGGCACGACCGTGTATTTAGTGACTCCGACGGCGATGCGCTATACGGTTTAGATGTAGCAATTAGCGAAACCCACCGAGGCATGCGCTTAGGGCGCAGGTTATACGATGCCCGTAAAGAGTTGTGCCGCCAATATAACTTACGCGCTATTTTAGCCGGTGGCCGTATTCCGCGTTATTACAATCACAGCAGTGAAATGACGCCAATGGAATACATTGAAAAGGTTGACCAAAAAGAGCTTTACGACCCAATTTTAAGTTTTCAGCTTTCTAACGACTTTCAGGTAAAGCGGTTACTTAAAAAGTACCTGCCGGAGGATCAAGAGTCTGTAGGTTACGCCACCTTGCTTGAGTGGAATAACATAATGTACGAGCCAACCGATACCGTGCTCGAATCAACTAAATCGATAGTGCGTATAGGTGCGGTGCAATGGCAAATGCGCTGTGTAGAGTCGGTTGACGAAATGCTCAAGCAGGTAGAATACTTTGTAGATACGGTATCTGACTACAAAAGCGATTTTATATTATTTCCGGAATTTTTTAACGCGCCACTTATGGGTTTAGGCGATCAGAATAATCAAACCGAAGCAATCCGCTATTTAGCCGAATATACCGAAACATTTAAAAACGCGATGTCGCGTATGGCAATAGAGTATAACGCCAATATTATTACCGGCTCTATGCCACTTGCCGAAGACGATAAAATTTATAACGTAAGTTACTTATGCCACCGTAGCGGTAAAATAGACGAGCAGCGAAAAATACACATAACCCCGCATGAACAAAATGATTGGGTGATTCAAGGCGGCGACAAAATTGCCGTGTTTGATACCGATGCTGGGCGTGTAGGTATTCAAATTTGTTACGATGTAGAGTTCCCAGAGCTTTCACGCATATTAGCCAAGCAGGGGCTTGATATACTCTTTGTGCCGTTTTGGACCGATACTAAAAATAGTTATTTACGGGTTCGTCACTGTGCGCAAGCGCGCGCAATCGAAAACGAATGTTATGTGGTTATTGCAGGCTCAGTGGGTAACTTACCTGAGGTAGAAAGCCTAGACGTACAGTACTCGCAATCGGCAGTATTGACCCCGTCTGACTTTTCTTTTCCGCATGATGCAACATTAAATGAAGCCACACCTAATACTGAAATGTTACTATTTAGCGACCTTGATATGGATAAGCTAAAAATTCTTCATAGCGAAGGTACGGTGCGCAATTTAAAAGATCGCCGCGAAGATTTATACGACGTAATTTTGAAAAAGAGAGATGTTTAATGGCATGGGTTTATTTAGTCATTGCCGGCTTGCTTGAAATAGGCTGGCCAATTGGTTTAAAAATTTCACAAAACCCCGACACACGCTGGCAGGGTATAGTAATGGCAATTGCATTTTTAACAGCCAGTGGTTTTATGTTGTGGCTTGCACAAAAGCAAATATCAATGGGGACTTCTTACGCCGTATGGACCGGAATAGGTGCTGCGGGTACGTTTTTAGTGGGTATATTACTTTACGGTGATGCAGCCACGTTTGGCCGTATTGCTGGTGTACTCATGATCATTTGCGGTGTGATAACGCTAAAAATTAGCTCTTAAAAAGAGCGCTTAATACTCGCTTTAAACGTTATAAGCAGCCTATAGTAGCGCAGGTTTAAAAGCCTGCGCTTTTTTATGTTCTCAATTTGGCAACATCACCAAAACAGCGGCAATGGCTATGAGTATTAAGCCCGCGGTATCTTGTTTTTTAAGTGGCTGTTTTAACCAAAGTACAGCAATTAGCATGGTAAAAAATACCTCTACCTGACCAAGCGTTTTAACATACGCTACGTGCTGTAAACTCATCGCGCTAAACCAGCCAATAGAGCCTATACAGCTAAAAGTACTAATTGCGGCAGTGGTGCCTTTATATTGCCAAAGTTTGCCAACAGTGTGTGGCACTTTTAGTAATAAATAGCCAAGTAATATAAGCGTTTGTAGGCTTATTACAAACAGTAAAACCCATGCAGCTGAGTGTGGAAACAATAACCCTGAATTTAAGCTCGCTTCACGCACCCACAGCGATGTAAGGGCAAAGCTGGTACCACAGGCAAGGCCAAGTAACGCTGTTTTAGCATCAAAGTGTTTTACGCTGGTTATGCCGCTAAGTAAAAGCACCGCAATAGCGCCTAAAAATACACCCAGCCAACCAAGAAGGCTGAGCGCAGAACCAAAAAACAATACCCCTAAAATAGCCGCTACTAATGCCTCACTTTTAGCAAGCCCTGCACCTATGGCGTAATTATTCATTTTAAACAGTTTTACCATTAAGCCGGTGGCGAGTATTTGCATAACACTTGCGCCAATAACAAACCCCCAAAAGGCATTATTAAAGGTAGGCATGGCTGTGTCTTTATATTGATAAAGACCATACAAATACACTGCAGCAATAGGGCCGGCTAAAATAAAGCGCGAAAGGGTTACGCCAGCCACACTTGCATGTGCGCTTAATTTACTTTGTAGGGCATTTCGCCATGCTTGCATAAAGGCGGCTAAAAAAGTGAAAAAGATCCAAGTCATAGGGGTCGTCGGTAAAAAATAAGGTCTATAAGTTAACAATCTTTAGTTATTAAAGCGACGCATTAAGGGTGATAGTGAATATTCATCACCTGCGACATTATGCCGCACTGCTTTATAGGTAAACTTAGCTATAGTAAGTATGATGTTATTGTTTAGCCGCCTGCGTATGTCATAAAACGTGTTGGCGGCTTTTTTGTGTATGTGTGTTATATGTATTGGTTAAATAACTAGGTTTTAAAATAAGAGAATAAATTATGACAACATTAGTAGTATGCGCATTACTTGCTGTATTAATGCCTTATTTTGCAAAAATACCAGTGGCCATTGCGATGGCAAAGCTTGGCCAATACGACAATAAACACCCGCGCTCTCAACAAGCAAAATTAACGGGCTTTGGTGAGCGTGCGCTCGCTGCTCATCAAAATTGTTTTGAATCACTTGCAGTGTTTGCCGTTGCTATTGTGGTGGTATTGGGAACTAACTCGGTAAATGCAGTAACCGAAACCTTGGCGGTTACTCATATAGTTTCGCGCACTTTGTATTGCATTTTTTATTGGTTGAACTTAGATATTATACGTTCGCTTGTATGGTTTATTGGCTTAGGCACTGCCATTGCCATGATTGTAGTGAGTATTTAATTTTATTGTTAAAACCACAAAGCAAGCGGCCTAAAAGGGCGCTTGCTTTGTGCTCTTGCATCACTCATTAGCCTTAATGCGATACTTTAATTCGCTCTATTAAATCGGTATTAGCAACCTCACTGTTTATGGCAAAATCGAGCTGTACAAGTACATCATTAAAGCCTGACTCAGAGATTTTATACTCCCACTTTGCCAGCGCTTCTTTAGCTGATTTATCAAAAACGTCTGACGGCTTAGATTGAATGACACTAATGTTTTTTGTTCTGCCATTGGCGGCTATATCGTACTTTAATACAACCGAGCCGCTAATGCCTTGCTTAGCGGCTTGGGCTGGGTAGACAGGTTCAATGCGTATTGTTGGTGAAATATGATCCTTTTTCGTTATTTCAGTTTGGGGCTGTTTTGCAATGGCTAAACCGCTAAGCATGCTTGTTGCTATTAGCAGTAAGCCACCTTTGGCTAGGCGAGAGTGATTGCCACTGTGCTTTATATTGGTAAGTCGTTGTAACATGGTTTTTTTATCTCCGTAGAGTGAATAAGCCATTAGGCCTGCGGGCGTTGCTGCCGCACAGTTAACTAAGGCTTTGCTGTATAAAATGTGTTGGTGTGTGGTTTTATTGGCAAGTACCCGCTGATCACAAGTTAGCTCCTGCAAGCGTCTAAAGCTTGCGTAAGCCATCCAGGCGAGCGGGTTAAACCACATTAAAATAGTAGTCAGTAACAGCAGGGCATTTATTAGGTTATCTTTGCGTTTTATGTGCACAGCCTCATGCTCTAAAATAAGTGCCAAAGTGGCTTTATCAAACTGGGTTTTGTAATTACTAGGCAGTATGAGCTTACTTTGTAAAATACCCACCACCATTGGCGATGCAATATGATTACTGGTATAGGTTTTAATGTGTGAGGTTAGAGTGTGTTCGCTATTAATTAAATAATTGAGCTGCAGATTTTTTATAAAGCGAATATGCACAACAAACGCTATGCTAAACAGCACTAGGCTAACCACTACATAAAGCACGGCCCAATTTAGGCCTAAGTTATTAATAAGGGGTTGGTTAGGCGTTATTAAATAATGGCTAATGGCGCTATTTTGCAGTGGCTTAATGTTACTTGGTAAGTTTGCAACCAGTAACGATACGGGGATTAGGCATACTAATTTATACACAAAGCCTGGGCCAAGCAGCCTTAAACTAAAACGCTCACATATAATAAACCCGCCAAGCATTATGCTGAGTAATAATTGCTGCTCTAGTAACCAGTTAAACAGGGTTTGAATATCCATAGCCACTCCTTACTTTTGGTTTTTTTCCCAGTCATCAATGACCTTTTTTAACTCGTTTATATCTTGTTGCGAAAGCTGCTCTGACTTAGCAAACCCGCTTACCAGCGGCGCTATGCGGCCACTAAAAAAGCGCTCAATAAAGTTTTTGCTTTCTTTTAATGTGTAGTCGGCGCGCTCCATACAAGGGGTATAAATATATTGGCGGCCGTCTTTTTCAAAGGTCAGTGCGCCTTTTTTAACTAATCGACCCAGTAGGGTTTTAATGGTTTTTTCGTGCCATTGTTTGTCATCGCTTAAGCGCTCAATAATTTGGCTGGCGGTTGCTGGGTAATTAATCCAAAGCGCATCAAGCACGTCGAATTCTGCTTTTGATAACTCAATCATTTTATTGCCTACAAATGTAATCTTTAAGTTAAGACTACACCTGTAATCTATTTTTGCAAGGTTATTTTTTAACTTTTTTGTGCGCTATTTAAACGAAGGTTAGATTTTTGAAATATCAGTTTTATTAATTTGTATGTAGTGGTTTTCAGGGAGGTTTAGTTTTGAGAGGGCGAGTTCGCTAAATTGCACTCTAAATAAATCAATTACTTTAAAGCCACAGTAATGCGCCATTTTACGTATTTGTCTGTTAAGCCCTTGCTTTAAAATAATACTAAACTGGTTGTCAGCTATTTTTGTTACTTCACACGGTAAGGTTACTTGTTTATCTACGGGGATTCCTGCGGCCATTTTTTCACAAAACGCATTATTAATAGGTTTATCTACCGTGACTAAATAATGTTTCGGCTGGTGGAAGTCAGGGTGAATAAGTTGATTACAAAAATCTCCGTCGTTGGTCAAAATAAGCAATCCGCGAGAGTCTTTATCTAATCGGCCAATGGGGTAAACCCGAGTGTGGGTAGGTAAATGGTGAATAAGACTGGCGGGGTCATTTTCATTTAATTTGCAGTCAATACCTACAGGCTTGTGATACGCAAAATAAACTAAATCGGCAGCCCCTTTTACTGCTTGGCCATTAACTATTACGTCGTCTTGCTCATTAACGTGATCAATATGATTAGCAGGGCGATTATTTACCGTTACTCTCCCATCATCTATTAAGCGTGATGCTTGTTTTCGTGAGCACACACCAGCGTGAGCAATGTATTTAGCGAGTCGAATTTTATTGCTCATAAGCTTAAAAGGCAGTGATGTAATAATTTGATCGCGATTATAGCAAAGGTGCGTATCTATAAAGTTACTTTTTATTAAAAGGCGATTGTTATGGGTATGAAATTTTCTGAGTTAAAAAAGCACGAACCATTACAAAAAGTGGTCGCGCACTCCCTTGAAATGGCGCTCTATCAAGTGTCTGTCATTATAAATAACGTAGAGTATTACGTTGCTGAAGAAAATGGCGAGTTTGTTAAAGCGCTCAGCCCGCTGCATATTCAAAAACGTTTTGAAAAAATAGCCTACGCCGAAATGGTACTGCGCCATACTAGCGCTTACGATGAAATGTGCGGCCAACCCGAAAAAACATGCAGCAATTTGCTAGAAGTACCTTATGGAAAAAATAACCTTTTTTAATTAAGTTTGTTTGCTAGTATCTGCTTCTTTAAGGGCGGTACATGTATCAATTAAAAGCAGATAATACCGATGCGTTAAACTCAGCGCTTCGCACTAAAATAGTTGAATTTAACGCGCAGCATTTTGATGCGCAAAGAGTGCCATTAGGCTATAAATTTGTTGATGAGCAAGGTGAGCTTGTTGCAGGTATTAGTGGGTGTGTGTTTGGAAATTGGCTGATGATTAGTTGGCTTTGGTGTAGCGATATAGCGCGAGGTAATGGGCTTGCAGATAAGTTGCTAACGGCACTTGAACAATCAGCTATTGAACTAGGCGCAACAACTTCTCAGCTTGATACGCTAGATTTTCAAGCAAAACCTTTTTACGAAAAGCGCGGTTATAGTATTAAGTATCAACTTAATAATTATCCGCGCTCTGGGACGCGCTACTTTATGGAAAAGTCGCTTTAACTTTTGCTGTCTATTTTGCTTTTAGCGGCTCGCCTTCAAAGGTAACACCCAAAAATGGCGTTGCCTCTGGCGCTAACATAAACGTGCGAATGTTCATGTGATCATCGCCCTTAGGGTTTTGTAGTACGTCTTCGCGGTAAAACTTACCAAAGCAATCCAATGTATTTTGTTTACTTAAATCGTTTAATTTAGCAAACGCAAAAATTTTACATGAACCGTTGTTCTCACTTGCCGAGCTAAGTAAGCCGTGGTTATTAAATCCACACGCGGTAAAATCGTAATTAGCTTCTATTACCGCCATGGTATCGCTAAATTGTATGCTTTTAGGGTTGTCTGCAAGTTGCTGTAAAAAATCGTTTAGGGTCATGTTTTTTCCTTAAATTTAAATTATTTAGCACTTAACTCTAACTCATCTGTTTGCTGATTTATATTAAATTTAAATCGCGATAAAAAGTTCATTCCTAATAAACCTTGGCCGCGGGTGTTTTCAATACTGAGCACTTCAAAACCGTAAATAGTTTGCATCCCTACTTTAAACGACTCAATTTGGTAGCGTTTTACTCTAATTTGCCCATTCGCCGTGTTTACGGTTACATCGCCTAAATACAGTGGTCTGGGTGAAAGTTGGTTAAGCACGTCACTCGAAAGAGAAGTAATACTTGCGCCGGTATCTATCATTAGCTCTGTTTGGATTGAGCTATTTAGTTCGGTGCTAATTAAGTAATGTGCGCCGTAGGGGGTAAGCGCAATAAAGTCATCTTGCGATTGAGCTTTCTCTATCATTGCGTGTAAGGCAGTTACTTCGGCTTGTAGTGGGTGATTTGATGGCATGCGCTCAATAGTTGTTAAGGCGCTAATAAAGTCCTCTAGTTGATAATAAGCATGAGCGAGTGCGTATAAAAAATGGCTATTGTCGTTTTGATAGTCGAGCCAAATTTGAGTTTGTTCAATAATTGTTTGCCAATTTTGCTGCTCACTCAAACTATGCAGTTCGTTAGTCGTTAAATGCACAAGGCGCCTATCTACAGGGCCTTGCTGGTGCTTATTTAATAATGGGTAGAGCTCAAATAGCGCAATAATTGCGTTTTGCCGTTGCCCGCTTTTTACTAGGTAATCTACGTGTAAAGTGAGTAACTCGGTATTGTAAGGGTCTTTATTTAAAAGTGCATTTAACAATGACTGGCTAAGCGGTAGGTTTGTGTTTAGCCATTGCTTTAGTTGTGCTATCCACGAAGCGTATAAAGTATGTGCTTTTTTTGGAGCGCTTAGATTTAGTTGCTGATACGTATTTAGAGCATCATCAAATTTGTGTTGTGTAAATTGCTGTTGAGCTTGGCTGAGCAGGTTACTTTTTGGCGCTTTGATGCTCTTGCCGCTGTGGATATTTTGTGTGCCAACTACAGGCTGTTTTTGTGGCCACAATAAGTAAGCGTTTAGGCTAAGCGAGCCTATTAATAGCAAGGTAATTAGCTTGGTATAATGGCTCATTGCAACCTCTTCGTGCTATTTAGGCTATTTGATAAAGTGCGCTAAGGCATGAATATTCGCAATTTCAACATCGGCAAGGCCTTTGTAGTGATAAGCCGCACCTTGGTCGTTTAACCAAACCGATTGGCAGCCTGCATTATTAGCGCCTTGTACGTCGGTATCTAGGCTATCGCCAATGTGTAAAATTTCACTTTTAGCCACGTTTAAGTGCGCGGCAGCTTTATCAAACAGTGTACCGTGGGGCTTGGCTTTACCGTGCATACCAGCTTGCAATACTAGCGCAAATTTATCGCGTAAGTTAAAGCGCTCAATTTCAACATTGCCATTGGTTATTGCAACCAGCGTAAAGTGCTGGGCTAAGTTATCTAGCAGCTTTAGTACGTCGTCAGTTACCACTATTTTACTGCGCGCATCGGCAAAAGCGTTATAGGCAGCATCGGCATGATGCTCTACCTCTTGCTCATTTAAATCTAGCTTTGAAAGGGCTAAGCGAAGCGTATGTTGGCGCCATTTAGTTACATTATCAGCAAGCTCTGGTAACTGTAATACAGCCTCGTTGCGGCATTGTTGCCAGTATTTTGGGCCTTGTTGTAAGTAGCTGGGTAGCGCGTTTAAATAATCTTGCTGGGCTTTAACCGCGGCTTTTATTATAGGGTGGTTGTTATACAGGGTGTCGTCTAAATCAAAGCTCATAACTGAAAAAGGGCGAGGAGCACGATTAAATCGGATCATAATTACATTCCTAATCGGTTTGTTTTTTAGCGCGCGGATGAGTGTTGTCGTACACTTTTGCTAAATGCTGAAAATCTAAATGCGTATATACTTGCGTAGCCGATAAACTACTGTGCCCTAATAATTCTTGCACAGCGCGTAAATCGCCAGATGATTCTAAAATATGAGAGGCAAACGAGTGGCGAAGTTTATGCGGGTGCACTTGTGAGCTAATGCCTTGTTTTATTCCCCACTCTTGCATGCGTAAGCGAACTTGGCGAACCGAAATACGATTTTTTTTACTGCTTAAAAACACCGCCATTTCGTCAGGCTTTGCAAATTGCCCCCGTATGTTGAGCCAGTTTTTTAACGCTGTGAGCGCTTTGCGACCCACGGGAATGAGGCGCTCTTTGTTACCTTTACCTTTGACTAATATTTCGCCGCTTGCAGCGTTTATATCGCGTAAGTTAGTGCCAACCAACTCGCTAATACGCAGCCCAGATGAATACATAAGCTCCATCATAGCTTTGTCTCGTATGGCTAATGGGTCGTCGTCGTTAATCTCTAGCAGGCTTGCCATCTGATCTACATCGAGATTTTTAGGTAAAGGCTTAGAAAATTTAGGCCCTTTAATGCCTTGTGCCGGGTTATGATAATGCGCGTGCTGAGCAATGTTTTTGGCTTTTAAAAATTTATACAAACTACGAATGCAGCTTAATTTTAAACTAATGGTGCGCCCACTTAATTGCTTTGAACGAAGCGCCATGCTGTAGCGGCGAATATGCTCACCTTGTACGCCAAACCAGTCATCACATAATTTACTAAAATACAGGGCGGCAAAGTTTAGTTGGCTAACATACTGATTTACAGTGTGCTCTGAGTACTGTCTTTCGTACTTTAAATAGTCACTAAATAAATGAATGGGTGTACGCCAATGCTCACTCAATTGCTCAGTGTTAGGCGTCTCGTCGCTCATGCCAATTCCAACAGCCTAAGTTGCAATGCATGAACAAAATCAAGCACGAATAGGTTATCTTGTGCGGGTTCAAAATGGTTTTCATCATGGCTGCCAAAGGCCAATATAGCGACGGGTTTTTCAGCGCAACCAATAAGATAAATAGCAGAAGACTGCGTGTTTTCGCAAAATAATAGCTCACGCTCTTGCTGATTAACGCGTCCTAAGTAGTGCCCAAATTGGCTAAGGCGGTGCTCAATAAGCCCATCTAAAGTGTTGTTGTATTTAACCAACCTACACTCGCTAATGTGTGGGCTGGTACAAATAATATTGCGCAAATTTGCGGCAAGCGTATTAAAGTCGTAGTTTGTCCACAGTTGGCGGTGGCATTGGCTAAACAAGCGATATACTAGCTCATTTTGCGTAGCGTGTTCGCTCATACTGTGTATTTGATTTTTTAACTGAGTATTGTGCTCGCGCAATTGGCGCTGTTGTATGTGCACAAGCGAGGTGGCGCCTTGCGTTTTGTGATGTAACTCAAGTTGTGTAAGCAGCTCTGGCTGCTCTATTAAAAAATTAGGGTGGCGCGCTAAATACTCAGCGACTTGCTCTTTTGTTAGCTCGCTCATAAGGCAACTTGCCCATCAAATACATGCTCGGCTGGGCCGGTCATGCGGACAGGGTGGCCTTCGCCGCTCCAACGTACTTGTAATGTGCCGCCGGGTAAATCAACTTGTACCGTGGTGTTAAGTTTGCTTTGAATGTGGCCAATTACCATTGCTGCGCAGGCACCCGTGCCACACGCTAGGGTTTCACTAACGCCGCGTTCCCACACTCTAAGTTTAATATGATCTTGCGATACCACTTGCATAAAGCCAATATTGGCACGATTTGGAAAACGTTCGTGGTTTTCAAGCAGCGGACCAAGCACCTCAACTTGTGCGGTAGCTATATCGTCAACTTCTAACACGCAATGCGGGTTACCCATAGACACAGCGCCACTAAATACAGTGTGCTCTTGAGCTCTTATTATATAAGTTAGTTCTCGCTTGCTGGCTTTAAGCGGGATTTTAGCAGGCTCAAAATTAGGATGGCCCATGTTTACCGTCACTTGGCCGTCTTTTTCTATGTATAGCGTGAGGTTGCCCGACTTAGTCGAGACACTAATTTTGTGCTTGTTAGTTAAGCCTTTCATGCGCACAAAGCGGGCAAAACAGCGTGCGCCATTTCCGCATTGTTCTACTTCATTGCCATCGGCATTAAATATACGGTAATGGAAGTCGAGATCAGGGGAGTAAGGGGCTTCAACCATAAGTAATTGGTCAAAGCCAATACCAAAGTGGCGATCAGCCAGTTTTTTGATTTGATCGCGAGACAAAAATACATTTTGTGTAATGTTATCAATTACAACAAAGTCGTTGCCTAAGCCGTGCATTTTGGAAAAATTAACTAACATAGCGCTCTAATTCGGGTTTGCTCTGCGCTAATCATGCCACAGAGCAGCGCCTTAACAAAAACGTTTATGGTAAAATTTTCTCACCTTGATAAAGGCTCTCGATGGTTTCGCGTTGGCGAATAAGGTGGTGTTGCTCACCATCTACCATTATTTCGGCCACGCGTGGGCGAGAGTTGTAGTTTGAACTCATTGTAAAACCATAGGCACCAGCACTTCGCTGCGCCAATAAGTCGCCTTGTTTAAGGGCTAGCTCGCGATCTTTTCCTAAAAAGTCGCCGGTTTCGCACACTGGGCCCACAATATCAAAGTTATGTGTTGGTGTGTCGTCATCGCGCACCGATACAGGAATGATTTTTTGCCATGCCTGATAAAGCGAAGGGCGAAGCATGTCATTCATACCCGCATCGACAATGGCAAAAAATTTGTCCTGGTTTTGCTTAATAAACTCAACCTGCGTTACTAAAATTCCAGCATTAGCGGCTATAGCGCGTCCTGGCTCAAAAATAAGCTCAAGGTGTTTGTAATTGGCTAAGCGCTCGGTAACTTGCGCAGCATATTCACTTGGGTGAGGTGGCTGTTCATCATTATAAGGAACGCCTAACCCGCCGCCAATATCTAAATGAGTAAGCTCAATACCATTTGCTTTAAGCTCATCTATTAATGCCATTAGCTTATCAAGCGCTTCTAAAAAAGGTTTAACCTCAGTTAATTGCGAGCCTATGTGGCAATCTACACCAGTGACTTTTAGACCAGGTAAAGACGCCGCATGCTGATAAACGCTCACAGCCGTTTGAATATCGATACCAAATTTGTTTTCTTTTAAACCGGTAGAAATATACGGGTGAGTTTTGGCATCTATATCAGGGTTTACACGAATAGAAATAGGGGCTTCTAAATTTAACTCGCACGCTACCTCAGAAATACGCTCAAGCTCTGAGGCCGACTCAACGTTAAAACATTTAATACCTAACTTTAGTGCATAAGCAATTTCGTCGGCGGTTTTAGCCACACCTGAAAACACCACTTTACTGGCATCACCGCCAGCTTTTATTACACGCGCCAGCTCACCTTTAGACACTATGTCAAACCCTGAGCCTAAACGCGCTAATATATTTAATACTGCAATATTAGAATTGGCTTTAACTGCGTAGCACACCAAACTTTTATGATTTTTAGTGGCATTTGCAAAGGCTAAATAATGGCGCTCAAAAGTAGCACGCGAGTACACATAACACGGCGTACCATAGTGCTGAGCAATTGTGGCAATGCTGACATCTTCGGCAAATAATTGATTGTTTTGATAGTTAAAATAATCCATTTATTGCTCCTGCACTTGCTCGGTGTTGGTTTTTTTTACGGGCGTTGGCTGTGCCGTATTAGGGGGTGTGTTTTGCTCAGCCTGTTGCTCTGGTAAATACAAAGGCCCGCTTTGGCCGCAGCCAGCTAATGCACTTAGCAGTAAAGTACTTATATATAGTCGTTTTAATTGTAAGGTATGTGTCGCTTTCATTAGATTAATACGGTTGCTGGCTTTATAATCGCAGAGTAACAGAATATCTAAAAAATGCAGCTATTCGCGGATGATTTTATTCCTGTTACACTAGCTGTATATAAACCGTACCCAATATTAGGCAGCTCGCCTGCAAAGGAAAATTACAATGACTGAACACGAATATCACCAATTAGCCGAAGCTCTTATGTTCACAATTGAAGAGCAAGTTGATGATTGCGAAGCAGATTTAGACTACGAATCGGCAGAGGGTATTTTAGAAATAATTTTCCCTGATAAAAGTAAAATTGTAATTAACAAACAAGCGCCTTTGCATCAAGTGTGGGTTGCGACTAAATTTAATGGCCACCATTTTGAAATGCGTGACGGCCAGTGGATTGATAACCGCTCTGGCGCAGAGTTTTGGGAGTTTATGAACCAAGCGTCTACTCGCCAAGCTGGCCAAAAAATTAAGTGGCAATCAAGCTTATGAGTTTAGAGTTTGCACAATATCCAGCGCAAGGTGAGCACAAAGCCACTGTTATTTGGTTACATGGTTTAGGCGACTCGGGCGATGGCTTTGCTCCGGTTGCACCGCAACTTAACTTACCCAGTGAGCTTGGTATACGATTTATTTTTCCGCATGCGCCTATTCAACCGGTCACCATAAATGGTGGCATGGAAATGCGCTCGTGGTACGACATTAAATCTATAGAATTAGACAAACGTGCCGATGAACAAGGCGTGAGAGATTCAGCCGAAAAAGTGCAAGCCCTGATCAATCAAGAAATTGAAAATGGTATACCTGCCGATAAAATTATTTTGGCGGGCTTTTCGCAAGGGGGCGTGGTGTCTTTACATTTAGCGCCGCGATTTGAGCACAAACTTGCAGGTGTTATGGCGCTGTCTACTTATATGTGCGTGCCTGAAAAGCTAGCGCAAGAAGCAAAGCATACTGATTTAAATGTATTTATGGCTCATGGTAGCCAAGATAATGTAGTGCCGCATAGCGCGGGTAGAAGTGCGTTTGAAGTATTAACAGCACATAACATGGATGTAAGCTGGCAAGAATACCCTATGGCTCATCAGGTTTGCGCAGAAGAACTGCAAGCTATTCGCCAATGGTTAATTGCCCGTTTAAGCTAATTTGGAGCCGCTGAGGTCAATATGAGTCAAAAAATAGTTATTAAAGCAAATGTAAAACGCGAACCACAAAATAGTGTACCTAATGTAAGCTACGAGTGGCATTGGCGTCGTATTGCGAGTGTTTCTATGTTGGTAGCAATGACCTCGGCAGCGGTTGTGTATGGCTTAACTAGCTCGGTAAATGCCGAGCAGGGCGAGCAACCTAATGAGCAATCGCCGTATTCACCTTTAAGCGACAACACAGCAGATAATGTTGAGCCTACGGTGAGTGTAAATGACGAGCAAGCGCGCCCAAATGAGCTTATAAATGATATAGCAGATGTTGCGCCAGCGGTGCTTGAGGATGAAAGCGTTAATAATACTTCGTTAGCGCAAAGCAATAATGAGCAAACGGATATAGAGCCAATTGCGAATGTTCAAAGCAATCAAGTTTCTGTTATTGAGCAATCAGATACTGAACTCGCTGAGCCTATCGCTAATCAGCCGCTTACAAGCACGCAGTTAAGCGCATCACCCAATGAACAGTTCACAGATATTGAAAACGACGACGGTTCGCTAACTAGCAGTGAAGGTTTTTCATCTAATGCGCACATTGCCAGTGTTGCGTTAGGCGCACAAATTGATACAGGTAAAATTAGTCGTGCAGTGCTTACTCGCAAAGTAAGTAAGCGCGAGCCCACTAATGTATTTGCTGCAGATATCCGCTTAAATCAGTTTGAAGAGGCGCTTTCGTTTTTTAGTGAGCTTAAAAACCTACAAGGCCAACAAGTAAAGCATGTATGGTCTTATGAGGGTGAAACCATGGCTGAGATTTCGCTTAATGTTACCTCGCCGCGCTACAGAACGTACTCAACCAAAAATATTATGAATACACAAACAGGCCATTGGCGTGTAGATGTTGTTGATGAGCAAGGTAATTTAATTGCTCAAAAAGAATTTAGAATTTTAGCTAATTAAGCTTGGCTATTAGCTGTAACTATTTGGATACCCCTATGACAGAAAAAACAAAGTTAGTACGCATTGCAACCCGTAAAAGTGCTTTAGCGCTTTGGCAGGCTGAATTTGTAAAAGCACAGCTTGAGCATTTTCATGCTGATGTGCGCGTAGAATTAGTCCCTATGTCTACTCAAGGGGATATTATTTTAGATACACCGCTTGCTAAAATTGGTGGTAAAGGCTTGTTTGTTAAAGAACTTGAGCAAGCAATGTTAGATGGCCGCGCGGATATAGCAGTGCATTCAATGAAAGATGTACCCGTAGAATTTCCAGAAGGCTTAGCACTGCACACCATTTGTGAGCGTGAAGACCCGCGCGACGCGTTTGTATCAAATAACTTTGCCAATTTAAGCGAATTACCACAAGGCGCTGTAGTCGGTACTTCTAGCCTTCGTCGTCAGTGCCAAATTAGAGCTTTGCGCCCTGATTTAGTCATTAAAGACTTACGTGGTAATGTTAATACTCGTTTAGCTAAGCTAGATGATGGCCAGTACGATGCGATTATTTTAGCTGCAGCCGGACTGCTACGTTTAAAAATGGACGAGCGTATTGCTGATTATATTGAGCCTGAGGTATCTCTACCTGCTAACGGACAAGGTGCTGTCGGCATTGAATGTCGTATTGACGATGAAGTAACAAAAGCCTTACTGGCCCCACTTGAGCATACCCAAACACGTATTCGTGTAAATGCAGAGCGTGCTATGAATCGTCATTTAGAAGGTGGCTGCCAAGTACCAATTGGTGCCTACGCATTAGTTGATGGCGAGCAAGTGCATTTACGCGGCCTCGTGGGCGCAGTAGATGGTAGTGAAATTTTACATGACGAAGTAACCGGTCATATAAATGATGCAGAAGCTATCGGTGTGCAGCTTGCTAAAAAGTTATTAGCGCAAGGCGCCGACAAAATATTAGCAGAAGTATATAGAGACGCATAAATGACACATATCCTGATAACTCGGCCCGAAGGAAAAGGCGCAGCCCTTGCTCAGCAACTTGAGCAAGCGGGTTATCAGGCGTCATTATTTCCTGTTTTAAAAATATCCTACCTTACGCCTTCTACTACCGAGCTAAGCCCGTTAATTAATGCCGATAAAATTATTTTTATCTCTCAAGATGCCGTTACTGCCCTTGCGCAATTAAAGCCAACAATAAATACCAAAGCACAATTTTACGCAGTAGGGCAGCAAACTGCAGATACTATTTATGCGTTATTTGGCGTGCGAGCAGCAGTGCCTAAACTACATGATTCTGAAGGGTTATTGGCGCTAAACTCGTTAGCTGAGGTTGATGGTAGCAATATTGTATTAGTAAAAGGCCAAGCGGGGCGCCCAGATATTGCCAAAACCTTAAAGGCGCGTGGGGCATTTTTAAATAACTGTGTGGTATACAAGCGCGAGCCAATAAGCGCTGAAAAAACCAACTGGACAGACCACTGGCAAAGCCTGAAAGTACAAGGTATAGTCATAACCAGTAATGCAGCAGTTGATGCAATATTTAATAACCTGACTGAACAACAGTTACAGTGGTTACAACAGTGCCGATTTTATGTTGCTAGCGAGCGTATAGCCGCTTATTTACAACAGCAACAGGTAAGCTCGGCTAATATACACATTGCCGCAGGGGCAAGCGATACCGCTATGTTTTCCTGCATAAAACAGCAAGGTAGCAAGATGAGCGAACAGTCAAAGCCAGTAACGGCAGATAACACACCAACCACTAAGGCAGCGGCCTCTGCACAAAAAAAAGAGGCAGCTAAAGCACACAGTAAACCACATAACGATAAGCAAAAAATAAGTAAATTAGCGTTATTAGCGCTGATCATTTCGCTTATTGTTGCCTGTGGTGTGGGGTATGAGTTTTACCAAAAACTCAATGCAGGTAAAGCCCAAAATGTAGCTGTTAATGAACTAAAAGAAGAAAACGCGTTATTGTCACAAGAGTTACAGGCGCTCAAGTCTGCGCAATCTAATCTTCAGCAAGCATTGTTCAATAGTGAGCAAAAAGTGGCAGCTGCGCTTAATGAAAGTGCAGAGAACAACCAGCAACAATTAAAAGCAGCATTGCAACAAGCTCAGCAGCAAGGCGCTTCACTAAACCCGCAAGAAGTAACCAGCTTACAACGTATGGCTGAGTTTAAACTGTGGGCCGAAAAAGATTACCAAGGTGCCAGCGCTGTACTTAAACGCTTAGATGCCTTATTGAGTGAACACCCAGGTACTGTTGCAGTTCGCCAAGCAATAACACAAGACATTCAAACACTAGATAGCTTAAAACCTATCCCAACAGAAGCCATTTACTTAAAACTTAATAGTGTGTTATCAAACATAGATAACCTTGCATTTAATGCCGTTAACATACCCCAAGAAGCAACAGAAATTGAAAAAAATGCCTTGAGTGAAGATGTAAGCGATTGGCAGCAAAACCTAAGTAATAGCTGGAATAAGCTAGTTGATAGCTTTATTACTATTCGCCAGCACGAAGGGGTTGCTATAGAGCCACTGCTAACCGATCAGGAGCGCCACTTAATTAATCAACGTATTAAATTAAATGTGACGCAAGCTCAAGATGCATTAATGAGCAAGCAAGCTAGCATTTATTTTAGTGCCATAAGTGAGGCAAAGCGTCTTGTTAATGAGTACTTTAAACAAGATGACGAGGCGACAAAAGTGGTTATAAACGCACTAACTAGCCTAGAAAAAGAGCCATTAAACTTTAACCCTGAAGTAAACCTACAAAGTACACAGCAGGTTAAGGAGTGGGCGCAATGATAGGGCTTATAGTATTAATTGTTGCGATTGTTTTAGTTTTAGCGATTACGCCATTTGTACTGGATGAAAAAGGCTATGTGCTGATCTCGTTTAACAACACCACGATTGAAGGCACGATTGTATCGTTTTGTATTATGGCGGTAATTAGTGCAACTATTTTGTTTTTAACTTACAAATTAGTGCGCTATTTATTGTCGATTTATCATAATACTAAACATGGTTTTTTTGCGCGTAGCGAAGAGCGAAAGCAAGCAGCTATAGAGCAAGCCTTATGGAGTGCGATAAACGATGATTACGAGCATGTAGAGCAAACGTTATCAGGTAATAGTGTACCCGGTAAGTTTGAAGATATACGCTTAGCGCTATTAGCAAAAGCAGCGCTTGCTAATAACCAAACCGACAAAGCACTAGAGCGTTTATTTGAAATTAGCCCAGAGCAGCAACTTAACGTTGCTAAACTTTGGATAGCCAGTGGCGATAGCAGCGCAATAGAATCGCAAATGCGTGCTAACAGCGATTCAAAAAAAGCGACACCACTTGAGCTTAAGCTATACGCCGAAGTACTTGTACAGCAACAGCACTTTAGTGTACTTGAAGACTTTTTACCGCGTTTACTTCGTAAAAAAGTCCTCAACGATGCGCAGTGGACGCAGCTGTTTAATGCCTATTTTAATGCACAAGCTAGCGATAAAATCACTGAAAAATATAAAAAACTTCCTAAAAAGCTACAAGCTCATGCTAATACAGCTTACTTAATGCAAATGGCTAAAGTGGGTCAGTTAAGTGCGATTGAAAGTGACTTAATTAAAATGGTGAAGCACGACGAGCAACATACTCAGCTGGCTAATATATTAAGTAACGCCACCTCTGCAGAGGCTGTAAAGCTTCAAAGTAGTATTCAAGAGCGCCTGAAAAAAGATGATGCAAACAACGCATTATTACTCTCGCTTGCGTGTTTAGCTAATGCTCAAGGCGATTATGAGTTAGCCGCAAAGGTTTTTGATAAAGCCTTGAATATCGAAAACAAAAAGCAATTTGCTCAGCAAGCAGCGCTTAGCTATAAAAATACCGCACAAGCCAATAAAGCACTCGTTTTGTATCAATAAAGGCTACACTTATACTTTTGCAGCTTTGATATTCGGGAGCATTGGGTTGAAACACTTTTTCATTGTCACTGTAAGTTTTGCGTGCGCTTACTTTTTTACCGGATATTTCAGTAATTTACTATTAGCGATAGATGGCTACGCAGTGGCTGTGTGGCCGCCATCGGGAATTGCGCTTGCTGGCTTTTTAATTTGGGGCAGAAAGAGCTTACTAGGTATTGTTTTAGGGGCTTTTTTTACTAACCTCATTCATTTAGAAAGCGCCTCAGCGATATTTCAGTTAAGTGTATTTATGCATGCTGCGGCTGTTACCTTTGCTGCTACTTTACAAGCATGGGTAGGTAGCCAGTTGGTCACTAAAGTGATTAAAGCACCACTCGACTTATCTTCTTTAAAGCACTGTATTCAAAGCCTAGTTGTTGCCGGCCCATTGTGCTGTGTTATAGCTGCAGGGGTAGGCACCAGCTTATTAATTTTTAATGGCGTTATTGTGTCTCAAGCCGGTTGGGATACGTTTATAGCGTGGTGGATAGGCGACAGTATTGGGGTGCTTGTTTTTACTCCGCTTATGCTAGCGGCATTTAACTATTCACAGGTAAATTATCGTCTACAAGTTATACTGCCCTCACTGTTAATTTATATGGTTATAAGTATTAGCTTTTATGGCGCGGCCAGTGTAAAAAAAGAAAAAAACATTCAAAAAGAAGAGCTGAAAATATTAGCCACTCAAGATGCTATCAACAATAAAATTAACGAAATAACCGCACACCTCGCCTTACTGGCGACCTTTTTTTCTAGTAGTGACGATGTGAGCTTTAGTGAATTTAAGCAGTTTACTTCTAAGCAGCTTAGTTACAGCGAAGAAATTTTAGCATTTGAGTGGGTGCCCTACTTACCAAGTGAAAACTTAGCTCAGTATATAGAGGCTAATAACAACACCGAGCTGGCTAAATATAGCTTAAAAGAAAGAGCAAAAGATGGCAGTTGGCAGGCCGCACCCCCACGAGATTTTTACTACCCCGTACAATACGCACATCCTTTGTCGGGAAATGAAGACGTAATTGGCTTTGATCTTGCCTCAAATGAGGTAAGGCGATCTGCATTAATAAAAGCAAAAGTGTTAAATGAGTTGGTGATCAGTGAGCCAATAAATTTAGTGCAAAACGAAGCTGAGCGCGGCGTGTTGTTTTTTCATCCGGTGTTTGGCAACAATATTACCGAAGACGATTTTAAAGGTTTTGTGGTAGCCGTTGTTAGTTTAGAAAGACTATCTAACGCGGTGTTATTTGATCAAAATAATGGCGTTGCAGTGAGCTTTACAGACACCACAACAGAGAATAATGCACAGCCTATTTTTATTGCCGATCACCAGCAACTATTGCCGTTAAAAGACTATAAATTATTGGTAGGTAAGCGGGTGTGGCAGGTGGAGCTGCATCAGCCACTGCAACGAGAGTCATGGTTAGTTTACTGGCTTGCGCAAATAGCCGGCATGTTATTTGTTTGGCTGCTTATTACCTTTTTAATATCGGTAACGGGTACCAATATTCGTATACGTGAGCAGGTAGCAAAACAAACTAAAATTTTACGCTTAGAAAAGCAAAAGGCCGATGAAGCCAATGAAATAAAAAGCCAGTTTTTAGCAAATATGAGCCACGAAGTTCGCACGCCTATTAATGGTATTAAAGGGCTGCATTATTTAGCCCTACAGCAAAACGATTGGCAGCAAGCTCGCAGCTATATTGAGCAAGCAGATGGGGCACTGGGCGTACTGCTAAGAGTATTAAATGATGTGCTCGATTTTTCTAAAATGGAAGCAGGTAAACTTGATTTAATTCAAGAGCCAATTGATGTAGGCACACTCAGTGAAGAAGTGGCTAATTTGCTGCAGTTTGATATAGAAGCAAAGTCGCTAGAATTTATGCTTGATTACGATAAATCAAGTAACTTGGTTATCAACACCGACCCAATACGCTTAAAACAAGTTTTGCTAAACCTAATCAATAATGCCATTAAGTTTACGGCTAAAGGCAGCATCACGCTTAAAGTGTGGCAATCTAAAAAAATGACTTACTTTAGCGTTAATGATACCGGTATTGGTATTAGTAAAGAGGCGCAAAAACAGCTCTTTAAACCGTTTGCACAAGCAGATAGTTCTACCTCGCGTCAATATGGCGGCACGGGCTTAGGTTTAAGTATATGCAAAAAGCTTGTAGAGTTGATGGGCGGAGAAATTGATTTAATAAGCCACGAAGGGCACGGTTCTACGTTTACTTTTAGCCTGCCAATTTATTCGCCACTACCAAAGGCTGAGCAAATAAAGCAACAATATGATGAGATAGATGTTAGTACGCTTTCTTTTGCAGATTATAAATTATTGCTTGTTGAAGATAACCCATTAAATCAGCACGTCGCGAGCGCTATTTTAAAAACCAAAGGGTGCGTTGCTGATATTGCTAATGATGGTTTTGAGGCGATTGAAAAGCTGACAGAGCATACCTACGACATTGTGCTTATGGATATACAAATGCCAAAAATGGATGGCCTTGAAGCCACGCGAGTTATTCGTAATGAACTTGGTTTGTTTGACCTACCTATTATTGGCTTATCTGCTAATGCCCACGATGACGATGTTAAAAAAGCAGTTGCCAGCGGTATGGATAATTATATTACTAAACCCATTGAAGCAAATACCTTATTTAAAACACTCTGGCATCACTTAGCTCATCAAAATAAGTGAACAAAAACCTAATTTTGTTCACTTTTTGAGTAAAAAGCAGACATATGACCGCTAATATTTACTTTAACTGCTCTACACTTGAAAAATAACTGTACCTGCGTATCATGCGCGCAATTTTAACCTAACCGAGTCGCTATTATGATAAATAAAAAATTACCTCTGCTAGATATTCATCGTCATTTAGATGGCAATGTACGTGCGCAAACCATACTAGAGCTTGGTCGACAGTTTAATATTACGCTACCTGCTGATAACGTAGAGGCGCTTATCCCTCATGTGCAAGTTATTGATCCTGAGCCTGATTTAATGGCATTTTTGCAAAAGCTCGACTGGGGTGTAACGGTACTGGGCGACTACGACGCCTGTAGACGCATTGCAGTTGAAAACATAGAAGATGCTCAAGCGCAGGGACTTGATTATGTAGAGCTTCGCTTTAGCCCGTATTATATGGCACACAGCCAAGGTTTACACCCGCAAGGGGTGGTTGAGGCCGTGGTTGATGGTATTAAATCGGCTACTCAAGGCGCAAATATTAAAGCAAACTTAATTGGTATTATGTCGCGTACTTACGGTGTTAAAACTTGCCAGCAGGAGCTTGACGCATTACTTGCCTTTAAAAATGATTTAGTGGCGATTGATTTAGCCGGAGATGAAATTGGTTTTCCGGGAGAGCTTTTTGTCGAACAATTTAAGCAAGTAAGAGACGCTTACCTAGCCGCTACCATCCATGCCGGTGAAGCGCTGGGCGCAGCGAGTATTTGGCAAGCCATTAATGAATTAGGTGCAAGCCGTATAGGTCATGGGGTAAAAGCAATTGAAGACCCTAAACTAATGGACTACCTGCGCGATAACCGCATTGGTATTGAGTCGTGCTTAACCAGTAATATTCAAACCAGTACCGTAAACGATTTAGCTAAACACCCCCTTAAACAGTTTTTAGATCACGGTATTTTAGCGTGTATTAATACCGACGATCCGGCTGTAGAGGGCATTGAAATTGAGCATGAATATTTAGTGGCTGCGCCAAAGGCGGGTTTAACACAAGCCGATATGCATAAGGCGCAAGCTAATGCCTTAGAGATTGCATTTTTAAGCGACAGCGATAAAAGCGCATTAACTGCGCTTGCTGCAGCACGTTAAACACGCTTAATACAAAAAATGCCGCTTATTAGCGGCATTTTTTATGTTAGCTTACTTTTGTTTGGCAGCTCACGTAATTATCAAACAGTGCTTTTAATACATCGCTTCGGCCAATCAGCCCTATCACGGTATCACCCTCAACAACGGGGTAGTTTTTTGGCTTTCCTGTTTTCATTTGCTCTGCAAGCTCGATGATGTTGGTATCGCCATTAACGGTTACAACTTCGGTCTGCATAAGCTGCGAAACTTTTACAACGCCATCGCAAAAATAGCTGCTTCGCATTAATGGTTTTAACAGCTCTTGCTCAGATATAAAACCAACCAGCGATTTATTGTCATCAAATACTGGTGCACCTAATAAGTTAAACTTTTGCAGCTCGCTAATAGCGGTGGTCATTTCGGTATTTGGGGTAATATGCGGCAACTTACGTTGCATAAAATCTTTTACTTTTGTATTTAACATTTGGGTCTCTCCCGCTGATGTTCTATACAAAGTATGGTTTATAGATAGGAATTTAGGAAATTGTTTATACTGATTAAAGCAATAGGTTATACCAATTAATATCTTAAATTTGATAGAAATAACAAAGGCGCCATGGGGCGCCTTTGTATTATAAATAAAAATTTATTTTATAAACGCAAATGCGTCAGCGTACATGTTTTCGCGAACAGCGCCGTGAGCAATAAAGTCATCACGGACAATGCCTATCATGTCAAAGCGACCGGCCATATAAATGTCGTAAGGTTCTAACGACACAATATCTTGCATTACTGCTTTGTGTACAAACCCAGTGTGGCCTTGCCAATTAGCAGATGGGTTTTCTACAACAGGAATAAATTTAAAGTGCTCGTTACTCTCTGCCCATGCTTGCATTTCGCTGTGAGCATACAATGCAGACTCTTCTTTAACACCCCAGTAAAATAATACCGGGCGGTCGCATTTAATTTCAGCTAAGTGATCAGCCATTGATTTTGCATAAGAAAAACCAGTGCCGCCAGCCAATAAAATAATAGGGCGCTCGCATTGTAGACGTAGTTGCGATACACCAAGGCCAGCTTCTATATCTACCGGTGTATTATTTTGATGCGCATTACGTAAATGCTCAAGCGATTGCATTGCGTATGAATCGGCTTTAGATGCGCCAATATGAAGCTCTATTTCATCACATTGCGATGGACGACTTGCAATCGAAAATGCGCGCTTGTCTTTTTCGCCAAGTACAAGTTGCATGTATTGGCCAGCTTCAAACGTAACAGGTTGTTGAGGCTTTAAAATTACTTTATGAACAAATTCTGTAAGTGGGCTGATGGCAACAACTTCAGCTTTTAATGTTTGCATTTTTTACCTTTTAGCAGCGTTTACGCAGATATGCAGTTAAGTGGAGCAATATTAACATATCTGCGGGGTTATTTTATAGCCTGTTTATATTCACTAAGCGTGCTTAAAGTATATCGAGGCTTTGCCAAATTTCGTCAACACGATCTTTTGTCGCTTTATCCATGACAATTGGCTCGCCCCATTCGCGGTCGGTTTCACCTGGCCACTTATTTGTTGCATCCATACCCATTTTTGAGCCAAGCCCAGATACCGGCGATGCAAAATCGAGGTAATCTATTGGCGTGTTTTCAATTAATGTGGTGTCGCGCGCAGGGTCCATACGGGTAGTGATGGCCCAAATAACATCGTTCCAGTCACGGGCATTTACATCATCATCGCAAACAATAACAAACTTAGTGTACATAAACTGACGTAAAAACGACCATACGCCCATCATTACGCGCTTAGCATGGCCTGGGTATTGTTTTTTCATGGTTACCACGGCCATACGGTAAGAGCAGCCTTCGGGTGGCAAGTAAAAGTCGACGATTTCTGGAAACTGCTTTTGCAATATAGGCACAAACACTTCGTTTAATGCCACACCTAAAATAGCTGGCTCATCAGGTGGGCGGCCGGTAAATGTACTATGGTAAATTGGGTTTTTACGGTGTGTTAAATGGGTCACTGTCATCACAGGAAAATCATCAACTTCATTGTAATAACCAGTGTGGTCGCCATACGGCCCCTCGGGAGCCATTTCGCCAGGCATAATGTAGCCTTCAAGTACTATTTCGGCGCTGGCAGGGACCTGTAAGTCATTTGAAATAGACTTAACCACTTCGGTTTTACTACCGCGCAGTAAGCCAGCAAAGGCATATTCGCTTAACGTGTCTGGCACAGGTGTCACCGCACCTAAAATAGTGGCAGGATCAGCTCCTAATGCAACCGAAACTGGGTAAGGCTCACCGGGGTTTTCTTTACACCATTCTTGAAAATCGAGTGCGCCACCGCGATGCGATAACCAACGCATAATTATTTTATTTTTACCTAATAGCTGCTGGCGGTAAATACCCAAATTTTGGCGCTTTTTATAAGGCCCTTTGGTAACAGTTAAGCCCCAAGTAATAAGAGGTGCGGCATCTCCAGGCCAACAATGTTGTATAGGCAGCTTAGTTAAATCTACCTCGTCACCTTCTAGAACAACTTGTTGGCACGGTGCTTTTTTAACTTCTTTAGCCGGCATATTGAGTACTTGTTTAAATACCGGAATTTGCCCTAGTGCTTCTTTAATCCCTTTTGGTGGCTCGGGCTCTTTTAAAAAAGCGAGTAGCTTGCCAACTTCACGCAGCTCGCTTACATCTTCTTGGCCCATGCCCATAGCAACGCGTTTAGGTGTACCAAATAAGTTTGCAAGCACAGGCATACTGTGACCTTTTGGGTTTTCGAACAATAATGCGGGGCCTTTAGCACGTAATGTACGGTCGGCTATTTCGGTCATTTCAAGATACGGGTCGATTTCTTGAGTAATACGTTTAAGTTCGCCTTTTTTTTCAAGCAAATCGATAAAGTCACGTAAATCTTTATATTTCATGGTAGGCCGCTACTAAGCAAAAAGTGAAAGTATTATACCCAACTAAACAACAAATGCATGTGCAGTTGTTAAGTCAGTGATAGCGTAAAAACAGGCTATTTATTACGATGAGAAAAAAGAAAAAGTTTAAATCGCGAACGACAAAATTATAAGGCGTCGGCTTGTTGAAGTTGGCAGTGGTATTTATTACCTGAAACAATCAACATCGCTTCATCGGCTTTAGACCAAAATAGCACTCGCTCATTAATATACTTTACCCCTGATGCGCTCGGCTCTTTATTAAGCGTATATGTTTGCTCATTTAAAGTAAGTGTTGCCCCCGCTCCTTGGTGGGCTAATTCTACTACGCGCTCGTTGCATAAGTAGTGGGTACTTTTAGACTCATTACTACAGGCTGATAAAACCAGCATGCTTGTAAAAATAACCACCAATGCTTTCATTTATATCCCCTAAGTAAGTTTGCCATTGATAAAAATCAGTGTGTTTAATCAGCATAACAAAGCAAAATTAACCGTTGGTGAAAATTACGGATTACGCTATGTTGATAGCATTATTTTTTAGCTAGGAAGCAACATGGCAGGCATTAACCTTTTAACATTACTTGATGATATAACCACCTTACTTGATGACATTGCCACAATGAGTAAAGTCGCCACTAAAAAAACAGCCGGTGTACTTGGTGACGACTTAGCACTTAATGCTCAGCAAGTTACAGGGGTTACAGCCGACCGCGAATTACCCGTAGTTTGGGCTGTGGCAAAGGGCTCATTTTTAAATAAAGCCATTTTGGTGCCTGGTGCATTGCTCATAAGTGTATGGCTGCCTTGGTTAATAACCCCGCTGCTAATAATTGGTGGCTTATTTTTATGTTTTGAAGGCGCTGAGAAAGTATTTGCTCGGTTTTTACCTCACCCCGAAAAAGAGGTTGATGAGTCGCAGCAATTAGACCCAGCTGAGTATGAAAAGCAAAAAGTAAAAGGAGCCATACGCACCGACTTTATTCTCTCAGCCGAAATTATAGTGATCACCTTAGGAACGGTTGCAGGTGCCACACTTGTAAATCAGGCGCTTGTACTGTGTGTTATAGCCGTATTAATGACCATAGGTGTATACGGCCTTGTAGCCGGTATTGTAAAGCTTGATGACGCAGGGTTGTATTTGCTTAATCAATCAAAGGTGTCGGCTAATAAATTTAAAGAGATGCTTGGTAAGGGGTTATTAGCTGCAGCGCCAAGGCTTATGCAATTTTTAGCCTTTGCCGGCACGGTGGCCATGTTTTTAGTCGGTGGCGGCATTTTATCCCACGGTATTGAGCTACTACATCATTGGCAATTAGAAGTAATAACCATAGGTAAGTCGTTATTAAATGGCACCGGCGAAACATTAGCCCCCCTTATATTTGACGGATTATTAGGAGTAGTAGCGGGGCTATGCATTGTTATTCTGCATTTAGTTTATACAAAAATATTTAATAAATAGCTGCTGTGTGAATTTTTAGGCTGCGCTTTGTTTTATATTTTCATCAAAGCGCAGCCTAATCATTATTTTAAATACAGCCTTAGGTTATTTACATTGGCTGTTTTCACAAAGCTGTTCTAGCTCATATTTCGCTTTGCTATTACCTTGCGCTACTGCCTGCTCATACCAATGTTTTGCTGTTTGTACATTTTGAGTCACGCCTTGTCCATCTCGGTACATTTGCGCAAGATTGAGCTGCCCCCATTGCGAGCCGGCATTTGCGGCTAGAGTAAAACTCTCAAGCGCATCGCTATACTGTCCGTTTTTAAAATACGTAATGCCCTGTTGGTTATTTTTGTCGAGCTTTAAGCCTTTATATAGCGGTTTTGGTTTTGGCGGAAACATTACAAAACCACCATATAAACTATTTGCTGAGGGGCGCAGTACGTCGTAAATCACCCCGTCGCTGTAAAGTCTTTTTACTTCGCTACGAGGCAAAGTAATTTTGTCATCTGAGAAGTAACCTGTTTGTACCAATAAGCTGGTACGCATTGCAGTAGTAATGCCTTTGTTGCGCTTATAGCTGTAGTTACTTACTTGAAACGTAATAAACTGCTCGTCAAAACTTAAAACTTGCGCAACTTTTAAGTTGGTGAGTGTCCAGGGCTCATGAGTAAATTTATCAGCGTGTACTAAATACGTATCGTAGGCTTTAGGGTTAGTTAAGTAGCTTTGCTTTTGCGCTTGCGCTGCAGCGTGTTGTTGGTAAAAAAATAACCCCACCCATAACGCTAAAAGTACCCCTATAAAGTATTTAGGTAGAGTGAAAATTTCAAACACCGGTAACTGCTTTAATTTTACAGGCGCATTATGGCCGCATTGATAGCATTCGTATTTATAGTTTAGTGCTAAAGGTAGAACCGGAATAACCGTAAAGCGTAAAAAACGACTTTGGTTTATTAAATGATAGGCGCGGCTATGGCAGTTAGGGCAGCACTGTGTTTGTGCAAAATGAGGGAACGACTGACTCGTATTGAAAAGCAACATGCCCGCACACTCCTTGTTTTATTTAATTTATATAAAGGTAAAACAAGGAGTGCGTTTATTAAAGCGACAAACTGTAAGTAAGTATGTCAGTTATTAGTTAGTCTGCGCTTTCGGTTGAATTGTTGTTTTGGCATCTGCTGCCATTAGCGCAAATACAGCATACGCAGCGGTATTTTGGCGCAGTTTAGCAGGCGTTACTTTATCGAGTGTGTCATCAGCTGTGTGATGGTAATCAAAGTAATCAGTGCCATCTTGGGCCAACTCAAATATAGGTGCCGACACCGCTTTTTTAAATGGGATTAAATCCGGCCCGCCGTTAGCCTGGTTTTTACCAATGTACTCAATGTTTAACGCAGCCAGCTCTTTTGCTATGGCACGTACTACTGGCAGAGAAGCCGTATTAACATTTGACTCAAAACCATATACTACATCGGCGCCAAAGTCCGACTCAGCAGCTGCAACTATATTATGTAAATCGCTTTTATGTTGTGCAAAGTAAGCTTTTGCACCCCAAAGCCCAAGCTCTTCTGCTGCAAACAGTACAACACGAATACTGCGCTTAGGGCGTTTAACATCGCTAATGTGTTTAGCCGCAGCCATTGTTAACGCAACACCAGCGCCATCATCTAATGCGCCAGTGCCTAAATCCCACGAGTCTAGGTGGCCACCAATTAACACATATTGTTCTGGGTTTTCGGTGCCATTAAATTGGCCTATAACGTTATAGCTTGTGCCTTCTCCTAGGCTTTGTGTTTGTACATTTATATTAACCGTTACCTTTTTGTTTAAGGCCACTAAGCGCGCTATTTGATCCGCATCCGGGTTGGCAATAGTTACGTTAGGTATTTTTTTAACCCCTTCTTTATAGTAACTACCACCAGTGTGAGCAAAGCGATGGTGAGCTGTGCTCACTGAGCGCATCATGTAAGCAACCGCGCCTTTTTTTGCAGCTTCAATTGCGCCTGTGGCACGTGCTTTTACTGCAGGGCCATATCCGTTGCCGTCTATGTCGCGGTTCATGCGGTAATTAATATAGGCAATTTTACCTTCTAAGCTATTTGCTGGTGCTGCAATTAGCTCATCCAATGTTTCAAACAGTACAACCGCTGCACTAATGCCATCATCAGGTGTGCTTACACTATTACCCAGCGCAGTTAAATGCAGAGGTTGCTCACTTGGGGTGAGTATTTTTCCGCTTTCGCTATAACGGCGCCATTTTGGAAATGTTGCTTCTTCAAGCCATACTTTATCAAAACCAAGTTCGTTAAATTTTGCTTTAGCCCATGCTACTGCTTTTTTATCGTTTTCAGTGCCGGGTAAGCGAGGGCCAACTTCTGTTGTGAGTGACTCGAGTAGCTCGTAGCTTAAATGGCTTTTAAGTGCAGCAGTGCGCACCTCATCAACCTGTTGTAATTGCGTTGTGGTGAATTCTGCATTGTTTGCGCTAACGCTGAGGCTGCTAGTCATTAGTAGCGCTGTAATAATTTTTTTCATATAGAGTAAGCCTTTTTATAATTAAGTGCATTAGAGCACTTTTTAAAGGCTTTAAAAAATAGATGAGATGAATGCAGTGGTGTTTTTAATAGGCAGTAAAAAGCCCGCACAATTATTATTGTGCGGGCTTTATAAGTATAAGTTTTATAACTTAAAAGCTAAATTGAGCTGCTAGGCGTACATTTGTGCCTTCGCCCACGGTAACGTTGTTTAAGCCACCGCCGCCTAAGTAGTTTTCGTCTAATAGGTTTTCAATGTTTAAACGAAGGTTTACATCGGTTTTGCTTACTTTAAGTTTGTAAGTTGCACCGACATCTACTCGTGTGTAAGCATCTTTTACTACTGTGTTTGCACTATCGGCAAAGCGCTCACCTTCATAAAATGCACCGGCATTAAATGCAATGGTGTCGTTTAACTCATAGCGTGTCCAAAGTGATGCAGACCATTTAGGAGCATCAGTAGGGCGTTTACCTTGTAGGTCTTCGTCACGCTCAAAATTTGCATCTAAGTACATAGTTGATGCCATAACAAATAAGCGATCGGTAGCTGCACCTTGCGCGCTTAGCTCAAGCCCTTTATGGCGTTGCTCGCCTACTTGGTTTGTTTCAGAGGTAAATTCGCCCACTGGCACTTCAAGTGCTTCGGTTACTAAGGTGCCTTTTTTGCTAATATCAAATACAGCACCGCTTAACATTAGGCGGTCATCAAATAGCTGCCATTTAACACCAATTTCTTTTTGCTCAGAGGTTACAGCATCAAGCTTCATACCGTTGTTGATGTCAGTTTCGCTTACTAATGTATCGCTACCTTGTGGCTCAAAACCTTCTGAGTAGCTAGCATAAATAGTCGCAGAAGGGTTAGGGTGATAAAGCACACCTACTTTTGGTACGAACGACTCGTTATCTGCGCCTTCTCTATTTTGCTCATCGTAACGGCCACCTAATGATACTTGCCACTGTGGCGAGAAAGTAATTAAGTCTTGAACGTAAATACCGTAGTAGTCGTATTCAGTTTCGCTAATAGTATCATCTGATTTATAGCTTACTGTTGGGCGGCTTGGCTCGTTTTGGCCAGCGGCAAAATCAAAATACTCTGCTGATGTACGGCGTTGTCCGTAATAGTAATCTAGCGAGTTTGCACCAATTAAAAACTGATGTTGTAAACTACCGGTTTTAAATTCGCCAACAAAATCAATAAATGCGGTTTTAAACTGCCAATCGTCAAAACGGTCGTAAGGGCGTGACTCATAGCTATCGCCTTCTACGAATGTGCTTGGCTTACGAGGTGCAGACTCAAAACGCTGGCGCTCAAATGTTTGCTCGTTGTAACCAAGCTTAACTTGCCAGTGATCGTTTAAGTACACTTCAAAATCTACGCCTAAGTTTTCTACTGTTATGTCGGTAAATGCCCAAGACATATCGCGAATAGTTTTGTCATCGCCAATCACATTGGCGTTGTCATCTATCCAAGCACCTGTATCAAGGCCTGCTTCGTCGTCTGTGCGGTCGTAATGTACACGTACTAATGCGTTGTCGCTTAAATCGTAATCAACAATTACAGCACCTAAAAAACGATCGCGTTCACGGTTTTCGCCGTTTTGGTATTCGCGCCAATAATCAACATCTTGTTTTACTAAAATACCGCGTGCGCGTAAATCTTCAGCGTCGGTAAGTGCACCAGCCGCGTCTAGCATAAAGCGGGTAGAGCCATGTTGGTCTACATCTGCGCTGGCGTTAAATAATGTAGTTGCCGTAGGCTTTTTTGTCACCATGTTAATCAAGCCACCTGGGCCTGATTGTCCGTATAAAATACTTGATGGGCCTTTAATAACTTCTACTTGTTGTAGAATTTCAATCGGTTGCTGGTAGTGAGACCAATGTTGGTGCCCGTCACGTAAGTAGCCTGTTGAAGAGCTAAGTTCAAAGCCGCGTAAGTTAAATACTTCACGGTTACGTTGCTGAGAGCCGGCAGTTAAGCTTGCATCGTTAGTAAGCACTTCGCCAAGTGTGGTTGCTAATTGCTCGCTAATTATTGTATCGCTAATAACAGTGACTGATTGCGCTGTTTCTAACAATGACGCTGATGTTCTCATTGCTCCGTTGGCGTTGTCGACTTTGTAGTCGTTGAAATAGCTGCCTTTAACTTCAATTCGCTCTAGGTCAGTAGGGGCGGCAAAGGCGCTTGTGCTAATGGCACCAACAAGTGCTACGTACAGTGAGTTTAGTTTCATCAATTACATCCAGTGTTAGGGTGTTAAAATTTTTCGAGGATCTTAATGAAAACTAGTATCATTTGCAACTTTTTTATTAACAAGGATTAACGCATCGTAAAATAATGCACATCGGGTATTAATGGTTGCCTAACCTGAATTCTGCTATTATAGAGCCATATTTTGGGGCTAAGCCCTGTGTTGTTTTTATTATTTTGGAATTTATTGTGACTTCTACTGCATTTTCATCTTTGGCTTTACCTGCTGGTTTAGTTGATAATTTATCAACACTTGGCTACTCGCAAATGACGCCTGTACAAGCGCAAAGCCTGCCACCTGTACTTGAAGGTAAAGACATTATTGCACAGGCAAAAACCGGTTCAGGTAAAACTGCTGCTTTTAGTTTAGGTGTGTTAGCTAAATTAAATGTAAAACGTTTTCGTATTCAATCGCTTGTACTTTGTCCAACGCGCGAGCTGGCTGAGCAAGTGGCGGTAGAAATGCGTAAACTTGCCCGCGGTATTCACAATATTAAAATTTTAACCTTGTGTGGCGGGGTTTCTATTGGCCCACAAATAGGCTCGCTTGAGCATGGCGCGCACATTATTGTGGGTACACCTGGGCGAGTAGACGATCATATTCGTAAAGGTACACTGCGTTTAGACGACGTTGAAACGCTGGTAGTTGATGAGGCAGATCAAATGCTCGATATGGGTTTTCAAGATACCCTTGATGCCATTATTGAGCGCATACCGCAAAATCGTCAAACGTTGTTATTTAGTGCTACCTTTCCGCGTGCAATTGAAGCGATTGCAAAGCGCGTATTAAAAAATCCAGAGATGATAAAAGTAGAAGAAGAGCAAGAAAAAAGCACAATAAAGCAATACTTTTACAAAATGGACAACAACAAACAGCGTTACTCAACACTTAAATTATTACTACTTAAATTTACACCACAAAGCTGTGTTGTTTTTTGTAATACCAAGGTAGAAACACAACAAGTTTGTGATGATTTAGCAAGTGAAGGCTTTAGCGCAGTGGCGTTGCACGGTGATTTAGAGCAGCGTGATCGCGAGCGTACGTTAATTCATTTTGCTAATAAGAGCGCCTCAATATTAGTTGCTACCGATGTTGCCGCGCGTGGCTTAGATATTGACGACATGGACATGGTAATAAATTACCACTTAGCACACGACCCACAAACCCATGTACACCGTGTAGGGCGCACAGGCCGAGCGGGTAAAAAAGGCATTGCATGCTCTATTTACGGTGAGGCTGAGCAGTTTAAAGTGGCGCAAATAGGCGACCATTACGAACGAGACTTTTTGCCAGAGCCAATGCCTGCTTTTAGTTTATTAGAAAAGCCGCCTTACAAGCCTGAAATGGTTACCCTAATGATCGACTCGGGCAAAAAGCAAAAAGTGCGCGCTGGTGATATTTTAGGTGCACTTACTGGCAAAGATGGTGTTGCAGGACGCCAAGTAGGTAAAATAAATGTACTTGATAACGTTGCCTTTGTAGCCGTTGAGCGCAATGCATCAAAACCTGCGCTACGTAAATTAACCGAGGGCAATATTAAAGGGCGTAAAATTCGTGCCCGTCGCCTTACCCGTTAATTACCTGTTTTGAGCAGCTAGCTTTAGCTGCTCATACTCGGCTCTTATTTGTCTAAATTTACATGCACTCCCAGTTTGCTTATCGGGATGATGTTTTAATGCCAATTGCCGCCAGCGCTTTTGTAGCATAGCCAGGCTAAAGTTTGGCGGTAGTTGCCAAGCCTTAAGTAATGGCTCAATTTGCCCAACTGGTTGCTTTATTAGTGGGTTAAATTGCTGCCAAAAACTATCTAATAATGCCTCTATGTCTTTGGCACTGGTGTCGTAGTTTTCCCAGTTTAAATAGTAACTTTTTAAATGGGACTGCGTTGCTACATTGCTACTTGGCTCTGTAAGTTCAATATGTAATGACGATATAATTAAGTGCTTGGGTAATAGCTGTGTTTGCAGCTCAAATAAAGCATTCATAATTAAAAAATTCTTTTTAAATAAATTTTGCTCAGGGTTTGCATCTAAAGGTGGTAACACCCCTTGTTGAGCGAGCGTTGCAGCTAAGATATGAACTTTCCAAACACGCTGAGTTAAAAGTAGCTCAAAAATCTCATCAATCAGGGGGTTAAGCATTGTTTGCACTCGTTTTGTTGTGTATCTTCAATAAAGATTACACTGACTAAAGCTAAAGTTTGAAGGAATAATATTATGCAAGGCAAATTGAAGTGCCTTTTATTTGTTTTATGTTGTGTGTTCATACTGCCAAGCTTTGCTCAAAATAGTGTATCTTTATTTGATGAATTTAAAAAAGAGCAGCAGTGGGACGTAAAACTCACGCTCGGTAATGCGCTGCTTGAAGCAAAAAATATCACAGAATCCCAAAAGGTCAGTGTGTATTCTGAACTTGCCGATTTAGCCTTCTCCTCAGATGATTTTGAAAATGCCCTGCTGTATTTTAAAAAATTAGAACAGCACACTTCCTTAAACTACCTACCAGATATGCACTTTAGAGCCATTAAAATGCAAGGCGTTGTGTTTTATTTTCAGGGATATTTTCAGCAAGCTATTGTTGAATATAGCCGCGCCATGGTGATTGTTGAAAAAAACAATAAGCAAGTAGAGCTTGCAAACCTGCTAAGTAATATTGGTTTAGCGTACTTCGAAATGAATAATATGGAGCTAACGCTCGAATATTATTTAAAAGCAAAAGAGATTTATGAGAAAAAGGGCAGTGCTCAAGACCAAGCTGATATTTTGCTAAATATAGCAGGGGTGTACATTAGGTTATCACGTTACGAAAGCGCCATTTTATTTTATAAAGAAGTACTTAAAGTTTATCAAAAATTAGCTGATACCAGCGGCATAGCGCAAGTTAACAATAATTTAGGGGTTGCTTACTACGAAAGTTCGCAATTAGATTTAGCGCTGCATTATTACCAAATGGCACTGCGCTATTATATTTCTACCAATGATTATAATAAGTTATCTACCCAATATACTAATTTAGCAAACATCAATTTAATTCTTAATAATGTGGATGCTGCCTACGAGCAAGCTAAATTGGGGGTGCAAAATGCCCTTAAAATTGCTAATCACAGCTTAGAGCTTAACGCCTTACATGCACTGGCTAAAATACAATTTGTGAGAGGCGAGCTTGCTGATTCGCAAAAAAGCCTAGATAAAGCAACCGATTTGGCCACACAATATAATAGTGTGCGTATCAAGCGCGATGCTTTTGGTACACGCTCGCTCCTAGAGGCAAGCAAAGGCAACTACGCTGAGGCATTAACTCTGCACGAAAAGTTTGTAGCAGAGCAGCGCGGTATAAATAGCGAAACAATTACCAGCGCTTTAGCTGTACTGCAAAATCAATTTAAAGCTACTCAGTTAAATCAAGAAATTCAAAAGCTGAAGCAAGAACGAAAAGTACAAAAGTTAAAAATGAGCCAACGTTCGCAGCTTACGGTTTTTATTTTTGTTTTATTATTTTTAGTAATTGTAACGGGTACCGCGCTTTATCGTCGGGGCGCCGAAAAGCGTGCTAAGCAGTTATTAAAAGAACAAGTTGCGCAGCGTACAGCAGAGCTACAAGCTATTGCCCAAGAGCTACGAGAAGCAAATGATGTTAAAAGCCAGTTTTTGGCAAATATTAGCCATGAAATTAGAACCCCGCTCACCGCTATTTTAGGCCAAACAGATGATTTAATTAATGGTTTGTACGAGCCTGAAAACCTACAAGATGAATTAAAAATAATTCAACGACATAGCGATCACTTAAAAAGTTTAATTAATGACGTACTCGATTTAAGTAAAATAGAAGCAAACAGATTAGAGCTTAATATTTCGTGCTTTGACATAGTGCAGCTAGTTAGCGATGTACATGCCATGTTTATTACGCAGGCTAAGGCGAAGCATTTACAAATTCGTTTTGATAACCATGTAGGCAATGCGTTTTATACCAAGCTCGATTTAATGCGGGTGAAGCAAATACTCATTAATTTATGTGCTAATGCTGTTAAGTTTACGCAGGCGGGGCAGGTAGTTGTGTCTTTAAACAAAACCGAGCAAGGGCTTATTTTTATAGTTAAAGACACCGGTATTGGCATGAATTCATCACAGCTAAAACAAATATTTGAATGCTTTAGCCAAGCCGATAACAGTATTAGTCGCCGCTTTGGTGGCACCGGGTTAGGGCTTAGTTTGTCTCAACAGTTAGCCTCTATGATGGGCGGCTACATTAGCGTACAAAGTGAGTTTAAACGCGGAAGTCAGTTTTCGCTGTTTTTACCCTGTATAGAAGTTGAAAAAGAGCTAGATGAGTACGAACATGTAAGCGCCGCTGAACAGGTTAAGCAGTTAACCGGGCGTGTAGTACTGGCTGAGGATCATCCCGACAATCGCAGACTCATAAGTCGTTATTTACGTTCTATGGGGCTTGAAGTTATTGCGGTAGAAAATGGCGAGCAAGCGGTTGAGAAGTGCCTACAAATATACCCAGACCTCGTGCTGCTTGATATACAAATGCCTATTATGGACGGGCGTGCTGCGTTTTCGTTGTTGCAACAGTGCGGCTTTCAAGCGCCTATTTTTGCTTTAACGGCCAATGCAATGAGCCATGAAGTTGATGATTATCTTGCCCTAGGGTTTACAGGGTATTTAGGTAAGCCATTAGATAAAAACGCGTTTTATAACACCCTTGCCCAGCATTTAGGTGAAGCAAAACAAGAGGCAGCCTATACAGCTAAGATAGACATGAGCGACTTAGTAACAAGTTTTAAGCAAAGCTTCACGTTTGAAAGCGAAACCATAAGTCAGCACCATAATAGTAATGACCTAGAGGCACTACAAAAAGACAGCCATCGTATTTTAGGCGCTGCGCAAATGTTTGCGTTAGACGATATTGCCAAAGCCGCTAAAAATCTCGATATGGCTTTACTCAATAAACAAAGCCAAAGTAAAGAACACATTCAAAAGCTTGTAGATGAATTACAGCGTGTACTTAAAAAATATAACGAGAGTTAATTATACCAATCGTGTTAGGTTATTAGACATTTATAGCGACAGATAAATAGAGTGGTCATAAGGCATAAGTTTTGACACCTAGTTGTTCTACATAAGAAATTTATAACGCCATTAACGCTTTATTTAGTATGCTAGAAAGGCTAAATATCTAAGCCGATTGGTATTAGTCGTTTAAACATAAAAAAAGCGCCCTAGGCGCTTTTTTTATATAACGAAAACGCGCTTATTGGCGTTTCATCGAATCGAAGAATTCATCGTTCGTTTTGCTCATAGAAAGCTTATCAATTAAGAATTCCATAGCATCAATCTCTGACATTTCATGAACAATCTTACGTAAAATCCACAGCTTTTGTAGCTCATCTGGCTTAGTAAGTAGTTCTTCACGACGCGTACCAGAGCGGTTAAAGTCGATGGCAGGGAATACACGCTTTTCAGCAATCTTACGATTTAAGTGTAGTTCCATGTTACCGGTACCTTTAAACTCTTCGTAGATAACTTCATCCATTTTAGAGCCCGTGTCGATAAGAGCTGTAGCTATAATCGTTAAGCTACCGCCTTCTTCAACATTACGTGCAGCACCAAAGAAGCGCTTAGGCTTGTGCAGTGCGTTAGCATCAACACCACCGGTAAGTACTTTACCAGACGAAGGAATAACGGTGTTGTAAGCACGCGCTAAACGGGTGATTGAATCAAGCAAAATAACCACATCTTTTTTGTGCTCAACTAAACGTTTTGCTTTTTCAATAACCATTTCTGCAACTTGTACGTGGCGAGAAGCTGGCTCATCAAACGTTGATGCAATAACTTCACCTTTAACGAGGCGCTGCATCTCGGTTACTTCCTCCGGACGCTCATCAATAAGTAAAACCATTAATGTAACATCTGGGTGATTGTGAGTAATTGATTGTGCAATGTTTTGCAGTAGCATTGTTTTACCCGCTTTAGGCGGTGCTACTAACAAACCACGTTGGCCACGGCCAATTGGAGATGCTAAATCAAGTACACGAGCGGTAATGTCTTCTTTACTGCCGTTACCGCGTTCCATACGAAAACGTTCGTTTGCATGTAGTGGGGTAAGGTTTTCAAAAAGAATTTTAGTGCGAGAGTTTTCAGGTTTATCGAAGTTAACTTCATTTACTTTTAATAAAGCAAAGTAGCGTTCGCCATCTTTAGGTGGACGAATAAGCCCTGAAATAGAATCGCCAGTACGCATGCTGAAACGGCGAATTTGGCTTGGAGATACATAAATATCATCTGGGCCAGCTAAGTAAGATGCTTCTGATGATCTTAAAAAACCAAAGCCATCTTGTAAAATCTCTAGTACACCGCCACCGAAGATGTTCTCTCCGCCTTTGGCGTGTGCTTTAAGAATGGCAAAAATGATATCTTGCTTTCTTAAGCGGGCTACGTTTTCGAGCCCCATGGACTCAGCTAAGTTTACAAGTTCTTTTATAGACTTGTCTTTTAATTCGCGTAAATGCATATTGGTGGGTTCTTTATTACAATTGTCATACTCAAAATCGCTTTGATAGTTGAGTGAGGTTTGTTGAATATAACTAAGGATTAGTTGGCTTTATAAACTAGCAGTTCACTGGCATAGCGTCCAGTCTTTATACAAAATAAACACAAAAAAAGGGCAAAAACGCCCTTTTTTTTAATTTTTACTTAGATATTGTTTTCTAAGAACTCAATAAGTTGAGTTTTAGAAAGCGCACCAACTTTCGTTGCAGCTACTTGGCCGTCTTTAAAAAGAAGCAGAGTAGGAATACCACGAATACCAAATTTAGGCGGCGTACCCGCGTTTTGGTCGATGTTTAATTTAGCAACTGTTACACGGCTTTCGTATTCATCAGCTACTTCATTAAGGATAGGGGCGATCATTTTACAAGGTCCGCACCACTCAGCCCAAAAATCTACTAGTACAGGCTTGTCTGATTGTAATACGTCAGCTTCAAAGCTATCGTCAGTAATTTGGATTATTTTCTCGCTCATTGCGCTCTCCGATTTAGTTAGGCGAAATATTTAGTGCGTATTTAAACACTCTTGTTTCTTATTGCAAGTTTAAACGTTATGCTTAAACGCTATGACTAAGACACATTTGACCGATAAAAAGTTTTCAGACTTTGCTATCGCACCGGAAGTGGTTGCCGGTTTAACCGAAAGTGGGTTTGAATATTGCACACCCATTCAAGCAAAATGCCTACCTTTTATTTGTGACGGACGCGATATCGCGGGCCAAGCACAAACAGGTACGGGCAAAACGTTGGCGTTTTTAACTGCCACGTGCCATCGGTTATTACAATCTAGCAAAGCACCTAGTAAACATCCAAGAGCCCTGATCATGGCCCCGACTCGGGAGCTTGCGATTCAGATACACAAAGATGCTAAAATTTTAGCGCCGCACTGTAATCTTAACTTAGGTTTAGTATATGGTGGCGAAGATTACGAAAAACAACGTGCACAATTAGAAAAAGGCGTTGATATTTTAATTGGTACTACAGGTCGACTAATCGATTTGTACAAGCAAGGCTGTTACACCCTTAATGAAATTGAGGTAGTTGTGCTTGATGAAGCCGATCGTATGTTCGATTTAGGCTTTATAAAAGACATTCGTTACATGTTCCGCCGCATGCCAGATACAGCAGATAGATTAAACCTATTATTTTCTGCCACGCTTTCTTATCGCGTGCAAGAACTTGCCTTTGAACATATGACCAACCCTGAGCACGTTCAAATCGAGCCAGACGTTAAAACAGGTAAGCGAATTAAAGAAGAGCTATTTCATCCTTCTCAAGAAGATAAAATTAAGCTGCTATTAACTTTAATTGAGGAAGAATGGCCAGACAAAGCCATTGTGTTTGCCAATACAAAGCACAGCTGTGAAACAGTGTATGCCTGGTTAAAAGCCGATGGCCACCGAGTAGGTATGCTCACTGGCGATGTAAACCAGAAAAAACGCCAATCTATATTAGCGCAATTCACCAAAGGCGAATTAGACTTTTTAGTGGCAACCGATGTGGCAGCACGTGGGCTACATATCCCTGAGGTAAGTCATGTATTTAACTTTGACCTGCCAGATGATTGTGAAGATTACGTTCACCGTATTGGCCGTACAGGTCGTGCGGGCGCATCAGGTCATGCAATTAGCTTTGCATGTGAGCAGTACGCTTATAACCTGCATGAAATAGAAGAGTATATAGAGCACAGCATTCCTTTATCACATTATGATAAAACCGCATTGCTAGATGATTTAACAAAGCCTACTATTCAAAGAAAGCGCAACTATTCTACAGGCCCACGTAATCGTAGTAATAATAACGGACGTCGCCCAAATAATAGTTACCAAAAAGGACGGTCGTAACTCGGCCGTTACTGTACGTAGTAGTAACTAGAGGTTTTTGAACGGTGGGGCAATTTAAACCGCAAAAAAATGTGTATGCAGTCATTGATTTAGGCTCAAATAGCTTTCATATGCTTATTGCTAAATCAATTGCTGGCGGCCTACAAACTATAGGCCGCGTTAAACGCAAAGTAAGATTAGCCGCAGGGCTTGATAAAGATAACGTATTAAGCACTGAGGCAATGCAGCGAGGCTGGGAGTGCCTTGCACTTTTTGCTGAGCGCCTACAAGACATTCCAAAACAAAATATAACCATAGTAGCAACGGCCACATTACGTCTTGCGACGAATGCCGATGTTTTCAAAGCACAAGCCGAAAAAATCTTAGGCCATACTATTAATGTAATAAGTGGTGAGCTAGAAGCACGCACTATTTATAAAGGCGTAGCACACACTTCATCATGCACTGGCAAGCAGCTAGTTATTGATATTGGTGGTGCAAGTACCGAAGTCGTTATAGGTAAGGGTTTTGAGGCACTGCACTATAAAAGCTTAAATATGGGGTGTGTTACTTATTTAGAACGCTATTTTAAAGATTGCCAATTAAGTGAAGCAAACTTTAACGCTGCCATCAAAGCTGCCCACGAAGTTATTGATGAAATTGCCCCTGAGTATAAACAAGCAGGTTGGCAAATTGCATCGGGTGCTTCTGGCACAGTGCAAGCCATTCAAGAAATAATGGTTGCGCAACACTTAGATGAACTACTCACCCTAGAAAAGCTAAATAAAATAAAAGAGCAATCAATAACGTTTAGCACTATCGCTGCACTAGACTTACCTGGTCTAAGCGAAGAGCGTAGATTAGTTTTTGTATCTGGCCTAGCTATCTTAATTGCGCTATTTGAATCGCTTGAAATTGAAAAAATGGGATTAGCTGGCGGTGCACTTCGCGAAGGTGTGCTTTACAGTATGGTGCCCGAGCTTCATAACAACGACATTCGTAAACGCACCGTTGATGGGTTTATGGACCGTTACCATGTTGATCAAAAGCAAGCTAATCGTGTATCGAGCTTAGTTATTCAACTGGCAGAACAAGTAGGTGAAAGCTGGCCGCTTGTTAGTGAAAATGCGTTGCCGCTTTTAAAAGCCGCAGCACAACTACACGAAATTGGTTTATTAATAGAGTACAAGCAATATCACAAGCACACAGCCTACATTATAGAAAACACCGATATGCCAGGTTTTTCACAATCTGAACATAAAGTGATTGCAGCTGTTGCTAATGCACATCGCTCCGATATTCAAAAAGGCAGCTTCGACGCTCTAGGTGCACATAGTACACTTACCCAATACTTAGTTAGGTTATTAAGAATTGCCGTAATATTATCGATGCGCCGACAAGACGACGTACTTCCTAAAATAGAGTTATCTGTAGAAAAAGACACCTTAGACTTAAAGTTTGCCAATAACTGGTTAAAAGAACACCCTCTTATGGCTAGTGAGCTACAACAAGAGTCTAAATTGCAAAGTAAACTCGGTTGGAAACTCATCGTAAACTAATATAAAAGGCCCGTAAGGGCCTTTTTAGTGTTTAAAGTAACCACTTTGCTTCAATTTCACGCGAACAGTCATTTATTTCAAGTTTTCTTCAAAAAAGGGTTGATCTGTTTTCGGATCTCCCTATAATGCGACCCCACTGAGACGGCAGAGCGCAACGCATAGCGAGGCACGAGCTACTCAGTGAGTCGAGTA
>NZ_JAPCKL010000017.1:0-58761 GCF_025942345.1 Pseudoalteromonas sp. A3
TTTTCTTAAGTAAAACCTAAGTAAGTTATTGCTGTTGGTCACTCAGTTTCAATTGAGACTCTAAATTTGTTTGCCTCGTTACTTGCTCAATAAAGAACGAAGTAGCTTGGCTGTTAGAACTCAATCTGTACGAGTGCCCACACAGATGATTGCTTTATATTGTTAAAGAACGTTGCGACGTTGTCGCTAGGGATGCATATAATACATCCTTTATTTTTCGAGTCAACACTTAATTTTAAACTTTCTTTTTAGAAGATTTAAAACCGAAGTTTTACTTAACTCTGTGAGCAGCTCTTGCCTCGCTATGCGTTGGCGCTCCCCGTCTCAGTGGGGTCGCATTATAGGGAGAACAGATTTTTACGCAAGCACTTTTTTAAAGAAAAACCAAAAAAAAGCACTATTCGGTCAATATGTGAACTAAACCCTCTATAACTGGTAGTTTTATAATCAAAACAGGCCTTTTCTGGCCTATATTTAAGTGTTGCTGTTACACTCAAGCGACTATAACTGGTATTTAAAAGGTATATATATGGCTATCCGTTCTTATAAAGGTGTGACTCCCTCTTTTAATTCGTCTGTTTATGTTGATGAGTCGTCTGTTTTGGTAGGAGATATTACGATTGGTGACCACTGTAGCGTATGGCCTTTAGTGGCAGCGCGAGGAGATGTTAACTATATACGTATTGGTGAACGTACAAATATACAAGACGGTAGTGTTCTTCATTTATCACGCGCGACTAAAAGTAACCCAGATGGTTACCCACTTATTATTGGTGATGATGTGACAGTAGGACACAAGGTGATGCTGCATGGATGTACGCTTGGAAATCGTATACTTGTCGGTATGGGCGCTATTGTAATGGATAATGTAATAGTAGAGGACGACGTTATTATTGGTGGGGGGTCATTAGTACCGCCAAATAAACGATTGGAGTCTGGTTATTTATATGTTGGTAGTCCAGTAAAGCAAGCCCGCCCATTAACAGAGCAAGAGCTTGCCTTTTTAAAAGTATCGGCAGATAACTATGTGCAATTAAAAGACGAGTATTTAGCAGAGATCAATTAGATTCACTTCTATCTGCCCTGCCGAGTTATAACTTTCATCTTCTATAAGTTGCTCGGCACATTCTTCGTAATCAAACCGGTATTTATCAAAATGCTGCGTTGCGTGGCTTTCATCTTGAAGCCCTAGCTTTCGTAAATCTATAATACACTCCACCAGCATCCCTGTTACTTGTGCGAAAAAGACTAGTTGGTGGGAAGGTTCTCTAAACTCGAGTCTATCTATAAACTGTATGGCTTGATTCATTTAAGCATGCCTTGTTTTAGTGCTTTAACAACAGGAAGTATGGCGGGCATTTTATTACGCCATACATAATATGACTGTGCGGCTTGGCCTACTAACATACCACTGCCATCTAACAGCTTAGCGTGGTTATTATGCTCTGCAACCCAGTTCATAAATACGGTATTTTGCTGGGAGTAAAACATATCGTATGCCACTGCGCACTGACTTAGGTGTTTTTCGTCAAGTGCTGGTAACTCGTTGTTCATACTGCTAGAGGTAGAATTTACGATAAGTGAGTAATTGCTTACTGGTAATGTATCAAACCCATAGCCTGTTACCTTGCCATATTCAGCAAATAGTTGCGCTAAGTCTTGCGCTTTTTTTGCCGTGCGATTAACAATCGTTATTTCAGCTGGATTATGCTCAAGTAGCGGTAGTATCACCCCTCTTGCTGCACCACCAGCACCAATAATTAAAATACGCTTATTGGTAATTGTCACTTCATTGGCAAGTAAATCATTAACAAAGCCCACGCCATCGGTGTTATCGCCTAACAAAGTGCCATCATCGCGTTTTTTAAGTGTATTAACTGCACCAACAATTTTAGCAAGTGGGGTGAGCTCATCAGCCATGGCATACGCTTGCTCTTTAAATGGCATAGTAACATTGGCACCTATTCCGCCTCGCTCAAAAAAGGTGGTTACTGTTTTTTCAAAGCTATCGATAGGTGCTAATATTGCGCGGTAGTCGATTTGCTCACCCAAAGATACAGCAAATTGTTTATGTATCGCGGGGGATTTTGAATGTTTGATTGGATTTCCAAAAACCGCATATTTGTCCATTTTAAAGCAACCTCTTTGCAGTTGTACACTGCCTATTAACGATGATAAGTAATATGATTAAACGACTTTTTTCAAAATCTAAACCAGCTCCTGAGCAACCAGCGCCCACTCCTGAGAAAACACCGTATGAAATTATTGGTGGAGAAGCAGGTACCCGTGCTATTGCTAATAGATTCTACGACATAATGGCCGGCGATGAATACGCCAAACCATTATATGATATGCATCCTCTGCCATTAGATAGAATTCGCCAAGTGTTTTTTGAGTTTTTATCGGGTTGGTTAGGCGGCCCTAACCTATTTACTGAAAAACATGGCCAACCTATGCTGCGCAAACGCCATATGCCTTTTACTATAAATAAAGACCTGCGCGATCAGTGGATGTATTGCATGAATAAAACGCTCGATATAGAAGTAGACAACCCCCTACTGCGCGAAGGGTTAAAGCAGTCTTTTGGACAACTTGCCACCCATATGATTAATGAGCACTAATTGTAACTACTTAGCAAAAAGGCGCTGTTAAGCGCCTTTTATTAGGGTTTGTTGAGCTTTGCGGATTAAACAATTCCTACCTTAATTTAATATTTATAACTGCCACTCTCTGGCTATCAAATCAGTGGGGTTAGTGCTTAGCCACTCTTGTGGACGTAAATAGTATTGATACAAATTAGCCTCTGCGCTATCGGGCGCGGGCTTATAATTGTATTCCCAACGCGCCAGTGGCGGCATCGACATTAATATAGACTCTGTGCGCCCACCGCTTTGTAAGCCAAATAAAGTGCCTCTATCCCAAACAAGGTTAAATTCTACGTAACGACCGCGGCGATACAATTGAAAGTCACGCTGCTGTTGCGTGAATTCATCATTTTTACGACGCTCAATAATAGGTAAGTAAGCATCTAAAAAACCATTACCAACCGATTGCATAAATGCAAAGCTCTGCTCAAACCCTAGCTCGTTTAAGTCATCAAAAAATAAGCCGCCTACACCGCGTGTTTCGTCGCGATGTTTTAGGTAAAAATATTCATCACACCACGTTTTGTATTTTGGATACACTTGTTCACCAAACGGTGCACAAATGTCGTGTGCGACTTGGTGCCAATGCTGTACATCTTCAAAAACGGGGTAAAAAGGCGTTAAGTCAAAGCCCCCGCCAAACCACCAAATAGGCTCTTCGCCTTCTTTTTCGGCTATAAAAAAGCGTACATTGGCATGACTTGTAGGAACATGTGGGTTTTTTGGATGAATAACTAATGAAACGCCACATGCATGAAAGCTTCGCCCCGCAAGCTCAGGCCTATGAGCGGTCGCAGAGCCCGGCATAGATGCACCAAACACATGCGAGTAGTTAACGCCGCCTTGCTCTATTACATTACCGTTAGTGGTAACACGTGTGCGCCCGCCACCGCCTTCGGCACGTTGCCAGCTATCCTCTACAAATTTTGCACTGCCATCGGCCTGCTCTAAACCTTGGCAAATGGTGTCTTGCAAAGCCATAAAATACGCTTTTACTTGTTCTAATAATTCGCTTTGCATATTAACCTCTAAATACTTTGCCGGTCATGGCATCTTTAATTGTGCTAGGCTGCATGTTGCCCCCTAAGGGCTCATCAATGTAACAGCCTACCTTATCTGCAAATTGCTGCTTGGCTTGTTCAATACTTGTTACGGTTGGCTGTCCGGTTAAATTAGCACTAGTGGAGACAAGAGGCTTGCCTAATTGCTGGCATAAGCGCTTAACACTTGGATGATCAGTAACCCGTACTGCAATCGTATCAAACTGCCCTGTTAACCATTTAGGCGTATTTTTAGCTGCAGGCATTACCCAGGTAATAGCACCGGGCCAACTAGAAAAAATATCAGCGCGTTTGTCCATTGGCAGCTTTACATCGTCAACATACTTTAATAACTGGCCGTAGTTATCGGCGATTAAAATAAGGCCCTTTTCAACGGGGCGCTGTTTTATTTCTAGCAACTTCTCAACAGCTTGCTGATTATCTGGATCACACCCTAAGCCATAGACAGCTTCAGTAGGATATAAAATAACTTCACCTTGCTCTAAGCAAGATATAGCCGTAGGCAATGTAGAAAGGTCTGACAAAATATGCTCCAGAAATTTATATTAATCAGTAGTGGTAAGTTTATGCAGGCAACTTTTTTGTGGGCACTGTAGCACAGTACCATTGGCCATTTTTTTCTCTATAACAAGCGGCCAATCGCACTTAGGGCATGGTTTGGCTATGGGTTTGTTATTTAGAGTATATTTACAGCTTGGGTAACAATCGCATGAGTAAAACGTTTTACCAAATTTATTGCTGCGTGCAACTAGCTGCCCTTTTTTACATTTAGGACACCCAGGTAATTCATCATCGTTATTATTAGGTTCGTCATCGTGGGCGATATAATGACACTCAGGGTACCCTGTACAGCCAATAAACATGCCATAACGGCCGTTTTTAACCACCAGCGGTTTTGTGCACTGTGGGCAGGCTGAATCTTCAAGAACCTTTATTTCGTTGCTGTCGTGATGCGCTAATGGACGAATAAAGTCGCATTTAGGGTAACTAGCACAACCCAAAAACGGACCTGTTTTAGAGTTACGGATCACTAATTCAGAACCACATTGTGGGCAGACTTCGTATTCTTTTTCTAAGGCGTGTTTATCCGCCGAGAAAAGCGAATGGTCGATTTTACTCATGAGGTTCCTAACGGGTTGCTGAATTTTCGCCTAATATACCCAAACCACTTAAAGATACAAGCTGTGCATATATGTTTAAGTGGTTTGGCATACAATTTTAATGAAGAAGTTCGGTGGGTTCGTCAAATATAAGGTCTTCCATCTGCTCGTAAGCCTCTTCTGAGCCAGGTACGTTAAATAACACCATAAGCACCACCCACTTTAAGTCATCGAGCGAAATATAGGGTTTATCTAATGCGGCAAGGCGGTCCATAACCATTTCACGGGTTACACTGTTAACCACCCTTATTTGCTCTAAAAACATCAAAAAGCCACGGCATTCAACGTTTAACATTTTGCATTCGCTATCGGTAAAAATGCGCATTGCTTGGTGAGGCTTTGTAATTAAGTAGGGCGACTCGTCGCTGCGTTGTAAATCGGCCAATTGTTCAAGCCAGTTTAACGCTTTAAAAATTTCGGTCTTATTAAAGCCCGCGCGAAGTAATTCATCGGTAAGCTCGTTTTCTTCAATATAAATATCGGCTTCACTGTGAATGTAGTTTTCAAAAAGATACATGAGAATATCAAACATATTACCTTCCTGTGCTTAGCTTTATATACCCGTCTAACACTCGCTCTATTTCGTCGTCTAACTCTAAATCGAGCAACCTTGCCAGCACTTTATCAATTGGCCACTTGGCGCGACGTACAATTTCATCAACACTGGTTACCTCATACCCTATACTATTTAACACCTCACACTGTGACTGTTTGTTTACAGGCTCCTCTTTATTATATAGACCGCTTTGATAAGAAAAGCTCACCTCATCTAAAATATCTGTTACATTTTCGACTAACTTAGCGCCCTGCTTTATTAAAAAGTGACTCGCTTGCGATAAAGGGTTTTTAATAGACCCAGGTACTGCAAACACTTCTTTATTTTGTTCAATAGCGTAACGTACCGTGATCAATGAACCGCTTTTAATTTCGGCCTCTACAATAACCACGCCTAAAGACAGACCAGATATAATACGGTTTCTGCGGGGAAAGTTATGCGCATTAGCAGCGGTACCCGGTAAAAACTCGCTTATTAATAAGCCATGCTCTAATACTTGGTCTGTTAATAATTTATGGCGTTTGGGGTAGTAAATATCAACCCCAGTCCCTAATACACCAATTGTTTTGCCATTATTGGCCAATGCACCTTTGTGCGCGGCACCATCAATACCCCGCGCCATGCCCGAGGTAACAGTAATACCGGCTAAAGTAAGCTGATAAGCAAGCTCTGAGGCTATTTCGAGCCCCGTAGGGGTCGCGTTTCTACTACCAACAATGGCCACTTGCGGGCTAGATAACAGCGATATATCGCCTTTACAAAATAACAGTAAAGGGGCACTGGCTATGTGTTTTAGCTCGTTTGGGTATAGCGCATCAAAAATACACACCACTGTAATATTAAGCTGCTGTATTTGTTGCTCGTAATGGTTTACTTGCTGCCAATTGGTATTGAGTAAGTTGCAGGCTTGGTTTTGGGTAAGGCCAAGCTGTTGTAATTCACTTTGGTTTAAATCAAATAATGATTCGAGGGGGTGAGTATGTGATAAGGCTAACAGTGTTTTAATACCTAAGCCTTTACACATATAAAAGGCAAGCCAGTGGGCTAGCTTGCCAGATGACTGATCCATGCTCTCTCCTAGAGCACCGACTCGCTACAACTTAATGAATTACTACACTATCTCCAACGCGAATTGGGTGCTGATTTTTTGTTATTAATGCATAACTCACTTTGTCATACACTTTAAATACAATTAACTCACCCACTTTTTCGTGTGGCATTGTCCATGTTGTGGTGTCTTCATCTGGCTCGCTGCCAAATAATTCACCTGCATCAGATAAAAGCTTTTCAAATTTGCTCGAATCCTCTGGATAACGCGGTCCTCGAGGGCCATCAATAACGGTGGGTGATTGGCGTTCTAAATCGAGGATATGACCAACTTCAATTTGTTGCTCAGCACCTAAGTTTAGCACCACTACATCCATTGTGCTGAATTCTCTTACTTGGCGCGGCGAGTCAATAACACTGCCGGATACACTTTGCTTAGGACGATGCATATTAAAGTACGCTGGTAACATTTGCCCTTGCATAGCAGGGAGTAAAAAATCGCCTTGTTGTATTTCTTGTTTAACTGACTCAACCCGTAAAGACGATGGTACGCCATTGCTTTCATCGCCCGTTCTAAATGCACGAGCCATACCGACATAAGTAGCGCGAGTGGCTAGCTCTTCACCGGTTTGTGTATCTATGTAAGGTTCGCCTTTGTGATAAATAGCATATGCTTTATGTACTTTTAAATCGCCCTTAACGTATAAAATATGCCCGAGAGTTTGCGTTTTAGTATTTTCGTTTGCCCCTAAAATATACGGCTTATCATCTATGTCATCGCTGTTAATTGCTTGCTCATAACTTAAATAAGGTTTAATTATTTCAAGTGGCAAAGTGGTGATGGCGTTATTACCTTTTGGTGTAATACGCCCTTGCGGCGATAATTTTCTGTACGCTTTATTAATCACCAAACGCGGGTTACCGTCGGCGTCGTACACTAACGCGAGTGCATCGCCTGGGTAAATTAGATGCGGGTTATCTATTTGCGGGTTCATTTGCCACAACTCTGGCCACAGCCATGGTTCTTCTAAATAAATGCCGGAAATATCCCAAAGGGTATCGCCTTTTTTTACAACATATTGTTTTGGAGCATCTTTTTTTATTTGTAAAACATCAGCGACTGCAGGAAAAGCAGTACTTAGTGCAAACATAATTGCAGCCAATTGAGATTTCATTGGGCTTCCTTGTATTGTTTTTTCATTATTATTGACCAAAACCTGTTAAAGGGGAACGCGAATGGCTAAAATAAGAGCATACAATACCCTAAATTAAGCACAAGTGTAAAAAGGTAACTATGGCTAGGTTAGAAGTTTTAAGATTTCCAGATGAGCGTTTACGTACGGTAGCAAAAGAAGTTGCACAGGTTGATGACAACGTTCGCCAAATTGTAAAAGACATGCTAGAGACAATGTACGATGAAAACGGCATTGGGCTAGCTGCTACACAGGTTGATATTCATCAACGTATTGTGGTGATCGACGTATCAGAAGAACGCGACGAACCACTGGTTTTAATTAACCCACAAATTATTAAAAAAGATGGTGCAACAATTAGCGAAGAAGGCTGTTTATCAGTGCCTAACTCTTACGCAAAAGTAGACCGTGCTGAAACCGTAACCGTTGCTGCTCTTAACGAAAATGGTGAAGAATTTGTACTAGATGCAGATGAGCTATTAGCTATTTGTATTCAACACGAACTAGATCACTTACAAGGTAAACTATTTATTGATTACCTATCGCCATTAAAGCGTCAACGTATTCGCAAAAAGCTTGAAAAAGAAGCTAAATTTGCCGCGAAGTAATAAGCACCTTAGGAAAACTCAGTGACAAAACCACTACGCATTATATTTGCCGGTACGCCGGACTTTGCCGCTCGTCACCTACAAGCGTTAATTCAAAGCGAACACCAAATTGTTGGAGTTTACAGCCAACCAGACCGCCCTGCTGGGCGTGGTAAAAAGTTAAAAGCCAGTGAAGTAAAAGCGCTTGCGCTTGAACATGAGCTACCTGTTTTTCAGCCACAATCATTAAAAAATGAAGACGCACTCACTGAGCTTAAAAGCTTAAATGCCGATATCATGATTGTGGTGGCTTATGGCTTAATTTTACCAAAAGCCATTTTAGAGGCACCACGCTTAGGGTGCTTAAATGTGCATGGCTCTATTTTACCGCGCTGGCGCGGTGCTGCGCCTATACAGCGCGCAATTTGGGCTGGCGATGAAGATACCGGCGTAACGATAATGCAAATGGATGAAGGGCTTGATACCGGCGACATGCTGCACATTAGCCGCTGCCCTATTGCTGCGGATGAAACCAGTGCCAGTTTATACACTAAACTGGCTGAACTTGGTCCCGGAGCACTTGTTCAAACCATTAATAAGTTAGCCAATGGCGAGCTTATAGCAGAGCCGCAAAACGACGAGTTGGCAAATTACGCTAAAAAGCTTTCAAAAGAGGAAGCAAATATTGATTGGACGATGGATGCTGTACAAATTGAGCGTAATATACGTGCATTTAATCCATGGCCAGTGTGTTTTACTCAAATGGGTGAGCACAGCGTAAAAATTTATCAAGCCTCAGTCGTTGAGCAAACAGGCCCTGCGGGCGTTGTTTTATCAAGCGATAAAAACGGCATTGTAGTGGCGTGTGGCAAGCAGGCATTAAGTATTACACAGCTGCAACCCCAAGGTAAAAAACCAATGGCAATTAGCGACTTTTTAAACGGTCGCAGTGACTGGGTAACTCCTGGTACCGTATTAGGCGAAAACAATGAGTAATGTTCAAAACGTACGTGCGCTTGCCGCTGAAACTTTATATAACGTGGTTGATAAAGGCGCTTCGCTAAATCAAGAGCTACCATTTGCCAGCCAAGGACTGCCCCCTAAAGACAAAGCGCTATTACAGCAAATTTGTTACGGCGTGTTGCGCTACCTACCTAGCCTTGAAAACTACTGCCAACATTTAGTAGAGCAGCCACTAAAGGGTAAGCGTCGTATTTTTCAGTTTTTGTTGTATGTTGGTATCTATCAGCTGCAGCATATGCGCGTGCCACCGCATGCCGCCATTTCTGAAACCGTTAATGCCCTTGGCCAAATGCGTGCATTAGGCTTAAAAGGCTTAATCAACGCTATTTTGCGTAGCTTTCAGCGCCAACAAAGCGAGCTTGAAGAAAAAGCCAAGCAAATACCAGTGTGTTTATATAACCATCCAAATTGGTTTATTAAACAAGTGCAAGCTGCCTACCCAGATAACTGGGAAGCGCTTCTTGAAGAAAACCAACAACAAGCCCCTATGTGGTTACGTGTCAATCAAGCCCAATACAGCACGCAACAATACAGCGAAATGTTAACGGCTAACGATATAGAGCACACGTTAAACCCTGAGTTTGTTGATGGTATTAAACTAGCTAAGCCGCGTGATGTATTTTCGTTGCCAGAATTTGATGTGGGCGCCTGCTCAGTTCAAGACGCCGCAGCGCAATTAGCCGCACGCTTTTTAGCACCTCAAGCTGATGAATACATTTTAGATGCCTGTGCAGCACCTGGCGGTAAAACATGTCATATATTAGAGCTTGCCGATGCAGAAGTATTAGCACTTGATAGTGACGCCACTCGCCTAGAACGTGTTAAACAAAATTTAACCCGTATCGGTTTAGGCGCAGACCTACAATGTGCAGACGCTTCGCAGCCACACACCTGGTGGGATGAGCAACAGTTTGACCGCATTTTATTAGATGTCCCTTGTTCGGCAACCGGTGTTATACGCCGCCACCCAGATATAAAATGGCTTCGCCGCGCATCAGACATTGAAGATTTAGCTACACTACAAAGCGATATACTCAATAGCATTTGGCCGCTACTTAAACCAGGCGGCACAATGATATACGCAACCTGTTCGGTACTGCCGCAAGAGAACCAACAGCAAGTCGCTAAATTTTTAGCTAATAATAGTGACGTTGAGCATATACCACTGCACGACAACGACACAGTTACCAACCCTGGTTTACAATTACTACCAGGTGAAAGCGACGGATTTTATTACGCTAAGCTAGTTAAAAAAGCCTAATAGCCGTACACTCAATAGCCATTTATTAAACAGTAAATGGCTATTTTTTTAATTAAACAGTAATTCGGGTAAATAATGAAAATAATCATACTCGGTGCCGGACAAGTCGGTGGTACGCTTGCTGAAAACTTAGTTGGCGAACAAAACGAAATAACCGTTGTTGATATAGACGGCAACCGCTTACGAGAGCTACAAGATAAGTACGACTTACAAGGGGTCACGGGGCACAGTGCTCACCCAGATGTGCTCAGACGTGCAGGTGCTGAAGACGCCGACATGATTATTGCGGTAACCAGCTCAGATGAAGTCAATATGGTGGCGTGCCAAGTCGCGTATAGTATTTTTAATACGCCAACTAAAATAGCCCGTATCCGATCAGAGCAATATTTAAAATACCGCGAAAAGCTATTTCATAACGATGACCTCCCGGTTGATCACTATATTGCCCCCGAAGCACTTGTTACCAAATATATTCGCCGTTTAATAGATTACCCAGGCGCGTTGCAAGTGCTGCAATTTGCCGATGGCATGCTCTCTCTTGTGGCTGTAAAAGCTTACTACGGTGGCTTATTAGTGGGTTATGCGCTTTCTGCTTTAAAAGAGCATATTCCGAATGTAGAAACCCGTGTAGCAGCAATTTATCGCCAAGGTAAAGCTATAAAGCCACTGGGCACCACGGTAATAGAAGCGGACGATGAAGTATTTTTCATTGCTGCCACTAAGCATATTCGCGCAGTTATGAACGAGCTACAAAAACTTGAGCGTTCTTACAAAAAAATTATGATAGCCGGTGGCGGTAACATTGGTGCAGGCCTTGCTCGCTCACTGGAAAAAAACCACAGCGTTAAGTTACTAGAGCGCAGTAAAGAGCGTGCTGAGCAACTCTCTGAAATGCTAGATAACACCGTCGTGTTTTGTGGAGACGCCTCAGACCAAGAACTACTATCTGAAGAGCACATAGAGCAAGTTGATGTGTTTATTGCCGTAACCAACGACGATGAAGCAAATATAATGTCGGCCATGCTTGCAAAACGCATGGGCGCACAAAAAACCATGGTGCTTATTCAGCGTGGTGCGTATGTAGATTTAGTGCAAGGGGGTGAAATAGATATTGCTATATCACCACAACAAGCAACTATTTCGGCGCTACTTACACACGTACGCCGTGGCGATATTGTTAATGTGTACTCGTTACGTAAAGGCGCGGCAGAGGCCATTGAAGCCGTTGCCCATGGCGATGAAAACACATCAAAAGTAGTTGGCCGTGCGATTGCCGATATCAAGCTACCTGCAGGTACAACGATTGGTGCTATTGTACGTAATGACGACGTACTGATTGCCCACGACGACACGGTTATTATGTCTGGTGATCACGTTATTATGTTTTTAATCGATAAAAAGCATATCAACGTAGTAGAAAAGCTATTCCAAGTTAGCGCTATATTTTTATAGTTAAACACAAAAAAGCCGCTGACTAAGGCGGCTTTAGTGGAGTATGTTTTTTTAATGCTAGGCAACCCTGCTTAGCAGCTTACTAATTACTGTACTTTTGAAAACTCTTGCTCAGAAATTTCACCATTACCATCAGTATCTAGCTGGTCAAAAATTTTCACTAGCTGTGAATTTACCTGCGCTTCTTGCTTTGAAATTGCACCATCACCATCGGCATCAAACGAGGCAAAGTCGACTGCAGCATACGCCGCTGATGAAGAAGCTAATACGATAACGGCAAGTGCTGTATTTAATGTTTTCATAGTTGTGTCCTAATTAAGAGGAAATCCTTTTCTAAGATCCATGGGTTTAAAAATTAACTAAAAAGTGCTTTTGCCAATGTGCATTATTAAGTTTTAATGCACATTGGATTAGAGCAAATGACTCTTTGCTAAGTGAACATGCGCAGCCCTGCGCTCAATTGGCAAAGATCATCACACCCTAGTATTTAGAGAACTCTTGCTTTGAAAGCTCACCATTTCCATCGGTATCAAGCTCAACAAACTCAGCCATTAAATCCGCATCAACCGATGCTTCAGCTTGGCTAATGGCGCCATTGCCATCTACATCTAGCGTGTCAAAATCAGTCCCTGCAAAGGCAGCAGAAGAAGAGGCAATAGCCATAAATGCGAGTGCTTTATTTAAATGCTTCATAATTTAATCCTTCAATATAAACAAATTAGTTAAGTTCACTACGTGGTGTACGCAATCCTTGTAATCCTTTTTCGTAAGCTCCCTTGCCTACTTAGGTTGTCATTGGCAACTCAGGATTGTTACCACACTTTAAGCTTCTGAAAATTCTTCTTTTGATAGCTCACCATCTTGGTCAGTATCTAATTCTGAGAACATGCTCATCAGTTTTGTATCAATTGATGCCTCTGATTTGCTAATCGTGCCGCTGCCATCTACATCTAACGTATCAAAATCGGTTGCTGCAAATGCCGCTGATGATGAAGCAAGGGCGATAAGTGCTAAAGTTTTATTAATGCTTTTCATAATATAATTCCTTCAAGTATATGTGTGCGATTAAGTGTTTTACTTTAAATCACGTTATTGTTCAGTACAGCCAGACTATTACAACTTGAATGCCAAGTTTTAAAAGTTCATTATTTTCAATCAGTTAAATGAGTTCTTGGCTATTTTTGATAAATTTGCGGGGGTTTTATGTTGCAAACTAGCAACAAAGGGTAAAGCTAAGTTTTTAAATGCAATAAAAACAACTAGTTACATAAGAGGAAAAAGCTACAATTTTCGGCGTAAATTGTAAGGATGAAGATTTATCGAAAAAAGAGACTAAATTTTAACCGTGAGGGGAGCTAACACATTAAAATAATTCACTCGTAAAACTAATCTATACAGCTGATTTTTATAGAAAATAAAAATTATTTTTTGAATTTTTAAAAAATATGACTGCCACTCAAGTAAAAAATGGCCATTTGTTGCTATTAAGCGAAAGTGCTTATTCTAATGGCAGCTCAAGCATCGCGGGATCGATAAAGTGCTCTTTCATAAATGCCTTCATTTCATCTTCACTGGCTAGAAGTTTAATACCACAATTAACTCCTGCGGCGTGTTCTTTTACACTGCATACTTCGCCAGTAAATGCTTTATTGTTGGTATCAACCGTCACCGTGCATTGCATATCTTTAATATTTTCATCGTTTTGATCGCCGCGTACATCAAACATCACCCCGGTAAGCGAGATGTCTTTAATCACCCCTTCAAGTACTCTATCGTCACTTAGAGTTAATTTTGCAGGTAATAAAGTAGGTATGCGTGTTTGCGCGCGCAGTGCAAATAACTGCACTTGCGTAGGGTAATTAATAAAAATGAGCCTAGCAGGGTGTGAGGCAACCGACATAAGCTGCTGCCTAAATGCTATTACTTGTCCGCCACTGCCTTCTATAACCGCTCTTACCACCACCATTACACCATCACGTAGGTAATCACTTGCAGCAGGTAAACGCTTTGAACTTGGGTAATTTAAAATAATAAATTTATTTTCTAGCAAGCCAATAAACTCTGTTTTTACGCGTTTACTACTGGTAGGCGTAACAATTTCCAAGTCGACCAATCGTCCTGTTGTTAACTGGTGTAATTTATCTAAATTAGAATGTGGCATGCCTGTTCCTAAGCATCATTTGTATATTATTACCCACGCCAAAAGGTCGGCGTAAATAGCACGAGTAAGGTGAATATTTCTAAGCGACCAAATACCATGGCAATGGTTAATAGCCATTTGGCACCATCGCTCACCGCCCCATAATGCGAGGCAACATCACCTAAGCCTGGGCCTAAATTATTTAAACACGCCGCCGTAGCAGAGAACGCGGTAATGTTGTCCATGCCGGTTCCCATTAGTGCCAGCATTATAATAATAAACACCAATGCGTACGCTGAGAAAAACCCCCAAACCGCTTCAACTACTTTATCGGGCAAGGCTTTACGACCAAGCTTAATAGAGTATATAGCACGTGGGTGCACTAAGCGGTTAAGCTCACGTATGCCTTGTAGGTAAAGTAAAAACACGCGTACAACTTTCATACCGCCACCGGTTGAACCTGCACAGCCACCTATAAAGCTCGAAAAAATAAGCAATATAGGCAAAAACAGCGGCCAAGTAGAAAAATTATCGGTGGCAAAACCGGCTGTGGTACTCATAGACACCGCCTGAAATAAAGCCTGATCGAGGGTTTCATCGCCATCGGCAAATATTTCGTTAGATGAGAGCACCGTAAAACAAATAACCACCAGCGCTAACTGTATCAGTAAAAAAACTTTAAATTCAGGGTCGCGGATATATACCTGAATATTACGACTCGCTACCGCCGCGTAATGCAGTGAAAAGTTAACCGCAGCAATAATTAAAAAGAAAACACATATAAAGTTAATGACAGGGCTATCAAAGTGCCCTATTGAGGCATCGTAAGTAGAAAAACCGCCAATCGCCACTGTAGAAAACGCATGGCATATAGCATCAAACCACTCCATACCTGCCGCCCAATACGCCAACATACAGGTTACCGTTAACGACACATAAATGTACCAAAGGTGCTTTGCGGTGTCGGCAATACGGGGGGTCATTTTTGAATCTTTTACTGGGCCTGGGATCTCAGCTCGGTATAACTGCATGCCACCGACCCCAAGCATGGGCAGTATAGCAACAGCAAGTACAATGATACCCATACCGCCAAACCACTGTAATTGCTGGCGATAAAACAAAACAGACTTAGGCAGGTATTCAATTCCGGTAAGTACCGTGGCCCCAGTGGTTGTAAGGCCAGAAAAGGCCTCAAACACCGCATCGGCCATAGACAAATTAGGTTCTTGTAAAAAAATCAGCGGTAACGATGCAAACGCCCCTAGTACCAGCCAAAATAGTACAACAATTAAAAAGCCTTCGCGTGCTTTTAAGTCGCCGTTTTCATGCCTGTTTGGGTAATAAGCTGTTAAACCAATAACCACACTAAATATAAACGCTAATACAAAAGGAACACCACCACCATCTTTATAAAATAAAGACACCACCGCAGGCGGCACCATGGTAATACTAAACAGCGCAACAAGTTGGCCAAGGATTTTTATGATGGTACGAAATTGCATGTAGCTTATCGCTTTTATTATTAGTAAATATAAGTGTGTAAGTTATTGTCTTACTCTTTGATAGTTAACTCAACTGCGCCATGGCTTAAATCAAAAATATCTTTAATGGCCTGTTTTGCTTGGCGGCTATCAATAGTAATAACCCATTCAATATTAGCAGTAAATTGTTTTTCTATATTAAGTACTTGATAATTGGTTTTTAACAATTGCTCTATTGCGCCCTGCATGCTGTATTCACTCTGGCCTACAATCTCGATACTCGGTACTTTAGTCACCGTTTTTAGCTGCGAAAGTGCATTATTAAGCGACCCACCATAGGCACGCACTAACCCACCGGTGCCCAGCTTTATACCGCCAAAATAACGGGTGACAACCGCAGTAATTTCGCCAAGTCCAGAACCCACCAGCACATTAAGCATCGGCTTTCCTGCGGTACCATTTGGCTCGCCATCATCAGAAAAACCATAAACATGGCTTCCGCCTGGGTTACCCGCTACGTGCGCCCAACAATTATGACGAGCATCTGGGTACTTTTCTTCAATGCTTTTAATAAATGCTTTAGCAGCCTGTAGGTCTGGCGTATGCGCGATATGAACTATAAAGGTGCTTTTTTTAATTTCTTCTTGATGAAACACATCATCGGCGGGGTATTTATATTCAGACATAATTAAAGCTCAATTAAAAATGGGGCCAAAAGGCCCCTTTGCATTCGCGTATTTTAGCGCGTATTGGCGAGCTCGTCTTTATTAGCTTAGTCGAGCGCTAAATCACGAGTCATATTTTCTAGGCTGTCTTCGTGAACAATAATATTGTCTTCAATACGAATACCGCCGTATGGTTTTAATGACTCGATTTTTTCCCAGTTAATAAACTGCTTACTGTCGGTTTGCGCTAAATCACCTAATAATGAGTCTATAAAGTAAAGCCCTGGCTCAATAGTAAATACTTGGTTTTTCTCTATTTTACGAGTACAACGTAAGAATGGGTGCCCTTCTGGCGATGGCTGGTGGGTGCCTTTATCATCACGCATAAAGCCGCCCATATCGTGCACTTGTAAGCCAAGGTGATGGCCCAAGCCATGAGGAAAAAATGTTGAGGTAATTTTACGTTCCACAATTTCTGTTGCAGGTAAGTTTACAATATTGAAGTCGCTAAGAATTTGCGCAATACGGTTATGGCAATCAACGTGTAAATCGCCATATAACATGCCTGGCTTTAATGCGTTGCCTAGCTCAATTTGTATTGCCGTCATAGTTTGTACTAGCTCAGCAAATTCGCCCTGTTTTTTAAAATCGTACGTACGGGTTATATCTGCGGCATACCCATTAAAGTTTGCGCCAGCATCGATTAAAAACGAATTATGAGTAAGCGGTGCTTTTGGCTCAAAATGTGTGTAATGCAAAATAGCGCAGTTTTCGTTAAGCGCTACTATGTTGCCATACGGCATTTCGTTTTCGCTTTGGCGTGTAGCCATAAGGTACGCTTGCTGAATATCAAATTCGCTACCACCATTATAAAACGTATCGCGTGCTGCTTTATGTCCATCTACCGCGATGCGGTTGGCTTGGCGTAAACATTCAAGCTCGTACTGCGTTTTATAAGCGCGGTTATAATGAAAATAGTTAAGTACTGGCTCAGGGTTCATAATACTAAAGCCAAGCGCTTGCGCTACCTCTAGGTATTCGCCCATGTAAGCGTATTTAGCTTTATCGTAAGGTAATAGTTTTTCAACTTGATCAGGCTGTAGCAATAATTCTATATCAAAGTACTCAGCCCAAAAATCACGCGGCTCATCTGGCACTTTGTGCCAAAAATCAACTGGGCGGTAAAAAATAAGCTTCGGTTTATCGCTACCATTTACCACAATCCAACAATGTGGATTATCAATAACAGGAAGCCATGCTTTAAAGTGTGGATTAACTTTAAATGGGTAATACATGTCGTCTAAAAACTGGCGCTTAGCTTGGCCTGAGTGAATAACTAAACCCTCGAGCCCTTCACGGTCACAAATTGTACGCGTACGTTGTTGTAATGTGGCAATATGCTCTGCATATAAAACGGCTAATTTATCCATTGTTAATCCATCTGTTAAATTTAACTTGCTTTGAGTCTACCACTTAAACGTAAAGCGCTCAAAAAAGGGGGATATTTAACATGTAAATATCCCCCTAATACTTATACCCATCGTGTTACGTTATTAGCCCTTTATTTAGCACGCTAGAATGGCTAAATATTTTAGGTAATTGGTATTACATAATTTACCCGCCCATTTTCATGTTGAGTAACGGCGCGAGCACATTTCCTTCTCGGCCCATCCGGGTGTGATAAACCTGGCGATAAGCAAACACATTTTTTACGTAATCTCGCGTTTCTCTATACGGGATCAGCTCAACCCATAGCTCTGCAGGTATGGCTTCGTCAGGTAACCAGCGTTTAATACGATGATACCCTGCGTTGTAAGAAGCCGTAGCAAGTATTTCATTCCCTTTGTTTTTCTTTTTTAAGTACTGCAAGTAACTAGTACCTAAGCGTATATTGGTTTTAGGTTGGTACAAACGCGTACTCGATACCCTTGCTTTGTTAACGTATTCTGCCGTACTAGGGAGCAATTGCATTAAACCACGCGCATTTGCATGCGAACGCGCATCTGGTGCAAACGAGCTTTCGCGCCGTGCAATTGCAATACTCCACGCGGGGTCTATTTTGCTGCGTTTACTGTAGCGCTCAAATATATCTTGAAATGCAAACGGAAAACGCAGTTCAACATAATCCCATGCTTTAATTTTAGCTAACGTGAAAATAACGTTATCGTGCCAATTATTTTGCGCTGCAACCTTTGAGGCAGCTAGTTTTTCTTCATCAGTAGAGGTGTTCGTTAAGTAATTCCATTCTCGGCGTGCAGAGGTAAAACGCTCGAGTTCGTAAAGTGCTTTTGCACGTTTAAAGCCCGGCGCATTCTTCACCTTCTCTACTAGTTTTTGATCAACCTGCAAAGGCTGATTATTTAAATCAACCGGCAGCCCTAATCGTGCCGCCGCTAAAAAACCATAGTAATCGCGGTTAGCGGCCACTTTAGTCCAAATTTCGTCTGCTTTTTGTTGCTCGCCTCGCTTAGCATAGCTATAAGCAAGCCAATATTGCTGGCCTAAACTTAAATCGTCTTTACCTGTAAAAAAAGCCGCTATGCCTTCCCAGTCTTGGGTTTTAAGCATATTACCAAGTTGCCACTGAATTAGCTTTCTGTCTTGTCGCGCTTTAGGCACTTTATTAAGCCAAAAGCTGGCCTGCTTATGCCCACTTGAAGCAAGCGATAAAGCAAACGTGTAATATAGATCTGCTTTTTCTTCATCGCTGTAAGTAAACATTTTTTCTAGCTTTTGCCAGGCTCTTAAAGCCAACGCTTTATCGCGCCAAATTAAACGCTTAACACCATAAATGGCTATTTGCGCTTCTTTTGCTGACTTAGTTTTATAACGATACAAGCCTGCTGCCGCACTAGGGTCGCGGCGTACTTTTAAGTATAAATCGGCTAAGTAACGCTCGTTTTTAGGTAACAACGTTTTTAAATAAGGGAGTAAACTTTGCGTACCGCCCTGCGCTGCAAGCGTTATGCGCTTCCATATAAGTTCATTATTTAAATAGCCTTTTTTGCGCCAAAGCAAAAATAGCGGGTCGCATTCATTCGGTTGCGACTTACCCACCGTCCATAAATCGGTAACCTGATTAAAAATGGCTTTTTCTGGCGCCCCTAAATCAAGCTGAAAATCTAAAAACGTGCATGTTAGCGCTGCGTTAGACGTTTCTCGGTAGTTTTTTATATACGCTGCTTTTTTATTGTTTTTTTCAAGATACTCTAACCACGCTTTGCGTACCGGCCACTCAAGCGGGGTATGTTCATAAATGGTTAGGTAATCTTCTATTTCGCTTTGGTATTTAAAATTGGGATGGCGTTGCCAATATGTTTTTTCGACATACGGCTTTAGCGGGTGGTCTAACCCGTTTATTGCTTCTTTAAAGTCTTGGTAGCTTCCATAGCGCACTTTTTTTTCAGCATCTAAAAACGCGTCATTATCGATACTCGCTTGGGCAGAACTAAAAGGAAGAATAAAGGCAGCTGCCACAGCGCTTAATAAAATTTTTTTCATAATATCCTTTAGGTTTAACGACCTGTCAGGGTTAATAATTTCCAGTTTGAGACACTAAAACAATAATGAGAGTGCCTTTAATAAAGTATGAACAACATTTAATTTACGCACTCATAATAATTAATGAGTACCTTTAGCATATTCCAGTACACCTTAGCACCAAACCAGCTATATTTTAACCAACCGTTTGTAACCGAGTTAAATTTTTCGTTGCATTTTAATTTTAAAGCAAGCACACTGGTCGAAATGCAAACTCATCGTACCAGTCTTAGTTCGTCAACTAGGGAGAATAATAATGTTATATAAAAGCGATTCCTTTGAAGTTAGCTTCCTAAAGGAAAACATCGCCGAGTTTAAGTTTTGTGTTGCAGGTTCTGTAAACACACTATCTCAGCAAACTCTTTCAGATTGTGCAGCAGCATTAAAAGAATTAGCGTCTAATTCTGATATCAAAGGCATGATTTTTACCAGTGATAAAGATCACTTTATTATTGGTGCAGATATCTTCGAATTTTTACCAACATTTACTAAACCAGAAGAAGAATTAGTAACGTGGATCAAAAACGCAACCGACGTTTTTGACGCAATCGAAGACTTACCATTCCCAACTCTTAGCGCTATAAATGGCTTGGCACTTGGCGGCGGCTGTGAGTGGGCACTTGCTACCGATTATCGCGTTGCAAGCGAAACCGCTAAAATGGGCTTACCAGAAGTTAAACTAGGTATAATGCCTGGTTTTGGTGGCACAGTGCGCTTACCACGTATTATTGGCGCAGATAACGCCATGCTTTGGATTACCTCAGGTAAAGAAAACCGTGCCACTGATGCCCTAAAAGTAGGTGCGTTTGATGCGGTAGTTAGTGCTGACAAACTTTTAGAGTCAAGCCTAGCAACACTTGAATTAGCAATTGCCGGCAAACTAGATTGGCAAGCAAAACGCAACGTAAAACTTCAGCCACTTAAATTAAACCGTGTTGAGCAAGGCATGAGCTTTGCGATGGCAGAAGGTATGGTAATGGGTAAAACCAAAGGCCACTATCCTGCTCCGGTTATGGCAGTTCGCACTATTAAAGCAGCGGCCAACTGTACTCGCGATGAAGCAATGGCAATCGAAAATGCTAACTTTGCAAAACTTGCGCGCACTAATGAAGCTGCAGCGCAAACCGGTATTTTCTTAAATGACCAGTTTATTAAAGGTAAAGCACGTAAACTTGCTAAGCACAGCGATGTAGAAATTAAACAAGCGGCTGTATTAGGCGCTGGTATTATGGGCGGCGGTATTGCATACCAGTCTGCTTATAAAGGTACCCCAATTGTAATGAAAGACATCCAACAGGATGCGCTTGATTTAGGTATGGGTGAAGCATCTAAACTACTTGGTGCAAAAGTTAAACGCGGCCATATGCCAATGGAAAAAATGCTGGCAACGCTTAGTAAAATTAAGCCAACGCTTAACGATGCAGACCTACAAAACGCCAACATTATTGTTGAAGCGGTTGTAGAAAACCCTAAAGTTAAGCAAGCGGTATTAGCTGACCTTGAAAAGAACATGCCAGAAGGCACGGTACTTACATCAAACACATCGACTATTTGTATAGACTTACTTGCAGAAGCACTCGATAAGCCAGAAAACTTCTGTGGTATGCACTTTTTCAACCCAGTACCAAAAATGCCATTAGTAGAAATTATCCGTGGTGCAAAAACCTCTGATAAAACAATTAACGCGGTAGTTGATTACGCTCTTAAACTTGGCAAGTCTCCCATTGTTGTAAACGATTGCCCAGGCTTTTTTGTAAACCGTGTTTTATTCCCTTACTTTGCGGGCTTTAGCAAGTTAGTTGTTGAAGGCGCTAACTTTGCAAAAGTAGATAAAGTAATGGAAAACGTATTTGGCTGGCCAATGGGCCCGGCTTACCTGCTTGATGTTGTAGGTATTGATACGGCTTACCATTGTACTGGCGTAATGGCAGACGGATTCCCTGAGCGTATGGCACGCGCAGAAAAAGATCCGGTAACTGTTTTTGCTAACGAAAAACGTTTTGGTCAAAAGAACAAATCAGGTTTTTACAAGTACGAAACAGACCGTCGTGGTCGTCTTAAAAAATCAACCGATGCAACAGCAGTTGAGCTACTAGCGCCAATTACTGATGCACCGAAAGAATTTGATAAACAAGAAATTATCGACCGTTGTATGATCCCAATGATCAACGAAGTGCTTCTTTGTTTACAAGAAGGCATTGTTGCTTCTCCTCAAGAAGCTGATATGGCCCTTGTATACGGCGTTGGTTTCCCTCCATTTAGAGGCGGCGCGTTCCGTTACTTAGATCAAACAGGTTTAGCTAATTTTGTTGCAGCAGCAGACAAATATGCTCACCTAGGTGCGATTTACCAAGTATCAGAGCAAACTCGCAAATGGGCCGAAGAAGGTCGTGTTTTCTATAAGGTGGAAGGTTAATATCATGAATAATCCAGTAATTGTAGATTGTATCCGCACACCAATGGGTCGCTCAAAAGGCGGCGTATTTAAAAACAAGCGTGCGGAAGATTTAAGTGCTCACCTTATGAAAGGGTTATTAGAGCGCAACCCAGCAGTTGACCCTGCATCAATTGACGATATTTATTGGGGCTGTGTACAGCAAACATTAGAGCAAGGCTTTAACGTTGCACGTAACGCATCACTGCTTGCGGGTATTCCACATTCAGTACCAGCTACAACCGTTAACCGTTTATGTGGCTCGTCAATGCAAGCATTGCATGACGCAGCACGCGCTATTATGACAGGCGCTGGCGACACTTACCTTATTGGTGGTGTTGAGCACATGGGTCACGTACCTATGACTCACGGTAACGACTTTCACCCAGGCTTAGCAACTTCAATTGCACAAGCATCTGGCTCTATGGGTTTAACTGCAGAATACCTTGCTACTATTCACGGAATTAGCCGCCAGCAGCAAGACGAATTTGCATACCGCTCACATCAACGTGCACATGCTGCAACAGTTGAAGGCCGTTTCCGCCGCGAAATTTTAGCAATGGAAGGTCACGCAGCTGATGGCTCTTTAATTTTAGTTGAAGATGATGAAGTAATTCGCCCTGAAACAACGGTTGAAGGTTTATCTCAGCTTCGCCCAGTATTTAACCCTGCCTCTGGCTCGGTTACTGCGGGTACATCTTCTGCACTTTCTGATGGCGCATCAGCCATGTTAGTAATGAGCGAAGAAAAAGCAAAAGAGCTTGGCTTACCAATTCGTGCACGCGTTAAAGCAATGGCTGTTGCCGGTTGCGATCCATCAATCATGGGTTACGGCCCAGTACCAGCAAGTAAAAAAGCACTTGCACAAGCTGGTATTACTATTGATGACATTGACGTAGCAGAGCTTAACGAAGCATTTGCAGCACAATCACTGCCTGTACTTAAAGACTTAGGTTTAGCAGACGTGGTTGATGAAAAAGTGAATTTAAACGGCGGCGCAATCGCACTTGGTCACCCACTAGGTTGTTCAGGTTCGCGTATTAGCACCTCGCTTATACACTTAATGGAAGACAAAAATGCAAAATATGGTCTAGCCACTATGTGTATTGGTTTAGGCCAAGGCATCGCGACTGTATTTGAACGTGTTCAAGACTAAGTATTAACTTAAACATGTAAACCATCTTGGTGATTAAAAAGGCGAACTAGCGCAAGTTAGCTCGCCTTTTTTTATGCCACCAGCTTATAGCCGATATGAATAATGTGATCGGGTGTATTAAATTTAAACCAGATTATTTTTTACTGTATTACGCTTACCCGTTATATGCAAAACAGTTAACCAAACAGATTAATTGCGCTAAACTACCCGACCTAACCAAGCCGCGACTATTTTTACAGGTAACTTTTTATGAGCTTTGATAATCCCGATCACCAATTAGACGCCATGGGCCTACGCTGCCCAGAACCTGTAATGATGTTACGCGCTGCAATTCGTAAGATGAACGACGGTGAAACGTTATTAATTACCGCTGATGACCCATCAACCACTCGCGATATTCCAAGTTTTTGTACATTTATGGATCACACGCTGGTGGCCACAGACGCCGATGAAGCACCGTATAGGTATGTAGTGAAGAAAGGTTTGTAAGTTTGAAAGTTGGTTTAGTAAGTTGGGTTATTTTTGAATATTTAACGCATCGTTAAGAACTTAGACCAGATGTAGGTTGGGTTGAATTTTACGAAACCCAACTTGTTTTATAACACCGAAATTTTATTCATCATACAAAGTGGTTGAATCATTATTGCACTCCCAATCTTGGCTTAGTTTTGAATTTTTAACGTATTGATGAAAGCTTGAAAATGGCCAATCACTCACTTTAATAACATGGTTATGTTTCACCGGGTTGTAGTGAATATAATTAATATGATTATTTAAGTCTTCTTCATCTCTAATTTTATGTTCCCAATAGCGACGCTGCCAAATCCCGCGCTCTCCTTTCGCTATTCGACTTTTATTACAAAACTCTGTTGCTGGCAGCTCTCGAGAAAAGCCTGATTTTATAAGTCGCCAACGCATTGCGTAATTACTATCACCTTTAGGTAATTGCAAAATAGCATGAAGATGATCGGGCATGATAACAATTGCAATCGTCTTTATTGGGTGATTATTTGCCACCTTTGAATATACACGGCGAAATAACCCTATATTTTCCACAAGCAAAGGCTGAGATCTATCTTCTAAATTTACCGTAAAAAAATAACATGCGCCCGCCTCTAACATACGTTTATAACGCATATTTTTATCCATAAAATAAACAGATAAATAAGAGTATAGATTAGTTTTGTTAATTATAATCAAGACAAGTTTACGTAACTCAACGCATTTGATAACCACCAGCACAGTTCTATTCGCCGCATATGTTGGGTTTCGTTTCACTCTACCCAACCTACTTAAAATCTACTTATCCATTATCGCGCTTTTGGTTTACGACTGTAATTAGACTAACTAAGCTCATTAATTTGATTGTATATTTATAGCAATCAATAAAAATTATTATTGATGTAGGTTGGGTTGAGTTTTACGAAACCCAACGTATTTGATAACCAGCAGAACAGTTTTATTCGCCGCACATGTTGGGTTTCGTTTCACTCTACCTACAACATCCTTGTCATAAATCTATAAACCCACTCGGGCAGCTAAAAGCTGACAGCTCCCAACTAACAGCTATTTCTTATTAATCGTCACTTTCGGCTTATCGTAGTCACTGTAATCAATACTTACTATGTATGTACCTTTTATTGCAGGCGAGTAACTGAAGTAGTTATAAATAGTATTGCAGTCTGCAAGTACGGGTTGGCCGAGCGTTAGTTTTTGCCCTGCTGGTTGTGAGTCGCTATAGCCGCAGTTGTAGCCTTCGCTAAAATCGGCATCGGCTATTTTAAATTCGTACACTTTACCTGGGGTGCTAAATTTAACTTCTGCTTGGTAAAGCGCGCCGCCTACTGGCATAAACTGGTACTGAGGCTCTGCATCCCAAAGCGTAAAATCGCCTCTTAGGTAAATTGTTTTATCCAGCTCTTGCTGTGGCAGTACGTCGTTAATAGACACTTGGCTAGTACACGCTGTGAGTAAGCCGGCAATGGCAAGCGTTAAAATTCGTTTCATTGGCATCATTAATGGGTTTCCTTCGTTCTGTTAAAACTAAAAAGCCAGCAATACGCTGGCTTTTTATTGGCTTAAGCGGTGTTATTTTTGTAGTACAGATATATCTGCAATATCTAAAAATAAGCGGCTTAACTGGCTTAATAGTGCGAGGCGATTTTGCTTTACAGCTTCATCGTCGGCCATAACCATGACGTTGTCAAAAAAGTTATCAACACTTTGGCGAATACCCGCCAATTGGCTTAATGCCTCTTGGTAGTTTCCATCGGCGTAAAGTGGTGCAAGCTCAGTTGCAAATTTTGCTACTTGTGATGCTAATACTTTTTCAGCGTCATCGCTTAATAGGCTCTCATCAACATCACCTTCGGTGGTAATGTTATTTTTAGCTAGTATGTTACCTACACGCTTATTCGCTGCTGCAAGCGCTTCTGCGGCGTCTAACGTACGGAAGTGGCTTACTGCTTTAACACGACGGTCAAAGTCAGTAGGTTTAGTAGGACGACGTGCCAGTACTGCTTGAATAACATCTACTTCAATGCCTTCGTCTTGATACCATGCGCGGAAGCGCCCTAGCATAAAGTCAAATACGTCGGTTGATACATTTAGGTTAGTAAGCTTTTCGCCAAACAGTGTTTGTGCTTTTGCTACTAGGTCTAAAATATCAAGCGGTAGCTCTTTTTCTACCATGATACGCAGTGCACCAATGGCAGCACGACGAAGTGCAAATGGGTCTTTGTCACCTTTTGGTGCTTGGCCTATACCAAAAATACCCACCAGAGTATCAAACTTATCTGCAATTGCTACTGCACAGCTGATTAGGTTTGTAGGTAAATTGTCGCCCGCAAAACGCGGCATGTATTGCTCGTTTTGTGCAATAGCTACATCTTCTGCTTCGCCATCAAAGCGTGCATAGTGCATACCCATTACACCTTGCACGTCGGTAAATTCCATTACCATTTCGGTCATTAAGTCTGTTTTACTTAATAGGCCAGCACGTTTTGCAAGGTCTTTGTCGGCGCCTAGTTGCTCTGCAATGTAGCCGGCAAGTTCGCTAATACGTACAGATTTATCTTTAAGCGTACCTAATTGCTTTTGGAATAAAACAGTATCAAGTGACTCTAAGCGACTTTCTAGGGTTTTCTTTTTATCTGTTTCAAAGAAGAACTGCGCATCGGCTAAACGTGGGCGCACTACTTTTTCGTTACCAGATATAACCACACTTGGATCTTTACTTTCGATGTTAGATACAAACAAAAACTTATTTAAAAGTTTGCCGTTTTGATCTAATAGCGGGAAGTATTTTTGATCGTCCTTCATGGTGTAAATTAGTGCTTCGGCAGGTACATCTAAAAATGCTTCTTCAAATGTTGCCGTTAACGTTACTGGCCACTCTACTAGAGAAGTAACTTCTTCTAATAAGTCTTCATCCATTGCAACAACCGCATTCACTGCGCTTGCCGCTTCTTCTATTTGTGCACGGATTTGCGCTTTACGTTGTTCGTAATCAGCAATAACGTAGGCTGATTTTAATACGTCGAACACGTCATCAGCATGGTTAATGGTGATTTTTTCTGGATGATGAAAACGGTGGCCTTGTAACTGATTAGTTACTTGCTTACCTAAAATTTCGCCTTCAATAAGTTCATCACCAAATAAAATTGTTACGGTATGAACTGGGCGAATAAATTGTGTTTTATTCGCGCCCCAACGCATTGGCTTAGGTATTGGCAGCTTTGCTAACGACTTTGCAATGGCATCGCTCATCAGCGTTTTGGTTTCTTGTCCTGCTACTTTAGCAATATGTAAAAGCCAAGCGCCTTTATCGGTCTCAAGAGTTTGTGCTTCACTTACGTCAATACCACAACCACGTGCCCAACCCATTGCTGCTTTAGTTGGGTTACCTTCGCTATCGAACGCTGCTTTAGTTGCAGGGCCACGCTTTTCTACTTCTTTATCTTGCTGCTTTGCTTCAAGCGCTTTTACTTGTAAACCTAAACGACGAGGCGATGCATACCAGCTTACGCCTTCATGCCCAAGCTCTAGTGTTTCAAGCTCTGCAGTTAAGTTTGCGGCAAAGGCTTCTGCTAATTTGCGCAGTGCTTTTGGTGGCAGCTCTTCGGTGCCAATTTCTACTAATAAATTTTGTGCTGACATGCTTACTTATCCTTACACAGCGGGAAACCAAGCGCTTCACGTGCATCGTAATAACTTTGTGCACACGCTTTTGATAACGCTCGAACGCGTAAAATATAACGCTGACGTTCGGTTACTGAGATTGCATGGCGCGCATCGAGTAAGTTAAACGCGTGCGATGCTTTCATTACTTGCTCGTAAGCAGGTAGTGGTAAATTTGCTTCAATTAGCTTTTGGCTCTCAGCTTCACACTTATCAAACTGTGCAAATAAGTCATCTACGTTTGCGTGTTCAAAGTTGTAAGTAGATTGTTCTACTTCATTTTGATGGAATACATCGCCGTAAGTTACACGCCCTAATGGCCCGTCTGCCCATACTAGGTCGTAAATACTGTCTACGCCTTGAATGTACATTGCTAAACGCTCTAGGCCGTAGGTAATTTCACCGGTTACAGGAGAGCACTCTAAGCCCCCTACTTGCTGAAAGTAAGTAAACTGCGTTACTTCCATACCGTTTAGCCAAATCTCCCAACCTAAGCCCCATGCGCCTAGTGTTGGCGATTCCCAGTTATCTTCTACAAAGCGTACTTCGTGCGTTAGGGTATCAATTCCCATCGCTTCTAGTGAGCCTAAGTAAAGCTCTTGAATGTTATCTGGTGATGGCTTTAAAACTACCTGAAATTGGTAGTAATGCTGTAAGCGGTTTGGGTTTTCGCCGTAGCGGCCATCGGTAGGACGGCGACACGGTTGTACGTATGCGCTCGACATTGGCTCAGGGCCAATAGATTTTAAGAATGTTTGCGGGTGAAATGTCCCTGCGCCCACTTCCATATCAAGTGGTTGAATAATGACACAGCCTTGCTGCGCCCAATAATCCTGTAAAGCCAGGATCAAACCTTGAAAGGTTTTAACGTCATATTTTTGCATATTTGGCTTTTTACTATCTGAAAGTAGCGTGAAAATTACCCTCAGTATACCTTGTGCACACGCAGGTTTTAAGCAGTTTGTGCGGTTGTTAAAATAAAAAAGGAGCCATTAGGCTCCTTTTAAGATGTAAGTATAATTTTTTACACGTCTAAGTTAACTACGCGAAGTGCATTGGTTTCTATAAACTCACGACGAGGCTCAACTTGATCGCCCATTAATGTTGCAAACAATTGATCTGCCGCTACAGCATCTTCAATTGTTACTTGTAACATACGACGAGCTGAAGGATCCATTGTGGTTTCCCACAGTTGGCTAGGGTTCATTTCGCCTAATCCTTTATAGCGCTGAATATAGATCCCGCGCTTAGATTCTGCGATCAACCATTCCAAAGCATCCACAAAGTTATCAACAGGTTTTGTTTTCTCACCACGTTGAACATATGCGCCTTCTTTTAAGATGTTTGCGATCTTCGTGCCAGTCACAGCAATGCGTTGGTAGTCGCGCGAGGCGATAAAGTCGTAATGTAATACGTGTGCTTTATCCACACCGTGCTGACGAATATTCACAACCGGGAAGTACAAGTCGCGCTCTGCATCATGCTCAGTACCCGCATGGAAAATTGTCGCATCTTCATCACGTTCAACTAAGTCATCAACAAGCTCTTTCGTCCACTCAATTACTTTAGCTTCGTTAGATAAGTCTTCTACTTTTAACTCGCTTTGGTAAATCAAACGTTCCATTACCGTGTTAGGGTATTTACGCTTTAAGCGCTCAATGACTTTAACTGTGTTTTGGTAATCTTGTACTATTTGCTCAAGCGCTTCACCTTCAATTGCACTTGCATCTTCGCTTGTGTAAAGCGCTGCATTATTTAGTGCAAGTGATGTTAGGTACTCAACAAGTGCAGGATCGTCTTTAATGTAACGCTCTTGCTTACCTTTTTTCACTTTATAAAGTGGCGGTTGTGCAATGTAAATATAACCACGCTCAACAATTTCTGGCATTTGGCGATAGAAGAACGTTAGTAGCAATGTACGAATGTGAGAACCATCCACGTCCGCATCGGTCATGATAATGATGCTGTGGTAACGTAGTTTTTCTGGGTCATATTCATCACGGCCAATACCACAACCTAGGGCTGTTATTAGCGTTGCTACTTCTTGTGAAGAAAGCATCTTATCAAAGCGTGCTTTCTCTACGTTCAAGATTTTACCTTTAAGTGGTAAAATTGCTTGGTTTTTACGATTACGACCCTGCTTGGCTGAACCGCCAGCTGAGTCACCCTCCACTATGTATAGTTCAGATAATGATGGGTCTTTTTCTTGGCAGTCTGCTAATTTACCAGGTAAACCTGCTAAATCCATAGCGCCTTTACGACGAGTCATTTCACGGGCTTTACGGGCCGCTTCACGTGCTCGTGCTGCATCAATAATTTTACCAACAACAATTTTGGCATCCATTGGGTTTTCTAATAAGAAATCAGAAAACTTTTCAGCCATTGCTTGCTCAACCGCAGATTTAACTTCGCTTGATACTAGCTTGTCTTTAGTTTGTGATGAGAACTTAGGATCAGGTACTTTAACACTTACAACCGCTGTTAAGCCTTCACGCGCATCATCGCCCGTTGCATTACTGGTTGTTTTAGCTTTTTTGTTAAAGCCTTCTTTTTCCATGTAGTTATTAAGTGTACGTGTTAGCGCAGATCTAAAGCCGGCTAAGTGAGTACCACCATCACGTTGTGGAATGTTATTAGTAAAACAGTAAATGTTTTCTTGGAAGCCATCGTTCCACTGCATTGAAACTTCAACGCTAATACCATCTTCTTCACGCTCGTGAGTAAAGTGGAATACACCTTTATGTACAGGTGTTTTATTGCGGTTTAAATATTCAACAAACGCTTGAATACCGCCATCATATTTAAAGTGGTCGGTTTTATTTTCTTCGCGTTCATCAGATAAGATGATGCTTACACCAGAGTTCAAAAACGATAGCTCGCGTAAACGCTTAGCTAAAATATCATAATGAAAATCAAGGTTTGTAAATGTTTCGCCACTTGGCCAAAAACGCAGTTCAGTACCCGTAGTGTCAGCATCGCCAATAACAGTTAATGGAGCGTTAGGTACGCCCATGCTGTAAGTTTGCTCGTGCAATTTGCCTTCACGACGAATAGTAAGAGTTAGTTTTTCTGATAATGCATTTACTACCGATACACCAACACCGTGTAAGCCACCTGATACTTTATAAGAGTTATCATCAAACTTACCGCCGGCATGAAGTACCGTCATGATAACCTCGGCAGCAGACACACCTTCTTCTTCATGGATAGAAGTTGGGATACCACGACCGTTATCTCTTACAGAGACTGAACCGTCTAAGTGAATCGTTACATAAATATCATCACAATGACCTGCTAAGGCTTCATCGATAGAGTTATCAACGACCTCAAACACCATGTGGTGTAAGCCTGTGCCATCATCGGTGTCCCCTATATACATTCCAGGACGCTTTCTTACTGCGTCTAATCCTTTAAGTACTTTAATACTCGACGAATCATAATTCTCAGACATGGTTAATCCCACTTATCTTGTTATTAGGTTGCCATGTTTCACGTGGAACATTTGTAGTTCTCGTTGCATGGGTTCCACCACAGCAGAAATACTTTCAGACAAAATTGAAGAAATAAAAATTTGAGAACTGCAATGAGCCAATAATTGTCCCACTTTCTCTTTTGTATCTTCGCCTAACTCTGAAGGTAGATCATCTATTAGCAATATAGATTGCTTATCTGTCTCTGACTCAATTAAACTATTTTGCGTTACTTTTAACGCATAAAGCAATAACTTCAATTGACCGCGTGAAAACGTATTCTCTACGCTGTTGCCAGCGACACTAAAACTAAAATCGGCCTTATGAGGGCCTTTACTTGTAAAACCTTGGCGAGCGTCTCGCTCAAAGTTTTGCTCTAATGCATCACTCAAAGACTCACTGTCTTTCCAGCCTGCATTAAAGTTGATTTCTAAATCGCGTATAAGCGTTAATTCTGCACACATTTTATCAAAAAACTGCTGCTTAAACCTACTTATATACGCCATTCTTAATTTATTTATTTGTTCTGCCAGTCTAACAAATTCTTTGTCCCAAAACCTAATTTGGTCAAAATAATTCTTTGGCTTACTTTTTAATAATGCATTGCGTTGTTTTAGCACTTTATTAAACGATTGCCATAAATAAAAAAACTCATGTTCCACGTGGAACAAACCCAAATCTAAAAACTTGCGTCGCTCTTTTGGGCCACCAAAGAACAATGAATAGCTTTCGGGTGTAATAATTTGCACAGGCATTAACTGCGCAAGTTCAGAGATTTTTCTACTGGCTTTGCCTTGTATTTTTAAATTAGTTTCACCACTTTGGGTTTTACTAATCCCAATAGGAATAGACAAGTCGTGTAGCGCTTTGCGGCCATGTATTACAAACTGATCTTGCTGATGTTGAATAATACTTTTATGTTTAGGTGTTCGAAAAGATTTGCCGTGAGAAAGGTAATAAATAGCCTCTAAAAGGCTGGTTTTTCCGCTGCCGTTTTCACCATAAATTATATTAACGCCGTTGACTGGTTCTAGCGTCAGTGCCTCAATATTACGAAAATACTTGAGGCTCAAGTGACTTAAACTCATTTATAATGGGTATCTTATAATCGCATAGGCATAACCACGTACATTGCTTCTTCATCGCCTGCACCTTCAATAAGTGCACTGCTGTTTGAATCTGCTAATGTAAATAGTACATCTTCTGTTTTTAATGTATTTAGTACATCTAATACATACGATACATTAAAGCCAATTTCTAGCTCATCACCCTCATACATTACTTCTACTATTTCCTCAGCCTCTTCTTGCTCAGGGTTATTAGCCGTAATTTTAAGTAAGCCATTGGCAAGGTTTAAACGCACACCTCTAAATTTTTCGTTAGATAAAATAGACACACGTTGAAACGCATTACGTAACCATTCACGGTTAGCGGTAATTACTTTATCTCCACCACGAGGTAATACGCGGCGATAATCAGGGAAGCGGCCATCCACTAACTTACTTGTAAAAGTAAATTCCACATCGATAATACGAATATGGTTAGCGCCAAATTGAATAGTAACTAATTCTTCGTCGGCAACCATAAGGCGCATAATTTCTTGCACACCTTTGCGCGGTATTATTAATTGGCGCTGCGTATTTAACGATTGGCCTAATTCTTTTTGCGCTATTGCCAAACGGTGGCCATCGGTGGCTACTGTTTTTATGTCGCTATTATCTACTTCAAACGACATGCCATTTAAGTAATAACGAACGTCTTGGTTAGCCATTGAAAAATGTGTGCTTTCAAGTAACTTACGTAACTCTAAACGCGTTAGCTGAAACTCAACCTCGCCATCCCACTGCTCTAAATTAGGGAAGTCTTCCGCGGCAAGTGTAGTAAGTGAAAAGCGGCTTTTACCACTGGTTAAAAGCAGTTGGTGCTCTTGTAAGCTCAATGTAAGCTCAGAACCATCAGGCAGGCTTTTACAAATATCGAGTAATTTTTTAGCAGGTAGTGTTAACTTTGTATCGGCAATATCATCACCAACAAAAACACCTGCAACTAGTTCAATTTCAAGGTCTGTGCCTGTCATTGAAAGTTGCCCGTTTTCTACCACTAACAATACATTAGATAATATAGGTAACGTATGTTTACGTTCAATCGCACCCGATACTTGCACTAATGGCTTTAAAAATTGTTCTCTTGAAATGGTTATTTGCATAATAAAGTCAGCCCTAAGATGACAACGTTCTTATTAAATTTTGATAATCTTCTTTTATTTCGTGGCTTTCATCACGAAGTGATTTAACCTTTCTACACGCATGTAATACCGTGGTGTGGTCACGTCCACCAAATGCGTCACCAATCTCAGGTAAGCTGTGATTAGTTAATTCTTTTGATAATGCCATAGCTACCTGACGCGGCCTCGCGATAGAGCGGCTGCGGCGCTTAGATAACAGATCTGACACACGTATTCTGTAATACTCAGCCACAGTGCGCTGTATGTTGTCTATAGTGACAAGCTTATCTTGTAGTGCCAATAAATCGCGCAGCGCTTCTTTTACAAAGTCGATAGAAATTGGGCGTCCGGTAAAATTAGCATTAGCTATTACACGGTTAAGCGCGCCTTCTAATTCACGTACGTTTGAGCGTAATTTTTTAGCGATAAAAAAAGCGACTTCGTGCGGTAAATTAATTTTACTCTGCTGCGCTTTTTTCATCAAAATGGCAACGCGCGTTTCAAGTTCTGGCGGCTCTATAGCAATTGTTAAACCCCAACCAAATCGTGATTTAAGCCTGTCTTCTACACCCTCAATTTCTTTTGGGTAGCGGTCAGAGGTTAAAATAATTTGCTGATTACCTTCTAATAATGCATTAAAGGTATGAAAAAATTCTTCTTGTGAGCGCTCTTTATTAGCAAAAAATTGAATATCATCAATCATTAGCGCATCTACACTACGGTAATAACGTTTAAATTCTTCAATGGCGTTATTTTGTAGTGCTTTTACCATGTCTTGCACAAAACGCTCAGAATGCATGTAAACAATTTTAGCATCGGGCTTGTTAGCCATAATGCCATTACCTACTGCATGTAATAAGTGAGTTTTACCTAAGCCAGTGCCACCGTAAATAAATACCGGGTTAAAGGCAGAGCCAGGGTTATCTGCAACCTGTGTTGCAGCCGCTTTTGCTAGCTGGTTAGATTTACCCTCAACAAAGCTGTCAAAGGTATAGTTATCTTTTATATTAGATTTATAGCCTGATTTAGGTGCAGGCTCTACTGCTGCTTTTTGTTCTACAGGTTGCTGTTTAGCAGGTGCCTGTGAACTAGGTGATGCAGGGGCTTCAACACTTGGCGCCGCCGCTTGAGTATTTAGTAGTGGTTTACTACCTACATCAAAACGTAATTCGGGCGCTTCATCACCACAAATTTCTACCAGTAACTCATTAATACGGTTTAAATACTTTTCTCTTACCCAATCAAGAACAAAGCGATTAGGTGCGTAAATCGTTAAGGTATCTTCGGTACTTTCTGCTTGTAGTGGTCTTACCCACATACTGAATTGTTGCGAAGGCAACTCATCTTGCAATACATATAAACAACTTTGCCAAACCGACAGATACACAGTTAAACTCCCAGAGGTATAATTTTTATTCCCGCACATCAATAATGATTAAAAATCATGCATTTATTGCGTTAAATTGGCCAGCTACCCGACCCAAGACCGGGTATTATGAAGGCACTTTATCCACAAGTAAAAGATTGATTTTTATAAAATTGTTGATATCAGTGTATAAATATCTTAACAGACTGATTTATAGCGACTTTTATTTTAAAGCCTGATAACAGATCATAACAAAAACACACTGAGATCGCGAACCAATTTTACGATCTAAATGAGTTTTCCCATGCTTTTATTCACTTTTTAAACACCAGCTGTGGAAAACTTCTTAATTATGATGATCCTAGTTGATCACCCCACTTTATTACGATCCACATTCTTTTAGTCAGTCTCGGCCATTAATTCGCCTTTTTGCGCAAAAGCAGACCATTTTGCTTTAAAATTAATCCATAAATATCAAGCCAGCGTACAAAAAATGTAATAAACACGGTGTTTACAGCGCAATTATGATTGACTTTAAAGTGCTTAATCTATAATATCTCGCGCTCGCAATGGCACCTGTGCCAGGATCGCGACCTGCATAGGATGTTTTAACTTTAACCGATCGGATGAGATTGTTATGAAAAGAACTTTTCAACCTAGCGTTTTAAAACGCAAACGTGCACACGGCTTCCGTGCTCGCATGGCAACTGTAAATGGCCGTAAAGTATTAGCACGTCGCCGCGCTAAAGGCCGCAAAGTTCTTTCTGCTTAATATATAAGTGGAAGACTTTAGCTTTGGCAGGGAGTTACGTCTGTTAACTCCCTCGCATTACTCTCGCATATTTAACGAACCCGCTCGGGCTGCAACTCCTTTATTTACTCTTTTAGCTAAACCTAATGACCAAGATAAACCTAGGTTAGGACTCACTGTTGCTAAAAAACGTGTAAAAAAGGCATGCCAACGTAACCGTATTAAACGACTCGCTCGCGAAAGTTTTCGTTTAAATCAACACACCATCGATAATATCGATATTGTGCTTATGGTAAAAAGTGGTATTGATGAGCAGTCTAACGAAGAAATAACCAAACAACTTACAAAGCTGTGGCGTAAAATAAATGAACGCTGCAAACCTGGTGCACCTAAACCACCACCTTTTAAAAAACGCCCAAACAAATCAGCTAAATCTAATAAACAAACCCGATAGCAATAGAATTGCAGGGTTAATTAGGGTATCTTTAGCTCACCTTTTAATCATGCGTTTAAAATCTCTAATTGAGCCTTTAAATACATGGTATCTATTCACTAAATATACGCAGGGGTATAAACACCATGAGGTTACTTAAACCACTTGTTGCTATTCCAAAGCGTTGTTTAGTGTTATTTATCCGCGGTTATCAAATGTGGATAAGCCCACTACTAGGCCCGCATTGTCGTTTTAATCCAAGCTGCTCTCATTACGCTATTCAAGCAATTAATTTGCATGGATTTGTAAAAGGGAGTTGGTTAGCACTTAAACGCATATTAAAATGCCATCCTTTACATTCAGGCGGAGAAGACCCCGTTCCTGAAAAATTAACCCGTATTAACCACCAACACGAGAAATAAGAGCTGTTATGGAATCGCAACGCACGTTTTTATTAATCGGTTTAATGTTAGTGTCGTTTTTATTATTTCAAGAATGGAATAATGACTACAACACACCTAAAGCCGATCCTAGTGCCACTACACAAACACTAAACACAACGTCACCAGAGTCAGATGATTATATACCGTCATCGTCAGATTCAGGTTTACCTGCTTCGGCTACCGCTGCTAAGCGTTCAGTTATTGACATTACGACTGACGTTTTCAAAGTAAAAATAGACACCAAAGGCGGTGACATTGTTGAAGCAGACTTACTCCAATACGAAGAAGTAAAAGGTGAAGAAACACCATTTATGCTTCTAGGCGAGTTTGATGGCAATCAATACTTCTCACAAAGTGGTTTAATTGGTTTAAATGGCCCAGACGCATCAGCGAATGGTCGCCCTACTTACCAAGCAACGCAAAAAGCCTACACGCTAAGCGGTGATGAGCTACGTGTACCACTTACCTATGTTGATAGTAATGGCGTTAGCTTCACTAAAACATACGTATTTAAAAAAGGTCAATACGATGTAGGCCTAGAGTACACAGTAAATAATGCGACAAGTGCGCCAGTGCAAGTACAGCTATACACGCAAATTAAGCGTACCGTACAAGAAAAAGGCAGCTTAGTAGATCAAAACTATTTAGGTGCAGCTTACGGTACTGATGAAGAGTCGTACGAAAAATACAGCTTTTCAGATATGGCTGACAAAAACCTAAATAAAAACACCCAAGGCGGTTACGTTGCATTTATTCAGCATTACTTTGTAAGTGCATGGGTACCTAAGCAAGACGAAACACACACGCTTTACAGCTTAATTACTAAAAGTAATGCCGCTATTATTGGTACAAAAGCAGCGCCTATAAATGTACAAGCCGGCAGCGAGCAAACTCTTAATGCGACTTACTACATGGGTCCTAAAGAGTCAGATATTCTTGAAGCGATTCACCCAGATTTAGACCTGACTGTAGATTACGGTTGGTTATGGTTTATTTCGCAGCCTTTATTTGTACTTCTTAAATGGTTACACAGCATTTTAGGTAACTGGGGTGTCGCTATTATTGCCATCACTATTATCGTTAAATCGTTAATGTACCCACTGACTAAAGCGCAATACACGTCAATGGCTAAAATGCGTGCCCTTCAGCCTAAAATGGCTGCCCTAAAAGAAAAATATGGTGATGACCGTCAAAAGTTCGGCCAAGCTACTATGGAAATGTACAAAAAAGAAAAAGTTAACCCTATGGGTGGCTGTTTCCCTATTTTGCTACAAATGCCAATTTTCTTAGCACTATTTTACGTATTCTTAGAATCAACAGAGCTGCGCCATGCAGAGTTCATTCTTTGGCTAACTGACCTTTCTACAAAAGACCCATACTACGTATTACCAATATTATTTGGTGCAAGTATGTTTGTGACGCAAAAACTACAACCAATGACGGTTACCGATCCTATGCAGCAAAAAATGATGACCTTTATGCCGGTTATCTTCTCTGTATTCTTCTTATGGTTCCCATCTGGTTTAGTACTTTACTGGTTAGTGTCTAACCTTATTTCTATTGTCCAGATGCTTATCATCTACCGTGGCATGGAAAAGCAAGGTATAAAAGTAAGAGGCTAGCTTAACGGCTACTCATATAAAGGCGACTTAGGTCGCCTTTTTTATTGCCTATTTTTTACCACAGCTATTCGCTACCAATAAATGCATAGGTTACAATAGCGCCATTAAAGTTACTCTCGTTGGCAAATAAATAGCATGATCAATCAAGACACAATTGCAGCACAAGCGACCGCCCCTGGGCGTGGTGGCGTAGGTATAATTCGGGTTTCTGGCAGCCTTGCTAAAAGCGTGGCCGAAAAAATAATAGGCAAAGTACCTAAGCTTCGCTATGCCGACTACGTTCCTTTTAAAAGTTTAAGCGGCGAGCAACTCGACCAAGGTATCGCTATTTATTTTGCAGGGCCAAATTCATTTACCGGCGAAGACGTACTTGAACTGCAAGGTCACGGCGGCCCAGTTGTACTCGACATGCTATTAAAAGAAATTAGCCAAATAGAAGGCGTTCGCTTAGCTAAGCCTGGTGAGTTTTCTGAGCGCGCTTTTATGAACGACAAGCTTGATTTAACCCAAGCAGAGGCTATCAGCGATTTAATTAATGCAACCTCAGAGCAAGCTGCTAAAAGCGCCCTACAGTCGCTACAAGGTGAGTTTTCTAAACACATTGAAACCCTAGTAGAAAAAGTTATTCATTTACGTATGTATGTAGAGGCAGCCATTGACTTCCCTGATGAGGAAATTGATTTTTTATCCGATGGCAAAGTATCGGGCGATTTAGATGCCATTATCAGTCAATTACACACAGTAACGAGCCAAGCTAAGCAAGGCAGTATTATGCGCGAAGGTATGCGCGTTGTTATCGCAGGGCGCCCTAATGCCGGTAAATCAAGCCTACTTAATGCCCTAGCAGGCCGCGAAGCCGCTATAGTAACCGAAATAGCCGGTACTACTCGCGACGTACTACGTGAGCACATTCATATTGATGGTATGCCACTGCATATTATCGATACCGCAGGTCTACGTGAAAGCCCAGACCGCGTTGAACAAATAGGTATAGAGCGCGCGTGGGATGAAATAAATCAAGCTGATCGCGTGTTGTTTATGCTTGATGGCACTGACACCACCGACACCGACCCACACGCAATTTGGCCTGAGTTTATGGCAAAATTACCGCAAGGTATGGGTGTTACCGTTATCAGAAATAAAGCCGATTTATCGGGCGACGCAGTAGGTATGGATGAAAACCAACAATACCCAGTAATTAGTTTAAGCGCTAAAAATGCGCAAGGTATTGAGCTTGTGCGCGACCACTTAAAAGCCTGTATTGGCTTTCAGGGCGCAACAGAAGGTGGATTTATGGCGCGTCGCCGCCATTTAGATGCACTTGAACATGCGGCCTATCACTTAGATACTGGTAAAACGCAGTTAGAAATGCACGTCGCCGGCGAAATATTAGCCGAAGAGCTACGCTTAACGCAGCAGTACTTAAACGAAATAACCGGTGAATTTACCTCAGACGACCTACTAGGCAAAATATTTAGCTCGTTCTGTATTGGTAAATAACTCGCTAAAGCAGCATAAAATAACACTTACTTTAGGGCACATTAGTGCCCTTTTTTATGCCCGGTATAAAAATTTAAAAAGCTAAAATGGGGCTAGAATGGGGCTAAAATTAAATAAAAACGCGCCTGATTTTAGCGTATTCAACTCCCCTGTTTAATCTCTCACAGTATAAAAAACACCACGTTAAGCGCGTAATTGGCGCTCTACATAGCTTAAAAAAGTACCAATATGCCGCTAAAAAGTATCCTTAAGTAGATCGTTTTAACTACAGTTTATGAATTTATAAGCAAAAGTAACCGGTACTATCAAAGCCAACGCCCTCGTTTTTAATCGATCCACCAGCAAAACTCCTCGCTGAACTTGAAAAATAATAAGACTAATTAAAAAAGGTTATCCACAATCGCCTACTTTATGGCTAATAAAACAAAAATAGCGGCACATTTATAAGCTTAAACCGTCACGATCTATAAAAAAGCGTGGTTTATTACACTTATTTTCACTTTTTTAGGGCAGATCTGCTTAATCGGATCGTTTTTAAAAATTATTTTTGATCGCCCTTTTAAGTTATCAACAAGATTACTATCCACATTATGATCAACAACAGCTTAGCTATATAAAAACGTGGGCTGGTGGCCTCAATTATAATAAAAAATCAATGACTTAGCTATATCTAGATCTATAAAACATACTAGTTAAGCAGAGCTTTCCCCAACCTTATCAACAACTTGATCAGAAGATTACATTTAAATAGTTTTTGTTAATTCATTTATATTCAACAACTTATATAAGCGATTACAACAAAGAGTAAAAACAACTCAAAAATAGTTATACAAAATTACAAAGGTTTTCTTTACTGCAAGCCTAACTCAGTTATCATAGCGGGCAAATAAGTAAAGTGTGATCAGTTTAAATATGAGTTCTGTAAATATAATCGTTGGTAGTCAAATGGGATCTGCAGAATATGTAGCAGAACAACTATGTGATGAGTTAAATAACCAAGGTATAAGTGCTGAACTACATGATCAACCTAATTTATCTGATATTGATCAACACAATACAATCTGGCTTATATGCACATCGACCTATGGCGCGGGCGATTACCCCGACAACCTTTTACCATTTATTGAGCAGCTAAATCAGCAAAGTGACTTATCTGCAATTAAATATTCAGTCATTGGCTTAGGCGATACCAGCTACGACACCTATAACCTTGCTGGGCGTAATATAAATAGTTTAATGGCAAGCCTTGGCGCAACATGCATAGCGCCAAGGCTTGAATTAAATATTCTTGATGAGGCATTACCCGAAGATACCGCCCTAGAGTGGCTAGACTCGTGGATAGAGAAAACACAATTAAAGTAATGTGATCGAATAAAATGCATAAACAAAGTTACCCACAATTTACTAATAATTTAATAGCTTTTGTGGATAACCGCTGATCAAACTGCGTTTTTAAGCATGCTTATCCATGGGATAAGATCCAATCGATATTGGGCTGTGTATAAACCCCCTTTTTGATCAGAGCTTATTTGCCTGATGATCCGATCATATTAACACCTTTAGATCTGATCTAATTTTATGTTTTAAATGAATAAATAGAGCTTATCAACAGAAAACCCGATCACTAGTAGTAATAGTATTAAAAGATCTCTTTAAAAGATCCTTTATATTATAAGTGATCAGTGACTTAGATCTTGCCCACTGTTTAATCATTTATCTTCTGCTAATTTCTAGGTAGAATACGCTCCCTTTTGAAGTTTACTGGTTTGATTAAGTAGGATCCCATTAATGATTTTTCACGAAAAGTTTGACGTTATCGTAGTAGGTGGTGGACATGCAGGCACTGAAGCCTCATTGGCTGCTGCACGTATGGGGATGAATACCCTGCTGCTAACTCATAATATGGATACACTTGGTCAAATGTCTTGCAACCCTGCAATTGGTGGCATAGGCAAAGGCCATTTGGTTAAAGAAATTGATGCGCTAGGCGGTGCTATGGCACAAGCTATTGATAAAGGCGGTATTCAATTTCGTACCTTAAATTCTTCAAAGGGACCTGCTGTTCGTGCAACTCGAGCACAAGCTGATCGCGCTTTGTACAAAGCTACAATTCAAAACACATTACAAAACCAAGAAAACCTAAAAATATTCCAACAATCGTGTGATGATCTTATCGTTGAGAACGACAAAGTTGTTGGCGTAGTAACCCAAATGGGATTACGTTTTAGCGCACCTAGTGTTGTATTAACCGTAGGTACTTTCTTAGGTGGCCAAATACATATTGGTTTAGAGAATTTTAAAGGTGGTCGTGCAGGCGATCCCCCTTCAATTGCACTTGCTGATCGTTTACGTGAGTTACCTTTTAGAGTAGACCGTTTAAAAACAGGTACTCCACCACGTATTGATGCCCGTACAGTTGATTTTAGCAAGATGCAAGAACAGCCAGGTGATGCGCCTACACCGGTATTTTCGTTTATTGGTAAACAAAGCGATCACCCACAGCAAATACCGTGCTATATCACCTACACAAACGAAAAAACCCATGAGGTTATTCGTAACAATTTACATCGCTCGCCTATGTACTCTGGCGTAATTGAAGGTATAGGACCACGTTACTGCCCTTCAATAGAAGATAAAATTGTGCGCTTTGCTGATAAAGACAAGCACCAAATATTTGTAGAGCCTGAAGGTTTAACATCGTACGAGCTTTACCCAAACGGTATTTCAACCAGCTTACCTTTTGATGTGCAGTTACAAATTGTGCAATCGATAGATGGTTTTGAAAACGCACATATTTGTCGCCCTGGTTATGCTATTGAATATGATTTCTTTGACCCACGTGATTTAAAACAGTCATTAGAAACCAAGTTTATAGACGGACTATTTTTTGCAGGCCAAATAAATGGTACTACTGGTTACGAAGAAGCCGGTGCACAAGGTTTAATAGCCGGCATGAACGCCGCTTTACAAGTACAAGGCAAAGATGCATGGACTCCACGTCGTGATGAAGCGTATGTGGGCGTACTAATAGATGACTTAGCAACGCTTGGTACAAAAGAACCGTACCGTATGTTTACTAGCCGTGCGGAATACCGTTTATTATTGCGTGAAGATAACGCTGATATTCGCTTAACAGAAAAAGGCCGTGAACTTGGTTTAGTTAACGATGAGCGCTGGCAGGCATTTAACGAAAAAATGGAAGTGATCGAAAAAGAGAAACAGCGTATTAAAGAAACCTGGATCCATAAAGATCATGCTGTGGTTGATCAAGTAAACGCCTTATTAAAAACACCGCTTACTCGTGAAGCAAGTTTAGAGGATCTACTTCGTCGTCCAGAAATTCGTTACGACGATTTAATGGCTATTGATGGGCTTGGATCTGAGTTTACAAACCAAGCTGCACTTGAACAAGTTGAGATCCATACTAAATACGCAGGCTACATTGCGCGCCAGCAAGATGAGATCAATAAACAGCTTCGTCATGAAGAAACCATTTTGCCTAAAGAGTTCGATTACTCAACGGTATCGGGTTTATCAAACGAGGTAGTTGCTAAGTTAACAGATGCGCGTCCAGACACTATTGGCCAAGCTTCTCGTATTTCTGGTATCACCCCAGCGGCGATTTCGCTATTATTAGTGTATCTGAAGAAGCAAGGCTTATTACGCAAAACTGCGTAATGGTAAAGGTAAACTGTGTTACAGCAACAATTAACAACATTGTTAGCGCAAACTGATATTGCGCTAACTGAAAAACAACAACAGCAATTAGTTAAATACGTTGAGTTACTAAACAAATGGAACAAAGCGTATAATTTAACGTCTGTACGCTTACCAGAAGAAATGATGATTAAGCACATTATGGATAGCTTAGTTGTTGCACCTCATTTACCCGGTCATCATTATATTGATGTAGGCACAGGTCCTGGCTTACCAGGTATTGTATTAGCTATTGCACTACCTGATACGCAATTTGTATTGCTTGATAGCTTAGGCAAACGTGTTCGCTTTTTAATGCAAGTTAAACACGAGCTCGGGCTAAATAATGTCACCCCTGTGCAGTCAAGAGTTGAAGAATATCAACCAAGTGTTAAATTAGATGGCGTACTAAGTCGTGCGTTTGCTTCACTGCAAGATATGGTTGATTGGTGTTCACACTTAATTGATCACTCAGGCAAATTTATAGCGCTTAAAGGTGTGTTTCCTAGTGAAGAGCTAGAGTCGCTACCTGAGGGTGTAAAATTTGAAGATAAAATCTCGCTAGTAGTGCCTGAGCTTGATGCACAACGACATTTAATTATTCTTTCTAAAGACTAGGGATCAGAGACATAGTGGCAAAAGTCATCGCATTAGCAAATCAAAAAGGCGGCGTTGGTAAAACAACAACGGCTGTTAATCTCGCTGCATCTATGGCTGCAACGAAGCGTAAAGTGCTGTTAATAGATCTCGACCCCCAAGGCAACGCTACGATGGGTAGCGGTGTAGACAAATATGGCGATGTCGCCACCATTTACGATTTACTCATTGAAGAAAAACCAATGGATGAGGTGATAATCACTGAAACCTCGGGTGAGTATCATATGATAGCGGCCAACGGCGATGTAACCGCAGCCGAAGTAAAGTTAATGGAATTGTTTGCACGCGAAGTACGCCTTCGTAATGCGCTTGAAAAAATACAAGATAAATACGAATTTATTTTTATCGACTGCCCGCCTTCACTAAATATGTTAACAGTAAACGCCATGGCTGCTGCTGATTCTATTTTAGTACCTATGCAATGTGAATATTATGCGCTTGAAGGGTTAACCGCATTAATGGACACTATTACGCAACTTGCAAAGTTAGTTAACCCTAACTTACAAATTGAAGGCATTCTTCGTACTATGTACGATCCGCGCAATCGATTAGCAAATGATGTATCAGAACAATTAAAACAACATTTTGGCGATAAAGTATACCGCACCGTGATCCCACGTAATGTGCGTCTTGCCGAGGCACCTAGTTTTGGTGCACCAGCAATGTACTACGACCGCGCATCAAGTGGCGCAAAAGCCTACTTAGCACTTGCGGGCGAAATGCTACGCAGAAAAGAAAAAACAGCGCCGGTAGTCGCCTAACTTTAAGGTAAAAAAATAACATGTCTGCTAAAAAACGAGGTTTAGGCCGAGGACTCGATGCCCTTTTAAGTTCATCAAAACCAGCGCCGAGCTCAAGCAAGGAACAAGACACAGTAAATGTGACTGAAGCTGTACAAACTGCAGCACAGCACGTTGCGAATGAATTGCAAAAGCTGCCTATTGAGTTTTTACACTCAGGAAAATACCAGCCTCGTAAAGATATGTCTGAAGAAGCGCTTGAGGAGTTAGCAAGCTCTATCCGCTCTCAAGGCATTATTCAGCCAATTGTGGTGCGCCCTGTTGCAGAAAATAGCTTTGAAATAATTGCCGGTGAGCGCCGTTGGCGTGCTGCACAAATAGCAAAGCTTGAAAGCGTACCTTGTATTGTAAAAGATGTGCCAGATGAAGCCGCCGTTGCTATTGCGCTGATAGAAAATATTCAGCGTGAAGATTTAAACGCAATGGAAGAAGCTATCGCTTTAAACAGATTATTGAATGAATTTGAATTAACGCACCAGCAAGTTGCCGATGCGGTGGGTAAATCGCGCACTACCGTGACCAATTTACTACGATTAAACAATTTAAATAGTGATGTTAAAATTCTGTTAGAGCATGGCGACATAGAAATGGGCCACGCACGCTGTTTATTAGCACTTGAAGGTGAAGCACAATCTGACGCTGCAAGATTAGCCGTTGCTAAAGCGCTAACTGTTCGCGAAACCGAAAAGTTAGTACGCTCAATTTTAGAGCCGGTTGCTGCTAAAGAAGCACCAGAAAAAGACCCAGATGTTAAGCGTTTAGAGCAAAAATTAGCCGACAACTTAGGGGCTAAAGTAGAAATAAATTATAACGCGAAAGGCAAAGGTAAGTTGGTTATTTCTTACACCAATTTAGATGAGCTTGATGGCATTTTAAATCGTATAAATCACAGCAATACCGACCATTAAAATTTTACATGTCCGATAAGAGACATTTGTAGCTATTTTGTGTTACAAAGCGTCTACTCAAGTTGCAAAACTGGTAGGATTAAGTATAATTTCGCCAGTTTTCACACCCTAACAATTAGAACGCCATAAAGGTTAACTAAACGTGACTAATAAGTTAGCAAGACCTTATAGGCTTGCCGCATTTAAATTAATTTGTCTTCAGGGTATCGTAGCACTTGTAGCTGCAGTAATTATTTTTGTTGGTTGGGGAGTAAACGCCAGCGTATCAGCACTTGCCGGTAGCAGCGTAGCAATACTTCCCCACCTAGTATTTGCGCTTTATGCATTCAGATATATGGGTGCAAGCAAAGCAAATCAAGCGTATACCTCGTTAAAACGCGGTAACGGATTAAAATTTATGCTAACAATCGTATTGTTTGCACTGATACTCAAGTCAACCACGGTCGTTTTAGTGCCGTTTTTTTGTGTTTACGTATTTGTGCTCTTTACTGGATTGTTTGCACCCGTTTTTTTTAAACATTAACTTTTGGGATATAACATGGCTGCAGAAGAAGTTACTATATCAAGCCATATCCAGCATCACTTAACAAACGCTAAGATGTGTATGACCGACTCAGGTCTTGCCTTCAACAAAGCGTGTGCAGACAGTGGTTTCTGGACATGGAATATAGATACCCTCGCATGGTCAATCGGACTTGGTCTATTATTTTTATGGACCTTCCGAAGCGCCGCAAAGAAAGCTCACACCGGAGTACCGGGTAAATTTCAATGTTTTATTGAAATGATTGTTGAGTTCGTTGGTGACAACGTACGTGACACTTACCACGGTAAAAGCAAATTAATTGCTCCATTAGCCTTAACAATTTTTGTTTGGGTGTTCTTAATGAACTTAATGGATTTAATCCCAGTTGATTTCTTACCTGCACTTGCTGGTTTTGTTGGTGAACAAGCCTTTGGCATGGACTCACACGACGTTTACATGAAAATTGTACCTACCACAGACATAAACTTAACCGCTGCGTTAGCACTGGGTGTGTTTATTCTGATGATTGGTTACTCTATTAAAATTAAAGGGGTTGGTGGCTTCATTAAAGAGCTTACACTTCACCCGTTTAGCTCTAATAGCAAAGTGGCTATGATTTTCTTAATTCCTTGTAATTTATTACTAGAAACAATCGCTCTAGTGTCTAAGCCTTTCTCGTTAGCACTGCGTTTATTCGGTAACTTATACGCTGGTGAATTGATATTCATACTTATCGGCGCAGTTGGTTTAATGCAACTTCCGTTGCACTTTGTTTGGGCTGTATTCCATATCTTAGTAATCGTGTTACAAGCATTCGTATTTATGATGCTAACCATTGTTTACCTAAGCATGGCAAGTTCAGACAATCACTAATTTATACACTTTTTATATTTAACTTTAACAATTGAAACTTTGGAGAAAAAAATGGAACTAGTATTAGGTCTTAAGTACATCGCAGTTGCTTTACTTATCGGCTTCGGTGCAATCGGTACTGCTATCGGCTTCGGTAACATGGGTGGTAAATTCCTAGAAGCATGTGCGCGTCAGCCTGAACTTGCACCTTCATTACAAGTTAAGATGTTCATCCTAGCTGGTCTAATCGATGCGGTAGCAATGATCGGTGTTGGTATCGCAATGGTAATCCTGTTCGTACTTTAATTTTATTTTTTGAACAGCTTACTATTTTAAGGAGGAGCGGTCGTGAACATAACAGCCACTCTTATCGGTGAATTAATTGCGTTTACGGTGTTTGTACTATTTTGTATGAAATATGTATGGCCACCACTTAATGATGCAATTGAGTCTCGCCAGAAGAAAATTGAAGATGGTTTAGCTGCCTCTGATAGAGCCGAAAAAGACTTAGAACTTGCGCAACAAAAAGCTGCAGAACAGCTTAAAGATGCAAAAGCTCAAGCGGCTGATATCATTGAACAAGCTAAAAAGCGTGCCGTGCTTATTGTTGACGAAGAAACTGTTCGTGGACAAGAAGAGCGTGAAAAAATTATTGCTCAAGGGCACTCTGAAATTGAATCAGAGCGTAACCGTGTAACAGAAGAGCTACGTAAGCAAGTAGCAACTCTGGCAGTGGTTGGCGCTGAAAGAATTTTAGAGCGTGAAATCAATCAAGCCGCACATAGTGACATCGTTGAAAAACTTGTCGCTGAGCTGTAATTAGGAGGGTATGAGCATGTCTGAATTGACTACTATCGCTCGCCCATACGCTAAAGCGGCTTTTGAACTTGCCGTTGAAAAAGGCACGATTGAAAGCTGGAATGACATGTTGTTTTTTGCAGGCGAAGTTGCCAGCAATGAACAAGCATCAGCCATTCTAGCTGGATTGCCTACTGCTACTGCACAAGCTGAGTTATTTATTAACTTATGTGCTGAGCAGCTCAACGAACAAGGTCAGAACCTAGTTAAGGTGATGGCTGAAAATGGACGTTTGATTGCACTGCCTGAGGTTGCTCAGTTATTCGCTGCGTTTAAAGCAGAGTATGACAAAGAAATCGACGTAGATGTGATTTCGGCAACCCCTCTTGCTGCAGCGCAGCAAGAGTCATTGGTAGCGACACTTGAAAAACGTTTCGCACGCAAAGTTAAGCTGAATTGTAGTGAAGACGCTGCAGTTGTTGGCGGCCTTATTATTAAGGCGGGTGACACTGTAATCGACGGCTCAGTACGCGGTAAATTAAACCGCTTAGCCACAACACTACAATCGTAATTGGGAAAAAGAGCATGCAACTTAATTCCACTGAAATTTCAGATCTGATCAAACAACGTATTGAGCAGTTCGAAGTTGTAAGTGAAGCTCGTAACGAAGGTACTATCGTATCTGTTACTGACGGTATCATCCGCATCCACGGTCTAGCTGACTGTATGCAAGGTGAGATGATTGAGCTTCCAGGCAACCGTTATGCTATCGCACTAAACCTTGAGCGTGACTCAATTGGTGCAGTAGTTATGGGTCCTTACGCTGACCTTACTGAAGGCGTAAAAGTATACACAACTGGTCGTATCTTAGAAGTTCCTGTTGGTGCTGGCTTACTTGGTCGTGTTGTAAACACACTAGGTGCTCCTATCGACGGTAAAGGCGCTTTAGATAACGACGGTTTTGAACCTGTAGAAAAAATTGCTCCAGGTGTAATCGAGCGTCAATCTGTAGATGAGCCAGTTCAAACTGGTTACAAATCTATTGATGCGATGATTCCAGTTGGTCGTGGTCAGCGTGAGCTTGTAATCGGTGACCGCCAAACAGGTAAAACTGCACTAGCAATCGATGCAATCATCAACCAAAAAAACACAGGCGTTAAGTGTGTGTACGTAGCGGTTGGCCAAAAAGCATCTACTATTGCTAACGTAGTACGTAAATTAGAAGAGCACGGTGCACTTGCAAATACTATCGTAGTTGTAGCATCGGCTTCTGAGTCTGCGGCACTTCAGTACTTAGCACCGTTCTCGGGCTGTACTATGGGTGAATACTTCCGTGACCGTGGTGAAAACGCATTAATCGTATATGATGATTTATCTAAGCAAGCTGTTGCTTACCGTCAAATCTCATTACTACTTAAGCGTCCACCAGGTCGTGAAGCATACCCAGGTGACGTATTCTACCTTCACTCGCGTCTTTTAGAGCGTGCATCGCGTGTAAACGCTGATTACGTTGAAAAGTTCACTAACGGTGAAGTGAAAGGACAAACTGGTTCATTGACGGCATTGCCAATCATTGAAACTCAAGGCGGCGACGTTTCTGCGTTCGTACCGACAAACGTTATCTCTATCACCGATGGTCAGATCTTCTTAGAAACTGACTTATTCAACTCAGGTATCCGTCCGGCAGTAAATGCTGGTATCTCGGTATCGCGTGTTGGTGGTGCTGCACAAACTAAAATCGTTAAGAAACTAGGTGGCGGTATCCGTCTAGCCCTAGCTCAGTACCGTGAATTAGCTGCGTTCTCGCAGTTCGCGTCTGACCTTGATGATGCAACTCGTGCTCAACTTGAGCATGGTGAGCGTGTAACAGAGCTAATGAAGCAGAAACAGTACGCACCAATGTCTGTTGCTGAAATGTCTTTGTCGTTATTTGCAGCTGAGAAAGGTTATCTTAAAGATATCGAAATCTCTAAAATTATGGATTTCGAAGCAGCTTTACTTTCTTATGCAAGTAGCACATACGCAGAGCTTGTGGCTCAAATCAATGAAACTGGTAACTACAACGCCGAGATCGAAGCGCAGCTTAAAGAACTTCTTGAGAAGTTCAAGTCTACGCAAACTTGGTAATTTAGTTATTAATGGTGCGCTTTAGTTTACTAAAGCACACCTTGATTCGGAGAGAGAGTCATGGCCAGCGGAAAAGAGATTAAAAGCAAGATCGGGAGTATTAAAAATACTCAAAAGATCACTAGCGCAATGGAAATGGTTGCTGCGTCTAAAATGAAAAAGGCGCAAGAACGAGTGGCTTCAAGCCGTCCATACGCTGACAAATTACGCAAAGTAATTGGTCGTGTTGCTCAAGCAAATCTTGATTTTACTCACCCGTTCTTAGAAGAACGTGAAGTAAAACGAGTTGGTTATATTGTTATCTCTACAGACCGTGGTCTATGTGGCGGCTTAAACTCAAATGAGTTTAAAAAAGTTGCATTAGACATTAAAGCGTGGAAAGAAAAAGGTGTGGACGCTGAGTTTGCAACTTTAGGTAGCAAAGCTGCTAGCTTCTTTCAACGTTTTGGCGGTCAAGTGCTTGCTAAAAAAGCAGGCCTTGGAGATAAGCCTTCAGTACAAGACGTAATTGGTCCTGTAAAAATTATGCTAGATGCATTCTCAGAAGGTAAAATTGACCGTTTATTCCTGGTATATAACAACTTCGTTAATACCATGAAGCAAGAACCAACAATTGACCAGTTACTCCCTTTGCCAAAAGCTGAAGAAGAAGTATCTGCCCACACATGGGACTACTTATACGAGCCAGGCCCAGACGCTATATTAGAGTCTTTGCTTGTACGCTTTGTTGAGTCTCAGGTATACCAAGGTGTGGTTGAGAACGCTGCCTCTGAACAGGCTGCCCGTATGGTTGCAATGAAAGCTGCAACAGATAATGCCGGCGACCTTATGGATGAGTTACAGCTTGTTTATAACAAGGCCCGCCAAGCGGCAATCACACAAGAAATTAGTGAGATTGTTTCTGGTTCAGCCGCAGTTTAATGCTTCAGGCAAAGATTAACGAGAGGAATAGACATGAGTTTAGGTAAGGTCGTCCAAATTATCGGTGCCGTTGTGGATATTGAGTTTTCTCAAGACAACGTGCCAGCCGTATATGACGCGCTAAAAGTAACAGATGGCGATTTAGCTGGTTTGACTTTAGAAGTTCAACAACAGCTAGGTGGCGGTGTTGTTCGTACTATCGCACTAGGTACTACTGACGGTTTACGTCGTGGCGCAGCGGTAGAAAATACAGGTGAAGCGATTCAAGTTCCAGTTGGTAAAGCAACGCTTGGTCGTATCATGAACGTACTTGGTGAGCCAATCGATGAAGCTGGCCCAATCGGCGAAGAAGACCGTATGTCTATTCACCGTGCAGCGCCTTCATACGAAGAGCAATCAAGTTCAGTAGAACTTTTAGAAACTGGTATCAAGGTAATCGACCTTGTATGTCCATTTGCTAAAGGTGGTAAAGTTGGTTTATTCGGTGGTGCCGGTGTAGGTAAAACCGTAAACATGATGGAACTTATCCGTAACATCGCAATCGAGCACAGCGGCTACTCAGTATTCGCAGGTGTTGGTGAGCGTACTCGTGAGGGTAACGATTTCTACCATGAGATGAACGATTCAAACGTACTTGATAAAGTATCGCTTGTATACGGTCAGATGAACGAGCCTCCTGGTAACCGTTTACGCGTAGCGTTAACTGGTCTTACTATGGCTGAGAAGTTCCGTGACGAAGGTCGCGATGTACTTTTCTTCGTAGATAACATCTACCGTTACACGCTTGCTGGTACAGAAGTATCTGCACTTCTTGGTCGTATGCCATCAGCGGTAGGTTACCAGCCTACACTTGCTGAAGAAATGGGTGTACTTCAAGAGCGTATCGCTTCAACGAAGACAGGTTCAATTACATCAATCCAAGCGGTATACGTACCTGCGGATGATTTAACGGATCCATCTCCAGCAACTACCTTTGCTCACTTAGATGCAACAGTAGTACTTTCACGTGATATCGCATCACTTGGTATCTACCCAGCGGTAGACCCACTTGATTCATCTTCACGTCAACTTGACCCATTAGTAATTGGTCAAGAGCACTACGATACAGCACGTGGCGTTCAAACAGTTCTTCAGCGTTACAAAGAACTTAAAGACATCATTGCTATCCTAGGTATGGACGAGCTTTCTGACGAAGATAAGCAACTTGTATCTCGTGCACGTAAAATCCAGCGTTTCCTATCTCAGCCATTCTTCGTGGCAGAGGTATTTACAGGTGCGCCAGGTAAATACGTTTCACTAAAAGACACAATTGCTGGCTTTAAAGGCATTCTAAGCGGTGAATTTGATGACCTTCCAGAGCAAGCGTTCTACATGGTTGGCTCTATCGAAGAAGCTCAAGAAAAAGCTAAAAGCATGTAATTAGGAGGGTAGTATGGCAGCTATGACTGTACATCTTGACGTAGTAAGCGCAGAGCAGAGCTTGTTCTCTGGTCTAGTTGAATCGATTCAAGTATCTGGTAGTGAAGGTGAGCTTGGTGTTAATGCCGGTCACGCCCCACTACTAACTGCCCTTAAACCTGGTATGGTACGTTTAGTTAAGCAACATGGTGAAGAAGAACTGATCTATATTGCTGGCGGTACACTAGAAGTTCAACCGAACATAGTAACCGTACTTGCTGATACAGCTGTTCGTGGTGAAGACCTAGACGAGCAAGCCGCAGAGCAAGCTAAGCGTGACGCAGAAAGCCAAATGGCTAATGCGTCAGCAGCTGAATTTGATTATCAAAAAGCAGCTATGCAACTAGCAGAAGCTATTGCACAACTTCGCGTAATTCAGCAATTACGTAAAAAGTAAGCCTATCCGGTTTTAAAAGCCCACGTTATGTGGGCTTTTTTGTGCCTGTAATTTGGCTTTACACTTATATCGGTTAGCAAAGCTGGTTACAATAAGTGTAATTATTATGAATAGTTTGTTTATCATAGATTCAGCCATTATTTTTTATAATACGGCTGAGTATGTATACATGGAGTGACATGCGTAATCTAGTTAAGCTACTTTCATTAACTCCTCACTAAAACAACGGAAAAAGGAAATTGTTTTAATGGCTCTAACAACAGTAATTCTTGCTGCGGGTAAAGGTACTCGTATGCGCTCTGCCCTACCAAAAGTACTGCATAAAGTGGCAGGTAAACCTATGGTGCAGCATGTTATAGATAACGCAAAGGCACTTGGTGCAACCACCACTAATTTAGTTTACGGGCATGGCGGCGAACTATTACAACAACAACTTGCCGATAACGACGTGAACTGGGTATTGCAAGCAGAACAACTTGGTACTGGCCACGCAGTAGCACAAGCAAGCCCTCATATTAATGATGACGACACTGTACTTGTTTTATACGGTGATGTACCTCTTACAAAGCAATCAACACTTGAGCGCTTACTAGCTGCAACACCTAAAAATGGTTTGGCGGTATTAACAGTTAATTTGGTTAACCCAAATGGCTATGGCCGTATGCTACGAGAAGAGGGCAAGCTTGTAGGTATTATTGAGCAAAAAGATGCAAGCGCTGAGCAGCTACTTATCAGCGAAGTAAACACCGGCATTATGGCGGTTAACGGCAAGCTTTTAAAAACATGGTTAGGCAATCTATCTAACAATAATGCGCAGGGTGAATACTACCTTACAGATATTGTTGCTATGGCGCACAGTGAAGGTGTAGAAATCACCTCAGCACAGCCCGATCATGCAATGGAAGTTGAAGGCGCAAACAACCGCGTACAACTTGCAGGCCTAGAGCGTGCTTATCAAGCATGGCAAGCAGAAGAGTTAATGTTAAATGGTGCCACCCTAGCCGACCCTGCTCGTATTGATGTACGTGGCAATGTTAAAACAGGCGAAGACGTATTAATTGATATAAACGTTATTTTTGAAGGTAATGTAACCCTAGGCAATAACGTTCAAATTGGCCCTAACTGCGTACTTAAAAACTGTACCATAGGCGATAACGTTGTAATAAAAGCGAATACCCTAATTGAAGATGCAAGCGTAGCGGCTAAATGTACGCTAGGCCCATATGCTCGCCTGCGCCCTGGTGCGGTTATGGAAGAAGACTCGCACATTGGTAACTTTGTAGAGATGAAAAAAACCCGCTTAGGTAAGGGTTCTAAAGCAAACCACTTAAGTTACTTAGGCGACGCTGAAATTGGTGAAAAAGTGAATATTGGCGCGGGTACTATTACCTGTAACTACGATGGTGTTAATAAAGCAAAAACCATTATTGGTGATAACGCCTTTATTGGTTCAAACTCATCGCTTGTTGCCCCAGTAAACATTGGTGCAACAGCAACTGTAGGTGCAGGCTCTGTGATCACCAGTACCGTTGAAGATGAGCAGCTTGCAATAGCACGTTCTAAACAGCGTAATTTAACGGGCTGGAAACGCCCGGTTAAAAAATAATTATAAAAGGCTACTTAGGTAGCCTTTTTTATTTCAGTTGAAGTTTAAACTGTTCTTTATAGCGCCTAGATAAGTTAAGCATCTTACCTGTAGTTAGTTTTATTTCACTATCGCCACTAGGTAGCGGTGTTATAGATTCTATTCTATCTAGATTTACACCATGACTGCGGTGGACTCTGCAAAAGCCTTTATCTTCTAGTTGCTCACTTAGTGCTGTTAGGGTCATTCTTAAAGGGTAAATAGACGTGCCAATATACAAGTTTACATAGTTGCCCGATGATTCAAGCCAATCAACATCGTCTATTTTTACAATAAACTCTTTACCATGCTTTTTTACAAGCAAACGGTTTAGAGTGGGTGTTGCTTGTTGCTCGCTTTCTTCTATAGAAGATGCCTCCCCAATTAATTGCTGAACGACATATTGATATACTTTTATGAGCGCAATAAAAAATATAAAGCTTATAGCATCCTTTTGGTATTCGTATATTAATTCAAACCAACTCAAACCAAAATCATAAGAGCGACCCCAAGCTAAATATACAAGCTTGCGACTGCCTACCATAATAGCAATATGTAACATGCTAAATACAATTGAAGCGCCAAAATACATACCCAATGAAGCAGGTATTTTATGCCATTTAAAAGGTGTGTTATTCAAAAACCAAATTAAAGCCGGAAACATAAGCAAAGATCCTAACGCGCTTGAATACTCCCATACAAATGGCTCCCAAATTAAAAATGGTAAATCTCCTGATCTTTTTACCTCCATGATTTGGGTTGTTGCATTTACGGTATTATTAATTAATACGTAAGCACACAGTAATACTGATGCGTATAAGGTTTGAAAACGCTGAAAGTGTTGTAGGTTCATAGTATGTGCTTATATTTATGTGGTGGGTTTATCCCTAAATACCACCGTTTATCACTATTGCCTGTAATATAAGCACTTATGAATAGTTTTTGCGAGTCGTTTAAGTCTTACTAGTACCAATAGGTATACATTGGTTTTAGCATGAATAAACAATTACACGTAACAAACCGCCATTACTTTCTTGATTGGCTGAGAGTCATTGCGTTTGCTGTACTTATTTTTTATCACATTGGCATGTTGTACAGCGAAAACTGGGGCTTTCACTTTAAAAGCACTTATATATCTCACTACGTAGAGTATTTTTTGTTGGTGTTTGCTCCTTGGAGAATGCTACTGATTTGGTTTATATCTGGAGTAGCACTTCGCTTTATGCTCGATAAAGTGAGAGGTGTTAAATCAAATGCGTTATTTGTTTTAAATCGCTCTATTTTTATATTACTACCATTGCTGGTGGGGTTATGGTTAATAGTTCCCTTTCAGTTGTATGCAGAAATGTCGCAAAAAAGCGTAATAGACATAACGTATTGGCAGTTCTACTTAGCGTTTTTAGATATTAATAATGAGATGTTTGCTAATTACCAGTCTGGGGTATGGCCGCACGTAGATGTAAATCATTTATGGTATTTACGCTCTCTTTGGCAGTTTATGCTTATCATTATTTTATTTTCACTATTCATGAAACTCCCTTTTTTTATGCCTTTACTCAAGTTAGGTAAAGTGAGCCTGCCATTACTGGTAAGCTTATTAGTCATAGCCATGTTGCTTACACATAACTACTTAGAAGGAGATGCTGTAAGGGAGGCTAACGGCTTTATATTTCTATTTATAGGGTATCTGTCAGCCAAACACGATTATTTTTGGGCGAGCCTAAAACACTATTATTGGGTGTTATGTGTAAGCTTTACCCTGCTGTGTATATACATATTAATGGCTTACCAAAACGTATTTGATTTACCTAGTTATATTTTTACTACTATATACAATATTCAAAGAGTACTGGGAGTGCTTACCATGCTTGCACTCGCACAGCATTTTTTAAACTTTAAAACTAATTACTTAAAAACATTTAATAGCTGGGTGTTCCCTTTTTATTTATTGCACCAAAGTGTACTCATAATCCTATGTTTTGTTTTGCAGCCTTTAGAGGTAGGTTCTTTTATTGAACCACTCTTGGTTGTTATTGGTACATGGTGTATTTGCGCGGTTATTACATTAATAGTGACACGTATTGATATTTTAAGGCCTTTAATAGGTGTTAAAACTCAAAATAGCTATTCCAAGCCTTATAAATTATTAGGTTATACAGTAAGCCTTATTCTTGTGTGCCCCTTAGCATTTAAACTCGTTTTTTAAGTTAAAAAAGCTTTATTAAAAGTGCCATAGCTTTGTCATACCTGTGTGTTGTTATTTTGTTCAATACCACACTAAGGAAAATAACAATGTTAAAAAGGTCACTTATAGCACTTTCACTCATATCAATATTAACGGGTTGCTCACTAGATGGAGATGACGGCCAAGACGGCACGCAAGGTATCCAAGGGGAGCAAGGCACAGCGGGTCAAAATGGTACTAACGGCACCAATGCAAACTCTGCGTTAAATATCAGTTTAGTAGGCCGCGCTGTACTTAATGCCCAAAGCCCCGAAGGTGCAGCCGAAATAGTCGCATATCAAGCATCTAAAAAGTGGATTTACGCCATTAACAGCTCTGGTGATGAAGCAGTAGTGAATATTATACCCGCCGACACCTTTGATACGGCGGCCCTTGTTCAAGATAACGAAGGGATAGTGAGTGCAACTAACCTAACATCAACCATTACCCTTACCTTAAACGACAACACCCCAGGCGATGCAAACAGCATAGCAATAGATGAAAACAACCAAATGCTAGCTGTGGCTATGGCTGCTAAAAATGTGGGCGAAGCGGGTCAAATTGCATTTTACGACATAAGCGGCGATACACCCGCCTTCATAAAAAATGTACCAGCGGGCTTTTTACCAGACATGGTGACTTTTAACCACGACGGTACAAAAGTAGTTGTAGCCAACGAAGGTGAACCTAATGGCGATTACAGTATCGACCCAGAAGGCTCTGTGAGCATAATTAATATAGTAGAAGGTGTAGTAGCTGATACGGCAACTAATATTGACTTTACTACTTACAATAGTCAGCAAGCTGAGCTTGAATCTGATGGATTTGTGTTTGCTAACCCTACAGGGCGCACTATTAACGGAAATGTAATAAATACGACAGTAGCTATGGATTTAGAGCCTGAGTACGTCAGCATTTCTAAAGATAACAACTATGCCTACGTATCAATTCAAGAAAATAACGGTCTCGCTATTATTAACCTAGAAGATAATAGCGTAGAGCTAAAAGCGCTAGGCTTTAAAGACTGGTCAGATTTACAAATAGATGCATCAGATAAAGACGGCGGTGTTAATTTTAAATCGTACCCAGGGCTTTATGGTATGTATCAGCCAGATACAATTTCAAGCTTTAGCTGGAAAGGCGCAAACTTTATAGTATCGGCAAATGAAGGTGATGCACGCGAGTACTTCTTTGATGTAACAGATGAAGCAGACTGCACAGCAAAGGGCGGCCTAGATTACGATGAAGATGATGGCTGTCTTGCCTATATAGATGAAAGCCGCGTTGAAGATTTAACGCTTGCAGCTAATTTTGACTACTTAAATAACGACGATGACGATATAGGCCGCTTGAAGGTAAGCACTGTAAAAGGTGATACGAATGACGACGGTCAATACGAATCGCTTTATGCCTATGGTGCACGCTCATTTACTATTTGGGACAGTAATGGGCTGGTGGTATTTGACTCAGGCGATGACATAGGTCGTATTACCGCATCGGTTCATGGTGAAGCCTTTAATAACAATGAAGATGAAAACGAAGGTGACACACGCTCAGATGATAAAGGCGCAGAACCCGAAGCGCTAACAATAGGTACGATAGACGAACGCACTTTTGCCTTTATAGGTCTTGAGCGCATGGGCGGGATTATGGTTTACGATATTACCAACCCTTACGATGTGCAATTTGAAGATTACTTTTATAACCGTGGTGTAATAGAAGGGGCAGATATAACCGGCGACCTTGCACCCGAAGGCATGGTGTTTGTACCTGCCGAACAAAGTGCGACAGGCGAGCCACTGCTTATAATCGGTAATGAGATCTCAGGTTCTATAGCTGTATGGCAAATTGCAGCAAATTAAAACCAACAAAGCAGTACAGTGATTGCTAAATGTACTGCTTTTTCTAACGCGCAAATATTAGCTGTAAAATAGCGACTTAACATGCGCGTTTTTTAATCTAAAATCAGCCCGCAGGCCTTTATTTGTATGCGTTTCATACTAAATTCATTTATTTGTCAAAAAGCTGAAATAAAACATTGACCCTCGCTCGAATCTCCCTATAATGCGACCCCACTGAGACGGGAAACGCTGAAGCATAGCAAGGCACAACGGCTCAGAGAGTTAAGTAAAACTTCGGTTTTAAATCTTCTAAAAAGAAAGTTTAAAATTAAGTGTTGACTCGAAAAATAAAGGATGTATTATACGCATCCCTAGCGACAACGTCGCAACGTTCTTTAACAATATAAAGCAATCATCTGTGTGGGCACTCGTACAGATTGAGTTCTAACAGCCAAGCTACTTAGGTAGTGAGGCAAACAAATTTAGAGTCTCAATTGAAACTGAGTGACCAACAGCAATAACTTACTTAGGTTTTACTTAAGAAAA
>NZ_JAPCKL010000018.1:0-37975 GCF_025942345.1 Pseudoalteromonas sp. A3
TGTGTGTGCGAATATGAGAAAGCTCATCCATATATGTTTTGGTGTAATAAAAAACCAAGAAGCGTTTAAGCTCCAAGTAAGTTAAGTACGACCTTGAAGCTTAAAATGAGAGATACAAGTCGTTGAGCTTGCTCACGCTAGAAGGGTAGTCCCTCATGGCTTTAGCAAAGGGGCTTACACTAGCGTAAAAGCGTTGCTTTTAAAACGCCAGCAAGCTTTGCGGATATTGGGGAAGGCTCAGCTTAGGTGTTAATGTTGATATTGTAAACGTAGAGCTTGCTCAGAGTTGATTTGCACTACTACCATTTGCCTGAGCATCTTCACTTTTTCAATGATTGCATTGTAAGCATCACAACAAATTTACATCGTATAAGCCCACTAATAGTAAAAAGTATCGCTTCAGGTCTGTCACAGCCATGCCTAACACTCGCTGAAGCGTAACAATAAAACTTTGCAGCTTCTAATATACGTTTGTAGGAGGAAAGAAGAGGGGATACAAGCAACTAAGCTAATAGATACTTATTGACAGTAAGGAATTTGAGCAACCTATAAAAAATTATTCAAGAAGTTCTTTGATAGACCATTTGATTCTAGGTATTATTAATAATCTTTATAAATTTACAAGCAGCAGGGGGCTGTGGGTTAAAATTATACCCCAAATAACCACTAAGCTCATGATGGTGTCCCTTTGTAAGAATGGGAAAATAATTTATAGGTATTTAGTCCCCAAGGTTTTACTATTATGCCGTTAACTGCAATGGATAAATTAGCTAGTAGTTAGTATAGTGAACAATAGCTTTTATTCGTAAGTTTTCAGTTTAGTTGCTTACTTTATTGGGTGGCTGTACCGAAATTAAAGTTAATAAGAATAAATATAAAATAATTTTTATTCTTATTAAGCTAATCATTTTTTACTGATTGCTAGCAATAAATTAAAAACTATCGCTATTTTAGCAATGTTTTATTGCTTCAACGGTTAAAAATTAGTATTATTTTTAATCGTTAAAGGTTTAAATAACAAACTTAATATAAAAATATTAATTAGTTCATACAAAAATAATTAATTTGGCTTTGTGCAAATAATTAAGTGAATTGATTAAATACATGGATGATTTATAGGAATTATTATGCATAGTATAGGGGTCGTAATACCATTTTATCAACGAGATAAAGGAATATTGTTAAAATCTCTCAAGTCTATAATTGAGCAAGAAAGCTTAAGTAAAATAACTTACTATGTTGTTATTGTTGATGATTGTTCTCCTCTTTCACTTTCTGAAGAATTGGCACTCCTGCCTACTTTACCAAAAAATATACATTTAATTAGCCTTTACCATAAAACTAATTCTGGACCAGCTATAGCTAGAAATACAGCATTAAAATATATTCAAACTAAGCTTTGCAATATAGTTGATTATGTTGCATTTTTAGACTCGGATGATCAATGGGGTGTAAGCCATAGCACTTTAGCATTAGAGGCCTTCGACTTAGGTGCTAGCTTTTATTTTGGCAATACAGATCGAGATGGCTTCTATGATTCTAATTGGAATACTGATATTCCTGAAATGGAGCGCGATTTAAGCCACTTTTTAGTAGGCGAGTCTAAATTTTTAATAGATTCACCTGTTATTATCCAGTCAATGTACAATAAATATTTATCGCAAACATCGACAGTTATGTACAGGCTGAGTAAATTTCCAGAGGTATTATTTTGCGACCAACTAAGGTTTGCAGGTGAAGATGAATTAATGTGGCTATTGTTGTGTTCTAATGCTGATAAAGTTGCATACTACCCTTGTGACATCACAAAATGCGGCAAGGGTGTAAATATGTTTTTTTCGAACATAAGCTGGGACCTTGTAGGTTCATGTAACATTATGGGAAGTAAAGCTCTGGCAACAGCGATGATTTTAGAGAATATTCCATTAGATTCAGAGCAAAGAAAAATTTTAAAGAAAACTTTCAACTCTCATTGCTATGTTTATTTTAAATTAATGGTAAAACATATGCTAAAATTTCGTGAGATAGACTTCAAAAATACTCTTCTATTAGTTAAATATTTAGTAAGTAAAGATCTTTCTAGCCTAGGCGAGCATATAAACGTAGAAGTTGAGTTGTCTACAAAATAGTCTTTATAAACTCTATTTATCACTTCTTTTTTTGCTTTTTATATTAATAAAAGTAATTTTAATTTTATTGTTTAAGTGAGTATAAATTAATTTATATAATGTTTATTTGGTTTATATAGTGCTTGTGGTGATTATTTAAGTTTTACACTTTTCAGGAGTTAGAGTTATAATTTCATAGCGTATGGCCCCCTCTCATTCTATAATAACTTCATTCTTATTGTCTTCTCCAAAATCGTATTACGAACAGAACCAAATATTTTAAGTCTTTAAGCGTTTAAATTTTATATTCACTTAATGTTTAATGCATTAGAGAAATGTTAATCCTAATCTATTGTTTATAGTTAAAGCTAAATAAGTTTACAGAAATTTACTCCGTTTAATTAAAGTTTAATAAGAGCTATGTAACCCCTAGGTAAAAGCGTTGCTTTTAAAACGCCAGCAAGCTGTGCGTCTATAGGGCTGCATGTATTTCCTTATTAATTTAACCACATAATGCATTCCGCGCTACACAGAGAAACATGGGAACTGGTTATATTACTTCTTATGGTTTCTCGGTGGTGACATAACCACTTTTAAGACGTGTTTAGAGAATAGGGTTTATCGTGTAGCAGCGAGTTTACCTCGCGTATGGTATTAAATTTTTTCGCGGCATAAAGCCGCTGCTACTCATTGATTACACCACAGAGGACACAGAGGAAACAATGGGGGGCATTTTTCCTGTTCTTTTCCTTCACTCCTCGGTGGTGACATAATCACTTTTAAACAAAAGCAATGCGCGCATTCAAAGCATGAGTTAACCGCGTAGCTGGAGTTCACCTCGCGTTTGGTATTAATTTTTTTCGCGGCATAAAGCCGCTGCTACTCATGAATTCCACTACAAAGTACACAGAGGCGCTTAGCGCTACACAGAAGAAACAATGGGGGGTGGTAACATTTCTCCTTCACTTCTCTGTGGTAACAAAATCACTCATGAACGAAAACAACGCGCGTCTACAAAGCACGAGCTAACCGCGTAGCTGGAGTTCACCTCGCGTTTGGTATTAATTTTTTCGCGGCATAAAGCCGCTGCTACTCATTAATTGCACCGCAGAGGGCACAGAGACACAAAGGAAACAATGGGGGTTGGTAAGTCATTTCTCCTGCTCTTCTCCTTCACTCCTCTGTGGTGAAAAAAATCACTTATGAACGAAAACAACGCGCGTCTGCACAGCATGAGCTAACCGCGTAGCTGGAGTTCACCTCGCGTGGGGTATTAATTTCATCGCGGTATAAAGCCGCTGCTACTCATCTTTTTTAAACAAACCAATGTTACCCAAAGTAAAAGCACTACGTTTAAAAAGTCACTACACCCAGTGTCACTCTTACTAAGTTAATGCTAGTGTATAAATTACAACCATTTATTGTTTTTGTTGTTTAACCGTTAAGCTATGGAGTTGACTATGTCTAACTGGGTAGATGCAACCGTAAAAAAAGTAACATGGTGGAGCGATACACTTTTCAGCCTGGTAGTAAACGCAAGCGTAGAGCCATTTAAAGCAGGGCAGTTTACTAAGCTCTCGATTATGGAGGGCGATAAACGTATTGCTCGGGCATACTCTTATGTAAACGCGCCTAATAACCCCGATTTAGAATTTTACCTTATCAATGTAGAGAGCGGCTTATTATCGCCTAGGTTGGCGCAATTAAAACCAGGCGACACTGTATTAATAGAGCAACGTGCCACAGGCTTTTTTACCTTAGACGAAATACCGCAAAGCGAGCAGTTATGGATGCTAAGTACAGGCACTGCAATAGGGCCGTTTTTATCTATTTTGCAGCAACAAGAGGTATGGCAAAAATACACACAGATTAATTTAGTGCACGGCGTACGTTTTAATACCGATTTAAGCTATCAAAATCTAATACACACCCTAATAAACGCACACCCTACACAACTTAACTACATTCCGGTTGTAAGCCGTGAGGAGCCACAGCAAGGCCTGAAAGGGCGTATAACTACAGCAATTCAAAACGGCGAGCTATTTAGTAAAGCTTCTAAAACCCCAAGCCCGAGTAATTCGCAATTTATGATTTGCGGTAACCCACAAATGGTAAAAGACACCACACAGTTACTTTTAGACAAAAACTTTAAACGAAATCGTCGCAGAGACCCAGGGCACATAACGGTTGAGCAGTATTGGTAAAGTGTATAACAATCATTTAATTGCTACCCGAAAACGCTCAAATTTGTTATGTTGCAGCATTAACAGCGTTATATGTTCATATTAGGAAAGTTATGAAATCGTTATCTATTATTTTTGCCTCGCTTATTGCCACTGTTGCCCTGATCAGTTATGCAGCAGAGCAAACCGAAGAGACTCAAGAAGAGCAAAAAAGTACCGAGCAAGCGTCAAGCTCTACTCAAGCCAGCAATTCACCAACAAAAGCAAAAGATGAAAAGTTAAACACGCTTGAGTACCAAGCCCCAGAGCTTAAAACGCCAACAGTAGATACTACTAAACCTGACGACTCAAAAGTACTGGGTAGCGAAACCCCAAAACCGGTAGAAAAACCAAAAAACAAAGTAGAAAAAGCAGCAGCTGTGGCCGAGGCAGAAAAAGCGGTAACGCAAGCCAAAGAGGCATTAACCGCTAAGCAGCAAGCTAAAGCTAAGCAATCTCGCGAGTCGCTTGCTGTTGTAGAGCAACTAGTAGAAGCCTATAACGCACGTAATATTGAACAATTTATTCGTATGTACGATGAAGATGTAGAGTTTTATATTTTTCCTAATGAGCTATTATTTAAAGGAAAAGAAAAACTAATAGCCCGTTATGGCTTAATGTTTAAAAAATTAAAGTGTATTAATAGCTCGCCAATAAAGCGTATTGTGCACGGCGACATAGTAATAGACCACGAGCTATCAGAAACCTGTTCAACAGACGAAAACGTGGTAGATAAACGCTCTGAGTTAGTATCGAGCTACCAAATAAAAGACGGAAAAATAATCCGCGTATTATTTTTTAGATAATTATAAAAGGCATACTATGCAGTTAGCAGACGACAAAAAAATTCGCTTAATGTACCGCGTTGAGCCAGGGTGTTTAGGGCCGCAGGGCGCAGATCACATAGAAGACTTTTGTCGTTATGCTAACAAGCATATTAAATCACCTTATTACGGGCAATTTTTGTTTTTACCACGTTTTGATAAACAAAAAGATGAGCGTCAATACAGCGTAAAAAACCGCAACCTATCGCGAGTGCAAGCCAAGGCCTATTTAAACCATTTTGAAATTGATATAGATACCTTCGAAGAGCAACTCGACGAACTCCTCACCAAAGCCATCGATTTATACTTTAAACGATAATTATAAACGCCTGAATACAAGTTTTACCCTGTAGCTAATTTTGCCTGTAGACGCCTAGTTTGCTCAGGGAGATGCGTATTTTCTCATTAATTGCCCCACAGAGGGCATTTCGCGCTACACAGAGAAAATAGGCATTGGTGAGTTACTTCTTTGTGGTGAGATAATCATTTTTAAACAAAAGCAGTGCGCGTCTAACACTAAATTCAAATACTGTTTTGTAGGCCGAATTCTTACTTATGTGATCATTTATTAAATCAATTATTCTCTAGCTCTAAAAGCGCAGCGTCTCTTAACCTCTTTGTGAATAATTGGCTTAACTTTTTTTTCACCACAGAGGGCACAGAGGCGCTTCGCGCTACACAGAGAAAACACAGGTATTGGTGATTTATTTCTCCAGTTTTTCTCCTGTTCTCCTCCTTCACTTCTCGGTGGTGACAAAATCACTTTTAAACGAAAGCATGAGCTAACTACGTAGCAGCGAGTTTACCTCGCGTTTTATATTGAATTTTTTTCGCGGCATAAAGCCGCTGCTACTGCTATTGTGGGCTTCGCACTTTACGGTAATAACGCGCCTACAAAACTCTAGCTACCCGCTACTATGGTATTAAAGCTGTCGTTGTCGTGTAGGCTGGCAAATGCACTTTCGTGTAGTAGCTCATTACGTAAGTTTGGCGAGTATTCAAGAGCCATTTTTATATCGGCTAATGCATCGGCATGTTTGTGTGTAAGTGCATACGCACACGCACGCTGCCAGTAGGCATAGCCGTAGTCGCTATCTATATCAATGGCTTGGTTACATAACTCAATGGCTTTAGCTGTTTCGTTTAGCTCTAATAATGCATCGGCTTTATAGGCAATGGCTTCTACATCTTCTGGCTTACGTTTTAAAATTTCGTCAAATATTTCTATTTTGTTTGCAAAGTCGCTTTCTAGGTTTGCGCGCATCCATAACGAGTGCACCTCGTTAGTGACCGATATACGCTCTTGGTTACTGAGTATTTCTTCTGAGCGTACACGCAGTTTTTCTTCAAGAATTTTTAAGCGATCTTCGTACTCGTCAGTGATCACACTGACACGCGTATTTACTATGTCTTCTACTTTATTTTTAACATCGCGCAGCGAGTTCCAGCCTACTAAAACCAAAATAGAGGCCGTAGCAGTAATAATAAAAAACACGTTATTAATAGTGTCGGTGGTGTAAATAAGCGCTCTGTCTGCGGTATCTAACTGGGCGTGTGTAACTTGTTTTGTTACATCTTCGCGTAATTGTTGTTGGTCTTGGCGAACGGCTTTTAACTCATCAAGAATATAGCGTTCTAAAAGCGGTTTATACATGGGCTCATTTAATTGCGCTAACGCTTGTTGCTGTTGCTCTTCTGTTGGTGCAGCAGATTCTTGGGCATTAACAGTATTTAAAAGCGAAACAAAACAAACAAATAGAATAGTTATATAAAAACGCATGGGTACGCCTAGTTAATTATTAGTGACTAATCGCACTTTAACATGCAAGGCTTATTGGCACTAGGGCGTGTTGGCTTTGAACATTAAACAACTTAACAAAATCATACAACTGTTCACACAGCCTTAAAGGATTCTAAATTTTAGGCAAAAAAAAGCCAGCCCAATGTGGGCTGGCAAAACTGCTTAAAACAACAATAAATTGTCGCAGGGAAATAACAGGAGTGAGTGGTCATAATAATCAAGTTAATCTGAACATTTACTTAATTATTCAAAATAGATTTCAATAAGTTATAAAGTAAAGGTGCATTGGGCTTAGTAATGCACCTTTATAAACAACTTTAATTTCATGGTGAAGGGGGGTATTCCAATGTGCGCTTAATTAAAAGCCACTTTCAAACCCTTCACATACTATTACGCGTTATCTATTTAATCCGATCACACTAATTGTGGTGTTTAAACTGTATTCATTAAACCAATGGTTTCAATCGATTTAATTCAAGTTAATACGCTGGCGAATGTAATATTAGGAGTCTATATTGTTTGAGCAGTAAATAAAAATTATGCGCAAAATTAATAAACCTTAGCGTGCTACTTTAAATGTAAGCGCTGGGGCTTGAGTAAAATAGCTAAACTCTTCATTTAAAGTAAGGAGCTGAAAATGAGCAGCACTAAAGCGGGTCAATGTCCCGTAATGCACGGTAGTAACTCAGTTATTTCTAAAGTAAACACAGATTGGTGGCCAAATACTCTAAATTTAGACATTCTTCATCAGCACGACACAAAATCAAACCCCTACGGCACAGACTTCGACTACGCCGAAGCATTCAAATCTCTCGATTTAGACGCAGTAAAAGCAGACCTAAAAACCTTTATGACCGATAGCCAAGATTGGTGGCCAGCCGATTGGGGTCATTACGGCGGCTTAATGATCCGCATGGCATGGCACTCTGCAGGTACGTACCGATTATCAGACGGCCGTGGTGGCGCAAGCACCGGCAACCAGCGTTTTTCGCCGCTAAATTCGTGGCCAGACAACGCAAGCCTAGACAAAGCGCGCCGCCTATTGTGGCCAATCAAGAAAAAATACGGTAACAAACTATCGTGGGCCGACCTGTTTATTTTAGCCGGTAACATGGCATACGAATCAATGGGCCTAAAAATTTATGGCTTTGCGGGCGGCCGTGAAGACATTTGGCATCCAGAAAAAGACATTTACTGGGGCGCAGAAAAAGAATGGCTAGCACCGAGTGATGAGCGTTACGACAACGTAGAAAAACCCGACACCATGGAAAACCCATTGGCTGCGGTACAAATGGGCTTAATTTACGTAAACCCAGAAGGCGTTAATGGTATACCCGATCCGCAAAAAACCGCGCAGCACGTACGTGAAACATTTGCTCGCATGGCAATGAACGACGAAGAAACCGCAGCGCTTACTGTAGGCGGTCACACGGTAGGTAAAACCCACGGTAACGGTAAAGCTGAGCACTTAGGCCCAGAGCCAGAAGCGGCCGACGTACACGAGCAAGGCCTAGGCTGGAACAGCACTAAAGAAGGCGGCTTTGGTCGCAATACCGTAACGTCGGGTCTAGAAGGCGCGTGGACTACCCACCCAACAAAATGGGATAACGGCTACTGTCACTTACTATTAAATTACGAGTGGGAGCTAACTAAAAGCCCAGCAGGCGCGCACCAATGGGAGCCTGTAGACATTAAAGAAGAAGATAAGCCGGTAGATGTAGAAGACCCTTCAATTCGTTTAAACCCAATGATGACCGACGCCGATATGGCCATGAAGGTAGACCCAATCTACCGTAAAATTATTGAACGTTTTAACAACGACTTTGAGTATTTTTCTGATGTGTTTGCCCGCGCGTGGTTTAAACTTACGCACCGCGACTTAGGTCCTAAAGCGTGTTACTTAGGTAAAGATGTACCAAGCGAAGACCTAATTTGGCAAGACCCAATTCCAGCGGTTGACTACACCCTATCTGATGATGAAATTAGCGAGCTAAAAGCACAAATTCTTGATTGTGGCGTAAGCGCAACTGATTTAATTACTACAGCGTGGGATAGCGCACGTACGTACCGTGGCTCAGACCGCCGTGGTGGTGCAAATGGCGCGCGTATTCGCTTAGCTCCGCAAAAAGATTGGCAAGGTAATGAGCCAGAGCGCCTAGCAAGCGTACTTAGCGCCCTTGAAAAATTTAAAGCAGGTTTAGCTAAGCCTATCAGTATTGCCGATTTAATAGTATTAGGTGGCACAGCTGCTGTAGAGCAAGCTGCAAAACAAGCTGGTGTTAATGTAACAGTACCGTTTGCGCCAGGGCGCGGCGATGCAACCGACGAAATGACCGATGCCGAGTCGTTCGAACCGTTAGAGCCAGTACACGACGGCTTTAGAAACTACCTTAAAGGCGACTTTAGCGTATCGCCAGAAGAGCTACTTTTAGAGCGTAGCCAGTTAATGGGCCTAACAGCACCAGAAATGACCGTACTGTTTGGCGGAATGCGCGTGTTAGGCACAAACTACGCAGGCAGCAAACACGGCGTATTTACCGACAACGTAGGTGCGCTTTCTACCGACTTTTTTGTAAACTTAACCGACATGGCCAATAACTGGAAACCGTCTGAGCCAGGTGTTTACAACATTGTTGAACGTAAAACAGGCACCATAAAATGGACCGCAACACGTATAGATTTAGTGTTTGGTTCAAACTCTATATTACGTGCACTAAGCGAATTTTACGCACAAGACGACAACAACGAACGTTTTGTAAATGATTTCGTAAATGCATGGGTAAAAGTAATGAACGCCGACAGATTTGATCTTAAATAAATCAAAATTATAGGCACAAAGGGGAGCAAAATAGCTCCCCTTTTTTATTGTCTAAATTTTAGTTCGTGGCCTGTAGGCACAGAGCTTGTTCAGGGTTGATGTAAAGCTTTTCATTAATTGTAAATTAAATACCACCACCGAGGACATAAATGATAAATGCGCTTTGCGCTACATAGAGAAAACACGGTGATTGGTGAGCCATTTCTTCTGCTCTTCTTCTGCTCTTCTCGGTGGCGACATAATCACTTTTAAACAAAAACAATACGCACCTAAAAACTATGAACTAACCACGTAGCAGAGCTTACCTCGCGTTTGGTATTAAATGTTTTCGCGGCATAAAGCCGCTGCTACTCATTAATTCAACCACAGACGGGGATTGGTTAATCACTTCTTCTGTTCTTCTCGGTGGTTAATTTGGCTTGTAAGCGCGAAGCTTGTTCATACGAAAGGCAAAGTATCTCATTATTCAAACGATGTATTGCACAAATAGAAAAAAATGAGGAGAAAATGAGGAGTGAAAGTTGTAAGCGCGAAGCTTGCTCGCGCAAGTTGCTAGTTGCTTCTCTAAAGCGAAGCGCCTCTACATCTTTTTGTGATTGTATTGGTATAATATTTACGCGCTATCGCTCGTTACGCCAACAAGCTGCGGGTCTACAAGGTTAGGTATAGCTCCGGTGTTAATGTTAACATTGTGGGCACCAAGCTTGTTCAGGGTTGATGTGCTGCTTTTCATTAATTGTAAGTTAAATACCACCACCGAGGACACAAATGCGCTTCGCGCTACACAGGGAAAACACGGGGATTGGTTAATCGCTTCTTCTGCTCTTCTTCACTTCTCTGTGGCGACATAATCACTTTTAAACAAAAACAATGCGCACCCACCTATTCAAACACCCACAAAAAAAGGCGCTAAACAGCACCTTTTTAAAATGGTTTAGGCTCTATTTTTAGTTTTTCAAACCTAAAAGCTTAAGCCTAAAAACTTAAACCTAAAACAGACGCGATATAAAATCGCTGCTACAACTTAAGCGATTTTTTTCTCTTCTATGCTTGCTAGGTATTCGTCAAACGTACCTTGAAAATCAATGACCTGCTTGTCTTTAATATCAATAATACGTGTTGCTAAAGATGATACAAACTCGCGGTCGTGGCTTACAAAAATAAGCGTGCCCGCAAAATCTTTAAGTGCATTATTTAGCGCCTCAATGGCTTCCATATCCATGTGGTTGGTTGGCTCGTCCATTACAAGTACGTTTACGTCTTGCATCATTAGCTTACCAAACAACAAACGGTTTTTTTCACCACCAGAACAGTTACGCGCTTTTTTGTTTGAATCGTCGGCGGTAAACAACAAACGCCCTAACATGCCGCGAACCATTAAATCGTTATGCTTGGCTGTACGCCATTGCGACATCCAATCAAATAACGTTAAATCGTTATCAAAATCTTTTGTGCTGTCTTGCGGGCAGTAGCCAAAGCTAGCGTTTTCTGACCACTTAATTTCGCCTTCATTACTTTTAAGCTCGTTTACTAAACAGCGTAAAAAGGTGGTTTTACCCACACCGTTTTCGCCAATAACCGCAAGCTTCGCGCCAGCTTCTAGTAAAAAGTCGCCGCCGCTAAATAATGTTTCTCCATCAAAACCGTGGCCAAGTTTATTAACTTCAAGCGCTTGGCGGTACATTTTTTTGCCTTCGTCAAAACTTAACGATGGGCTCATACGGCTTGACGCTTTAACTTCATCAAGCTTAATTTTATCCATTTTTTTAGCACGCGAACTGGCTTGTTTAGCTTTAGACGCGTTAGCACCAAAACGGTTAACAAAGTCTTGAAGCTCGTCTATCTCAGCGCTTTTTTTAGCGTTTTCGGCTAATAATTGCTCTCGCTGTAAGCCTGCCGCTTCTAAAAACTTCTCGTAGTTACCTGGGTAAATACGCAGCTCACCGTAATCAATGTCGGCCATGTGAGTACATACCGAATTTAAAAAGTGGCGGTCATGCGAAATAATGATCATGGTGCATTTACGTTTATTAAGCTCATTAGCTAACCACGTAATGGTATGAATATCCAAGTTATTGGTTGGCTCATCAAGTAGCAGTATGTCTGGGTTTGCAAACAGCGCCTGCGCTAAAAGCACACGTAATTTCCAACCTGGGGCAACGTTTGCCATTAACCCATAATGAAACTCTTTATCTATACCCGCTTCTAATAGTATTTCTTCCGCGCGGCTTTCGGCTGTGTAACCGTCCATTTCGGCAAAAACGCTTTCAAGGTCGGCCACTTTCATGCCGTCTTCTTCGCTCATTTCGGGTAATGAGTAAATACGGTCGCGCTCTTGCTTTACTTTCCAAAGCTCTACGTCGCCCATAATTACGGCATCTACAACACTGTATTGTTCAAACGCAAACTGGTCTTGGCTTAGGTTACCTACTTTAAGCCCTGGCGTAATCGACACATTACCCGCACTTGGCACAAGCGCTCCGCTTAAAATTTTCATGAAGGTCGACTTACCACAGCCGTTAGCGCCAATTAAACCGTAACGGTTACCGTTACCAAATTTAGCTGAAATGTTTTCAAACAACGGCTCTGCGCCAAACTGCATCGTAATATTTGCGGTGGAGATCAAAAAGTTAGTCCTAGAATGAGTACTGACAGGGGCCAACTGCAGCAAAACGCCACAAACAAGACCAAGCAATAGGGTAAATTAGCTGGCGAATTATACAGATCCCCCCATGGTAATGAAAGGTAAAAGATACATACCTAAAATGGCAGCACGTTGGGTTATGAATCTATATAAGTGTAAAGCCGCGGGTTAATAGGGTTTGTAAATACGCTCTATGGCCGCTTTATTATTTTTAATAAGGCGATTAATTACAGCTACTTCGTCAAGCGTGACCGACTGTTTACTCATCATAAAATGTACGCCATTAACATTAATAGCTGGCGCCGTTTTTACCGGCAAAATGGTGTTGTAGCGCTTAGCAAAATATTTTGCGACAACAGAGTCGTCAATCACGTAGTCAACTCGCTTTTTGTTAAGCATACCAAAGCGCGTATTTGCATCCGCGGTAAGTACTATTTGGTTGGGGTAGTGTTTTCTTATTTTTTCAAACTCAGCGCCAAAAAAGCTGCCTCTGTTAACGCCAACAATAAAGCCACGTTCAAAAAGTGCCGCCAAATTAATTACATCTTTGGCGTTTTCATGCTTATAAAGCAGCATAACTTCATCGCGATACACATCAGTAAAATAAGAGTACTCGGCGCGCTCTTTTGTATAACTTGCTGCAAAGGTAATATCAATATGGCCTGTTTTTAGCTCTTGCTGAACCCGCGATAAGCTCGGAAAATAAACCCACTCAATACAAAAAGGCGAATTTTTAAAAACAGCGTTAACCGTATCTACCTCTGCGCCTACAAAGGCATTGCCTTGTTTAATTAAATAGGGCGCCCAGTTGGTTTCGTTGGTGCCCATTTTTAGCGTTTTAGTACATGCCAGCACATTAAATTGCGCAACCAAAACTATAAACGCTAACAGAAACATTTTCATAAAACGTCCTTTTATACCAATCCGCATAATTAAGTGATCTATTTTGAGGATGGATAAACGTGTTGATAGCAAGGCAAAAAATTCGCTATTTAGTTGTTCTAAATGAGAATTTTTTAACGCAGATAGCGACACATTTAGCCCCTGAAAATGATTAAGTATTAATGTGGGTTGGTATTATTACTTAAATAACGCCTTAAGCGCCGCTTTATTTTTTACAATATGCGCATTAATAGTGTTAACTTCTTCTAAAGTAATCGTTTTTTTGCTCATCATAAAATGCACATTATTTACGTTAATAGGCGCTACTTGCTCAACGGGTAAAATAGCCGTGTATTTTTTAGCAAAATGGTGCGCCACTAACGAATCGTCTACTACAAAATCTACCCGCTTTTTATTTAATAAAGCAAAGCGTTTATCGGCATCGCTGGTAAGTACTATTTGCTTGCTATATTTATCGCTTAACGCTTTAAACGTGTGCCCTAAAAAGCTGCCGCGATTAACGCCGGCTGTTAAGCCCTTTTTAAATAACTGCTCTAACGAACTAATACTTGCTGAGCCAGCATGTTTATACAACAACATTACTTCTTCGCGATAAGGCAAACTAAAGTGGGCGTAAGCTTGGCGCTCACGGGTTTTACTTGCTGCAAACATTAAATCTACACGGCCGTGTTTTAGCTCTTCTAAGGCGCGTAAGGAGTTAGGTAATAACGTAAAATTTATACAAAAAGGGGAGTCTTTAAAAATGGTTTTAATTATATCTATTTCAACCCCCGTTAACGTATTGTTTTTTAGTACCACATACGGCGGCCAGTAGCGCTCGTTGGTGCCTACATTAATGGTTTTATCGCATGCTTGGGCTTTAGCGCTAAATAACCCCAAACACGTTACCCACATCAATAAAAACACACGCGTACAGCTTAAAACATTCATTCAAACAGCGCCTTAAGTGCCGCTTTATTTTTAGCTATATGCGCGTTAATAATTTTAACCTCATCAGGCGTAACTGTTCTTTTGCTCAGCATTAAGTGTATTTGGTCTTTATTAATAGCGGGTATAGTTGGCGCTTTCATTAAGCTGTTACCACGCTTACTTAAATAATTGCCTACTAGCTCGTCTTCTATTGCGTAATCTATACGCTGCTTATTAAGCATTTCAAAGCGCTTACTGGTTGCGCTGGTGTATTCTATTTGTTTTTTATGGCTTTTTTTATACTGCTCAAACTCTTCGCCATAATAACTACCAAAGTTAGCGCCTATGGTTAAACCTTGGTTAAAAATATCAGCTAAGTTTTTAACCTTGTGTTGATTGTTTTTGTTTTCGTATAAACGCATTACCTCAGTGCGGTAGGACTTTGTATAGTGAACGTATTTAGCCCGCTCATTGGTGTAACTTGCCGCCCAGCCTATGTCTATTCGGCCATGGCGCAGCTCGGTAAAAGCCCGTTTAGAATTAGGCAGCATTTTTATTTTAAAACAAAAAGGCGAGTCTTTAAAAATTATATTTAATGCATCTACCTCTTTACCCTGTAACTGGCCGCTAATGCCCATTACATACGGCGGCCAAAAAGCATCATGCGAGGCAACGCTAAGCGTTCTTTCGCAGGCAAACACACCCCAAGAGGTACTAAACAACACACACAATAATAAGGTTATTAATTTATTCATTAAGTCTCTGAGGTAAGCTTTTTTGTACGTTATTAAAACAGTATAACCTAGCAAAATAATATAATGGTGAAGGAATCATTAAAGTTGTAAAAAAATGTATCTAAAAAGGAGAGGGTTAAGGTTTTAAGGAGATAATTATTGCTAAATTCAATACAAACAGCGTATTAAGCTAAAAAAACCTACTTATAAGTTCTTTAATTTATCGGCTTGTTCCTGTAGATTAAACAAGTATGAATGCAGCATTAACGTTGCAAACTCGCAAAAGCCAAGGAGCGGTATAAGCAGTGCCCAATACCACACTAAATTATTATAACCAACATGCACAAACCTTTAGCGACTCAACGCTTAATGTTGATATGTCGGCGCTTTACCGTGAGTTTTTACCTTATGTTGTCCAAAATGGCCATGTGCTAGATGCAGGTTGTGGCTCAGCTCGCGATGCTGCCTATTTTAAAGGCCAAGGTTTTAATGTGTCGGCTTTTGATGCAAGCCCAGCGCTTGCTGCGCTTGCAAGCAGTTACTTACAACAACTGGTCGAGGTTAAAACCTTTCATGAGCTTGAGTGTGTTAATAAATACGATGGCATTTGGTGCTGCGCTAGTTTGTTACATGTGCCAAAGGCCGAGCTTCCTCAAGTATTTTTAAACCTGCAAAATGCACTCAAACCCAATGGCGTTTTATATGTATCGTTTAAATATGGCACGCAAGAGCGTGTACATAATGGCCGTGAGTTCACCGATTTAACCGAGCAGTTATTAAGTAATTTGCTAAATCAACACACGCAATTAAGAATAATTAAGCACTGGCAAAGTGTTGATCAGCGTCCAGGGCGCGAAAGCGAAGTATGGCTAAATGCCATAATAAAGGCTGCTCCCATTTTATGATTAGCGCAATGCAGCAACAGCTCGACTTTATAGCGTACATACAACGCATGCTGGTTGAGGGCGATTTTAGCGCTACCTACAAGTTTGCACTTTTACACGCTATTGCCGATGTATGCGTAGAGCAACCGCTGTTATCTGAGCAAAGTGAATTAGTAATAGAGCTACCAACCCTTGCCGATAAACTCATTACCTTATACTGGCATCATGCAATGCCGTTTTCGTCAGAGCACACCGGCGAAAGCGCCTTACTTAAGCAAAATACAGGCGCGCAATCAAAAGTAATTAGCGTATTGTTTGAATGCCAGCAAAACAATATACGTAACTTTCGCCAGCTTAAGCAAAGCCCGTTTTATAAGCCCACGTTTAATGCTGCTATGGCAACACTAAAATCAGGGCCGCTTTGGCGCTTACAAATTCTCGCCAAACAAGAAGAATGCTTTTTATACCCACATACAAACAGCACTCAATTTATTACGTTAAATGCAGGTATAGCTAGCTGCTTTAGGCGCTTTTATGACCTAGTTGTATACTTGGCTAAAAATGCATGGCTTCAAAAAATTCAAAGTATAAAGCACAACCAAGCCCTTATTGGCCCGCAAAGTCAGCTGCAAGAGTTTTTATTTGGGGTAGACCGTAATGCACTTACCAAGGCAAAGCCTGTTTTAGTAGAGCTGCAATCAAACACCTGTTTTTATTGCCAAAAGCCAATGAAAAACGATGTTGAGGTTGATCACTTTATACCGTTTGCCCGCTATGCAAACGATCTTGGCCATAATTTTGTGGCCGCGCACCGCAAATGTAATAACAACAAACGCGACTTTTTAGCCGCACAGCAGCACCGTGAACGCTGGCAAAACCAAAATTTGGTCGTTAATAGCCAAACTATTAGTAATGAGCTAAGTGCCTATTTTCATTGCGATGCCGATAAATCTCTCGCTGTAAGCAATTGGGCTTACCAAGTAGCGCAAGCAAACAGCGCTAAATTATGGATTGCCAATAAAGACTATTTCGAACAAGCAAAACCAACTGCAGAATTGTTTACGTTTCCAAATGCACCACAGCCTGAGCTAAATCAAGTTGCTGAACCTGCCATTAGTTTAAAATCAGTTGATGAAGCATTAAAGCTACCGTACTTCCCTAATATTAAAGTTGCCTGTGGGCATTTTAAAACTGGCGATAGCAGCGATGTTGAATATTTAGACGCGCCACTTGGCGCGGGCAAGCTTGACCCAAACGTACACTTTTTAGCACGTGCTTCGGGTAACTCTATGAATGGCGGTAAACACCCAATACTTGATGGCGACTTATTGTTACTTGAGCTTATAACTTCCGATAGAGCCGGATCACTTCGCGGCCAAATAGTCGCGATAGAGCGAGACGATATAAGCGGAGACGGGCAGTATTTACTGCGCAAAGTTAATAAATTACCAAACGGGCAATATGAGCTAATCGCTCAAAACCCTGATTACGAGGTAATGATTGCAGATGAAAGCATGCGAACGTTCGCACGCTTTAAACAAGTGGTTTTGTAGTCGCGATTTTATATCGCGTTTTAACGTGTAGATACAAGACGCGCAGCTTGCTGGCGTTAAAAGCGAAGCTTTCAAAATAGGTTTTTTACGTGAGAGCTTTAGGGATTTAATAACCTCTATTCGAGGTTTATGCCAGATTGCTGGCGGCAACCAAAGGGTGAATACCGCCGTCCACCCTTTGGAATCCCACGGCGCGCCCGAGGATCACACTGTGTCCTCAAGTTAAAAATTGATGTGAACGTAAGCGCCGTGTATTTGCCATCCATGGCGAAGTCACGGCTTAACTTGCATCCATGCAAGTAATTACTCATCAATTTATAACTTTCGGGTGTGATCACGGGGGGTAGGAGTGTGTTGGTAGATTGGTGTTTATGAATGAGGGCGGGAATTTACCTCGCGTTTTAACTTGTAGACGCGTAGCTTGCTGGCGTGGAAAGTGAAGCTTTTTAGGAGTGAAATTTTAAGTGATTTATGCGGCAAGTGCTGAACTGTACAATTAAAGGATTAAATTATAGGTAAATAGATCTAGTTAGTTAATTCACTAAATAAGGGTATAGCTCTCAAATGTTATTTTGAATTTTGGTTTTATCTTTAGGTGGGGTCCAATGTCCATGTTTCCATATAGCATATATAAATCATGCTGTGCTAAACTTATTGATACCAAAAGTAATTATAAAGGCCAAGGGATGTTCTTTAAAGATATCTTAAGCGATATGGAAAAATTAATTGATAAAGAGCTATGTTCAATTAATCCAAAAACTCCTTCTATATATTTAACATCTATAGACAAAAATCTTGGTAAATATTTTGTTTCAAATAGCCCAAATTCTAAAGGAACAGCTCGTTCCTTTAGAGAGTTAGAAGACATATGGAGTGAGCTTACAATTAAGGGATTTAGTAATGTTGATCAAGCCCTATATGGCGGCGGCAGTAGTCGTAATCAACCTGAAACTATTTTCGCGCATTTACCATACATCCAACACTTTAAATATAAAAATAGGAAGCACCTTTTACTTCGCAATGAGCCAGTTAGCGAAATAGGTAACCTGTCAGAACTTCCTACCTCAGAACTTAGAATAATTAGAAAAAAAATAGATAACTATACTAGTCTTTCAAATCAAAAAATTTCTGATTCCCAAATTAGTATATTCAATACGCTAAAGAGCTCTTTTGACGCAATTGTTAAAAAATACCCCGGAGATGTTCAAATAGAAGTTGTTGCAAGCTCACTCAACAAGCTTATGGAGCTTAATCAAGAAGTCATCAACTCTATTGTTACACTTGATGGTAGTATAGCTCAACGTGCAGGCAATGATGAAGACGAAGTTGAAAATCAAACTGGTAAATCAATTGGTGATTTACTTGATGATGAGACTATAACGGGTATTGAAAATTCAAGTGATTCAAGCGATTCAAGTGAAGATGGTAACAGATCAGTTAGTACAGGTAGAACGAAGATAAGGCAACTTACGCCTGTAGTTTCACTTATTTATGATCGATTAAGTTTTGGAGAAATTGAATTACAGCCAGACTTTCAAAGAAAAGATAGAGTGTGGCCTAGATTGAGAAAATCAAAGTTAATTGAATCTATTCTGATGGGTTTGCCATTGCCTGTTTTTTATTTTGCAGAAAAACCTGATGGTGATTGGATTATCGTAGATGGCCTTCAAAGAATCACTACTATTTATGATTACATGCGCGGTGAGTTTCCACTCGAAGGGTTAGAAGTTCTAAATGAATTTAATGAGAAAGTGTTTAGTGAATTGGAAAGAGCCCAGCAGAGGAAAATTAGAGAATACCCTTTAACAGCCCACTTAATTGATATGGCATCAGATAAAGACAACATTATTGTTGAGCTTTTTCATAGGATTAATACATATGGTGTTAAACTTAGTGACCAGGAGATTCGCTCTGCGTTAAACCAAGGAAGTAGCGTCAAATTTTTACGTTTCTTAGCTGCAAGTCCTGAATTTAGATTAGCTACTCAGGACAAAGTCAAATCAGACAGGCAAAAAGATATGGAGTTATGTTTATCTGCGATTTCTTTTATGTTGCAAGGTTATAAGAAATTTCAAAACCAATATAACAGCTTCTTATCTAAATCTATGGACTTGATGAACACATACAAATTAAGCCTAGAAAACTCAGAAGCAATTGATAATGGTGAAGCTATTATTAAGCCAGATAGTCGAGCCTACCTTGAAATAGCAAAAAAGTTCTTAACTGGCCTAGAAATAGCTAGAGCGGTTTTTGGTGAGTATGCCTTCAAGAAAACTCCCGAAAAAGCCCGTAAGATACCGATTAGCAAACCACTATTTGAATTAATTATCACTTATTTCTCCCAGCTAGATCTTCATCAAAAAGCTCAAGTTATTCAATCAGGTGGAGATTTAATAGATATACTTTATGAAGCAATCGCAAATGACTCAACAGACTTTGCTGAATGGGAGTCAGACATCTATAAAAAAGAAGGTCGTGGTTTTCTTTATTCTATTAGCACTTCTACTGGGAAAAGTGTCACTGTTAGATATCGGTTTGCTGCATTTAGAGAAATGTTGAAGCAAAGTACAGGATTGGATATTGAGTTAATGCCACTTTATAAGGAAATAAACTAATGATTAACACAATAAAGCTCCATAATTTCAAGTGTTATCAATCAAGAACTTTTACTCTTACTCCACTAACAGTCTTTTGTGGCTCAAACTCAGTGGGGAAAAGTACTGCGATTCAAGCATTGTCAATACCTCTACAATCACGGTTCTCTAAAGAGGTTACGCTAAATGGTAGTTTAACTGAAGTTGGTTTTATTAAAGATATACAAAATAAATTCGCTGAAGATGAAAAATTATCTATCGAATTAGTTATTGATGGAGTTCTAAAATGTTGGGGATATGAAGATCGAGGTACTCAAGAAAATTTGGCTAATGATCGTTTACGAAGAATGTCAGATAGTTGTACAGACTCTTCAGAATCATACAATGAATTATTGGAAAACTTTCAGTATTTACAAGCTGAACGTTTTGGTCCTAAAAGTAATTTTGATATCACTGAGTCTAATCGCTTTCACAAGGATTGGTTGGGTGCAAAAGGAGAATTTACAGCTGAGTTCTTATCCCAAACACTCAGCTCAAGGCGTCTATTTGTAGGTTCTGTAACCAGTTCTCAAGATTGTATATCAGATCCTCGGATACATCATGATGAGCCCAAGTTAGCTTTGCATAATCAAATCGATGCATGGATGAGTGAGATAAGTCCCGGCATTTCTGTAACTTCAAGGTTATTTGAAGAAGCTTCAACAGTGGTTAATGTTTTTGGTCAAAATGGACACGATTCACTTAAACCACAAAATGTTGGCTTTGGTATAAGCTATGCGTTATCAATTGTTACTGCATTGCTTTACACAAAGAAAGGAGGCGTTGTGATAATAGAAAACCCTGAGGCTCATTTACACCCCAAAGGTCAAAGTTATTTAGGGCGATTAATTGCACTAACAGCAAGGGCTGGTGTGCAAGTTATAATCGAAACACATAGTGATCACCTTTTAAATGGAATTAGAGTAATCACCAAAACAGATACAGAGTTCGACCCTTCGATCTTCTCTCTATATTATATTTCACAAGGTAAACTTGAAAGTAAAGTAGAACTCATTTTAATCAGTAAGGATGGGAAGCTATCTGCCTGGCCTGAAGGCTTTTTCGATCAGCAAGCACAAGATTTATTTACTATTATGACTGGTAAAAGTGAATTACCAAATAAAGGAAGTTGATTCATGAAAGCGGGCGTTTGTTTTACACCAGAAAGCTTTGACTTTAATTTACCAGAAAATGATGTAGTTTATTCCCTTAAAGTTGTATCGAGTTTGATAAACAAGATGGACAAAGGTTTTGTAACTTTTTTTAAGTCTAACGACTTCGATGAGCGTGCAGCCATAGATATTTATAAACAAGTAGACTCTATTGATGCTGGAGCTATTATGAGTTTAATCTATGATCAGCAAATGAGTAAAGCCAGTACGATTTCTAAAAACGAGACTGCGGTAAAGGCTATCGTGGACTCTGAACCTCCATACTATAATGGTTTTTGGCTTTCTTTATATTCTTCTAATATAGACTCAGTGTTGACCAATAAACCAGAACGTACCATAACGACCGAGAAGTGTTTAGTTCATTATTCCTCAGAAGTACTAGTAAAAAATACGCGAAGTCATAAGGACTACGCTAAAGCATTTGTGCAAGTATATAGAAACTTGTTATTTTTAGACAATCCAGGTCATGCTGCTCATAAAACGTTCGATAGTATTAGAAAAATCGAAGGAGGTTATGAGTCATTTATAAAGGGAATAACAGACTGCCTTAATTATATGAACACATATAAAGTCATTCCGTATAATTCTCATTCTAATATACACACCCTTAATGCAGCTTTGCCTTTTTCAGTAACACCAGAAGGGAGTGGTAAAAATAAGAGAAAGCTAAAAGCTCTTAAGAGAGATTTTTATATTAATAATGTTGAATATAAAAACGTAAATTGTGAGTATCATTATAAGCTTGAAAGAGTCGACAACTCTAACGGGAATGGTACTTATTTTTTTAATCGTATTTACTTCGGCTTTTTTAACCGTTTAAACGAAGAGAGCCCTCAAATAGCAATCGCACATATAGGTGATCACTTATAAGTGCGAGTTATGCGTTTCCTGGCTTTTTTAATAACTGCGGCAAATAAATTTCTGTATGGATAAACAGTATTTTTTGTTATTCATTGAGGCTCTTAACGGTAACGTGTATGATTCGGTCTAAATATTTTAGAAGTATCGCCTCCTAATTAACGTTATCTAGTATTGAGATTTTTACATGCAGCAAATTTATACCGATTACAAACCTAAAGACCTTAAGGTCAATCATCTTGAGCTTGCTGTAAAAACACATGTTATAGAACGTGAAAAAAATAAGAATAGCCGATTTAAGTTCATTGATCTGTTTGCTGGAATAGGTGGTATTCGTAAATCTTTAGAGGAAATTGGAGGTGGGTGTGTCTTCTCTTCAGAGATTGACCCTCATGCTCAATATACTTATTACACAAATTATGGCGTAGTGCCTTTTGGTGACATTACAAAAATAGATGTTGAGGATATACCTGACCATGACATTATTTGTGGTGGATTTCCATGTCAGCCATTTAGCTCAATCGGAAAGAGGCAAGGGTTTGAACATCCAACACAAGGGACAATGTTTCACGAAGTTGTAAAAGTTGTAGATGCAAAAAAGCCAAGAGTTGTTTTCCTTGAAAATGTTGCAGGCCTTGTTAACCATGATGAAGGCAATACTTTAAAAGTGATTTTACAAGAGCTTAGTAAGAGAGGTTATGATTGCCATCATACACTCTTGAACGCAAAGGACTTTGGTATACCGCAAAATAGAAAACGTTTCTATCTAGTAGCTTTTCTAGATAAAGTTGATTTTAGTTTTCCTATTCCTCCAATGATCTCTTCTGATATAGGCGATTTTATTGAGGAAGATGTAAGTGGGTATACTATTTCAGAGCATCTTCAAAAATCTTACTTATTTAAAAAAGATGATGGTCGCCCAACAATAGTCGATAAGAACTCAAAGGGGCATATTAAAACATTAGTCTCTTCTTATCATAAGATCCAAAGATTGACAGGAACTTTTGTTAGAGGCGGTGAAACAGGTATTCGCTTATTAAGTGCTAACGAGTGCAAAGCTGTGATGGGGTTTCCCAAAGATTTTGTTTTTCCTGTGTCAAGAACACAAATGTATCGACAAATGGGTAACTCTGTAGTGATTAAAGTTGTTACAGAAATCGCAAAAAGCATTGAGAAATCCCTTTCTCAATTAGAGGAAAAAGAAAGATTAAATCAAAATGGGTAATTTTAATTGTATTCTTTTTCCTCGGTTCTTTGATGGGTAAGTCCAACTAAGCGGTAGCCCATATTTTAAGTTAGTTATATTAGTATTTAACTCAGCAATATATGATTCAAATGTTACCATTTTTATAGTGCCATTTTTATTTATAAGTAAATATTGTGAAATTTGAAGTTTTGGCTCGATTAGATTTTCCGAATCATGGGCACCTGTTAATACCCACTCCATTAGTTTTTGTTTATAAGGAGTAAGTATTTCCTCGAACTCCCTTACGCTGTCATTTTCGTTTAGGTTTTTAATGAAGTCCTTATCGGAGCCACTTTTTTGAAATAAGTTTAGGTAGTAAGCTAGTCTTATATTTTGAGGGTCCAACACTCTAATAAAGTCAGTAGCTTTGTAGTCATGACAAGACACCCTGCTCTGCGTAGTATTTTTAATTGAAATAGTAGCTTCGAAAGCCCCTTTTTGTGTAGTCAATTTTACTACAAGATCAGTTTTAGCATTCCCACCATTTTTTAATTTGGTAATAGTGTTTGAAACCTTTATCTTGATAATTTCATTAGGTGAAATATGGCTATCAGCTAATAAGGTTTTTATCACTAAGTTGAAAATTTTATCTGGGGTGCTGTTGAATAACTTAAAACTCTCTAGAAGCTGAGTATCATTTAGCTTATGTACTATCTCTTTTTCAAATGCATTACCTTTCAGCCCATAATAGCTCCCTAGTTTAGCAGGATTATAATTGGCTATGTTTTCAGCTACTTGATTTTTTTGTAATTCAGTTTCTTTTTGCTCTTTTTCTTTCTCCTCTTCAGTTGCTGTTTTATGATTTTCTAAAAACTCTATGAACTCACTTAAAAGGAGTGTGTGGGTGGCAGGAGTATAAGCTTTTTTATTTTCTAGCAAGCCTTTAAAGGCATTGAATGTTTTGTTCTTTGCTTGATCATCTGGATAAAGCATTATTGAGGCAATTATTTTTTCAGCTATAGCCGAATGTTGTTTTATACCTTCTAGATCATATGCTTGTATTTTGAATCGATCATTTCTAAATGATGTACTGCTATTAATTACGATATATTGATCATCTAATGTTTCAATTAGAAAATTCGCAAGGTATTGTTTTTGATATTGGTAATTTGAATGTGGGAAATTAACACTTTTCTTAAATCGCTTTATTATTCCTTCACATTTTAATTCTCCGAATTTTAATGCTAATTGGTCGGATAGGTCTTGACCTGCTTCTTGCTTTAACCTGTTAGCTTCACTTATTATTTCATTTATCATTTTAGTCCTTAAAAATCAGTATAATAAAATTATTTAGACTAAATGATTTGATTACTTTTAAAAAGAAAAAGTTTCGATTTCAGAAACTTTATATTGGACTTAAAATAGACATAACTAGTGTGACATGTATCCGTTTAAGGTATAACGTAAACATTGTGATTATAGGAACTCCCCATGGATGATTTATTAAACCAAGGTTTAAGCCTTTTAGTTATTGTAGGTAGTGTTTATTCCTTATTAGGCGTTTTGTTTCTCAAAATATGGCTTCATCAAAAAAATGCAAAACTACCTGTAGATCGTAAAAAGCTTAAACGTGTTGCTGCACAAACACTTAGTGAGCAAGTAAATGACAAGATTGTTGATGTAATAGGGCTTATCTTTTTATCTGCTTTAATCGTTATGATGCCTTTTGCCATTAAAGGGATTGCTGAAGTATTTGCCAGCGGCGAGCTAAATTACTTTTTGGTTATTTTAATTGCATTGGGTTTAGTTTATGTAGCAAGAAAGCTTTGGGTTAAATCAAACCTTTTGATAAAGCTTAAACTTGGACGAGATGCGGAGCTTGCCGTTGCCTCGGAGCTTATAGAGTTACAGTCACATGGGTACCAAGTGTTTCATGATATACAAGCAGATGGGTTTAATATTGATCACCTAGTGGTAGGGCCAAATGGTATTTTTGCTATTGAAACAAAGGGCAGGCATAAACGAATAAAAGACGATACAAATTACAAAGTTAAATTTGAGAATAATCATTTAGCATTTCCCTCTTGGTTTGAAAGTAAGCCGCTAGAACAAGCCCAAAAGCAGGCTAATTGGGTGAACAAATGGCTACAAGAGGCAACGGGTTTTAACACTCAAGTTTTCCCTGTTTTGTGCTTTCCTGGTTGGTTTGTCGAATTAAAACAGCGCCCACTCTTTCCAATTGTTTCGCATAAACAAATAGTGAAAACGATTCTTTCGATGCGACAAGTAAATTTAAACCAAGAGCAGCAACGTGCGATTTGTTATCAAGTAGTTCAGCGTTCACTGCATGAAAGTAAAGTAATTTAAAAGCCTAGCTTTTTTAGCGTCAGCAAGCTTAACGCCTACGGTGGGAATAGGTTAAAGGCGCTAGGGGTTAGTCTGAATTTATAGCCCGTTGCTCGCGGCTCGTTACCCATAGTTTACTGTCTTCTCATTTACCCTCATTCACTTCTCTTTGTGCATATATGGTTTTAAGTGATTTATTCACAAAGAGGTTATGAAGCGCTGCGCTGAAGAGGGAACGCAAAAGGGACTAGGCGCTTTAAGTTCGCTCCTCGAAGCTCATTACGTCTCTATTTAAATAATATTGCAATCATATTAAATACCGCTAAACTAATCATTAGTTTATTAATGACCGATTAGGTAGTCATTTATGAGATCTGAACAAGCATTAAAGTTGGCGCGTCGCTTGGGTGATTTAATTCGTCAGCATCGAACTTTACTTTATACCCAGAGCACGTTCGCTAAGATGATTGGTGTATCTCGCTCCACGGTACAAAAGCTTGAACAAGGAGAGGTAGTAAAAAGCGATATATTGTTTGAAGCCCTTGTTGTTCTTCAATTGCAAGGCTCATTGCTGGATGAAATTAACGAGCTAGCCGCAGATGTGGGCGGTTATAATGCAAGACAGCGTAAAAGCAATAAAACTCAGGTGATTAACGATGACTTCTGAAGCTTATGTATTTATTGACGGTTTAGAAGACAGCCCCATAATTTGTGGTTTTTTTAAGTTAAATACACAAACTGGCCGAGGTGAGTTTAATTATGGTAAAAGTTACCTTGCGCGCTCTGATGCGTTTGCGCTCGATCCGCTGCATTTACCATTACAGCCTGGCATAGTTAGTTATTCTGCCAATAAAGGTGTGTTTGGGGTGTTAAGTGATGCGGGAGCTGATTCGTGGGGGCGTAAGCTTATACTGTCGTTACATAATACCAAGCCAAAGAATGAGCTAGAATTTTTACTCGCAGGGTCTGGGTATGGTGTTGGCGCCTTGGTATTTAGTTTGTCGCGCAGCGCATCAAAACATAAAGCGAATAAAAATACATTAGCCGATTTAGCCTTGTTAGATCAAGCAAAGGACGATTTGCTCGCCAATAAAGCGATTTCACAGGAAGCAAAAAAAGCCTTTGAATTTGGCCAAAGCATGGGGGGAGCAAGACCTAAAACCTCTGTAAAAATTGATGAAAAGCTTTATTTAGCAAAGTTTAATCGTCAAGACGATTTGTTTAATTTAGCTAGGGCTGAGCATGGTGCTATGTGTATGGCTAATGAATTGGGGATTCGCACTGCAAATACCCGTATTCATGAAACAGAAAATGGCGATGTTCTGTTAGTTGAACGTTTTGATGTAAGCGATGACTTACCAACTCATCACTTTTTAAGCGCCAATAGCTTATTACAAAAACCAAAAGTCGCGATAAGCGACTTAGCAACATACTATAGCTACGGTGAACTGGCAGAATTTATTCGCCACCACACAGGTGAGTTCGCTGCTGATGCTACAGAGCTCTACAAGCGAATGGTATTTAACGTGTTTATTGGTAATACCGATGATCACAGCCGAAATCATGCATTTTTGTATCACTTTGCTGGGCAAACGTGGCGTATGAGCCCCGCTTATGATATCACCCCTATTAATAACTCAAAGCAGCATGGCATAGGGCTTGGTGATGATGGCCGATATGCTAGTATCGATAATTTATTGTCACAAGCCAAACGCTTTGGCCTCAACAAGGCTCAAGCAACAAAAATAATTGCAGAGGTTGAAAGCTATACTCGCCAGTGGCCAACGCACTTTAAACGTTTTGCTAATATCAGTGATATTGACATAAAGCGCTTAGAAAGCGTGATCCCTCACATAAGTTAAAGATTATTAAAACAGTCATTAGCTATTTAATGACTGATTAAATGGTCATTTATTGGTTGGCGCTTTTATGAACCATAAAGAAGAAATGAGAAGGCAGCGGGCTTTTGCTAAAACCTAGCTCGTAGCTCTAAACCAGCGCCAGATTAGTCGGCCTGGGCTTTATTTGTGGGCTGATAAACGCCATTATCTAACGCATAAAAGTAAGCTTGATAGCGGCCGGTTTGCTTAAACTTAAGTAATTGCTGATTAAAAATTTCAAGCCGCTGTTTACTGTGTTCGTTATTTTGGGGAGTATCATAAAGCTTTGAGATGCTGGTTAATCGAGCTAGATAAGTTAGGTAACTTACTGGCCAAGGTAAAAAGTAAAAGTTAACTTTAATATACATAACGGTAATACCAACAACAAACTTAAAGGCTAATGCCAAGACAATTCCCCCGTCATTTTGCCCGAAAGGACTTAATTGATTGCATGGCGGAATTTTGTTCCCGAAAAATTTCAAGTACCTAAATCCCTTTAGGCAATGCAATTAAAGCTGTGGCCTCGCCATGGGCGGCGAATACACGGCGGCTACGTTCATATCTATTTCGGCTTTGAGGAAAACGCAAAATGCTCGGGGCACTTCAAGGGGCATACGGCGGTATTCGCCCCTTGGTTGCCATCGCCAACGCGAAATAAGGAACTAAAAATACAGAGCGCGAGCAAGCTTCGCGCCTACATCGAGTGCTAACGGCAAAGCTTGGTGTAACCTTGTAGACGAACATTGCTTTCGTTTAAAAGCAGGGCTTTTACGGTGTTAATTTTTTAAGTAATGAGAAGCTGCGTTTCTAACGTGAGCAAGCTCACGTCTACAAGCGCGATATAAAATCGCGCCTACATGTTAGTGCCTTTCTTTATGTAATCTTTGCATCTTTTAGCAAATTAAAACTGCTGTGTGTGGTTTTGATTATGCGGTTATTTACTTTGGGTAATTTTATTTAAGTTTTAGTAACAATAAACGCAAACTTATTGGTTGAGGTGTGGTCATAAAAAGAGTTGCTTTTTACAGTTTGTTACAAATAAATAACGTGCTGCTTGGTTGCAAAATGAGCGTGTAGCTATTGCCAGCATTATAATGTGGCGCGCTGAGCTTACCAGTGGTTCATTAAATATTAACATTGATAAAATTGTTCTTTTAATTTGCACTGCCTAGTATTAAAGATTGACAGTACACACCCAAACAAAACATAATATTAACATTGGCTACACTTAAAAAGCATTTCACTTAATTGTATTGCGTAAATTGGTTGAAGGAGGGAAGTATTATGAACAAATTACTCATTGCATGCGCTATCACTGCTGCAACTTTGTACGTGTTTAAAAACGATTTGACCGCCTTGGCTCAAAATAATCTACCCAACTCAATAACTAACACCACGGCTGTGCAGCCTGCTCAACCTCTGGTGGTAGATATACAAGCAATGCAAAGTAGCCACGATGTAACTAATAAAGAAGGTACTGCACTTACCGAGCAAATAGTGATTACTCCCCAAGAGGTGGGTGAATACTCTGAGCTAGAAAGCGCTGCTCAAATTCAAAGTACGCTTGAGTTAGCACAGTCAGAGCAAGTGTTTTTAGATAAAGTGCAAAGCAGCTTTGCTGAAAAGTCGCTATTTTTGTACAGCTTTGAGTGTAAGCAAAACGATTGTAATGCAGGCATTGTGGCAACAGACGGCCAACCTAAACACGAGGATATAGCCGGCGTGTTAGCGCATTTGTCGGCGTCTGAAGAGTTTGCTAATCACTCTGTGCAATTAGCGGGTGTAGCGGTTAATAACGATGGTATTTTACAATACGATTTAAATATTAAAAACATGCCCCCCGAATAATACTAAGCGTAATAATAGTTAATTACTTTAAGCCGCCAAACTTGGCGCTAGCTGTGTTACAAATACAAAGATGCTAAAAGTACAGCAATGTACAACTAGTTAGTTTTAACAACTAAACAGCGCATTTTTTGTAGCAATAAAACGTTTTCTCAGTCTTAAATCCATACTTAAAATAGCTCGCTTAAGTAAGCGCATTAATACAGCTCTATATTTTTAAACAACAAAGCGGCCTTGTGGCCGCTTTTTTGTGCTGGTAATTGAGTAATACCAATTTAATCTTTAAATAGCGCGTACTTGCTGCGTTAAAAATTATTTGTATAGAGCAATAATATCAAGCTTATTTGCTCGGCTATTCTTTTGTTTGCATGTTTTTAGCGCGCTCTTCTGCCTCTATTAAGGCTTGTGATTTAGGCGCTTTCTTTTTTTCCTCAATCACGGGCTTTTTATCTGAGTTTGGGTCCCAGCTTTCATCTAGCGAAAGGTTTGCAAATGGGTTGCTAGAATCACTTTGCTTGGGCGTACTATCGGCCTCTGGTTGCGCTGGTTTTTCTTGAGCTGGCTGTGGTTGGTGAGTTGTTGATATTGGCGCATCTAACGTGGGTTCGTTATTTGGTTTTGCTGAAACTGTAGCTTGTGCAGGCTCTTTACTTGGTTTTAAAGGCGCATCTGGATTGTAGGTACGAATTTCGGGCTCTTTAAAGTCGTGTTCGCTATTTAACGTGGTTTGATCAAGCTCGCTGTTTTTATCGGCTGTATGCAGATGCGCGCTGGTATTAGGCTCAGTGATAGGGTTACTAGGCGCAGCCGGTTCGTTTATAAGAGTAGACTCTTGTGGTTTTACTTCCTCAACGGGCTCTGCTTTTGGCTGTTCTACTGCGGCGGCTTTGTGCTTACGCGTGCGCTTAACCGAAGGAGCGTCTGGGTTAAACTCTCTTACCTCGGGCTCTGCAAAGCCTTTTGCATTTTGAATACGCGCTAATGTATTTTTTGCGGCAGCTTCAAACTCTGCGGTGTTTGGCTCTGGCGCTACTTTTTTAGGTTCAGGTGCTGGTGCATCTTGTTCTGGTTTAGCTTGTTCTGGCTCAGCCTCTGTGGCTTGCGTATTGGCAGGCAATGGCTCGTTAATTGTCTCGTTTATTGGTGCATTAGAGCTTGCATGTTCAGGCTCAGGCTCGCTCGGGACCGAAACCGTTGGCACAACTGGTTTTGAAAGCTCATCACTTGGGGCTGGAGCCGTTTTGGATGGTGCTGCTTGCTCTGCGCTTTTGTTGTTATTTTTTGGGGCTGTAGCCGTTGGAGCAACAGGCGGCTCGGGCTTATTTTGTTTAGCGCGGCGTAAACGTATAACCACCATGGCGCCAATTAATACCACAATAAGCAGTAGCAAACTTGGTAACAATAATGAACTTGGTGGCTCTGCAACTGGCGCAGGTATAAGTACAGGTGCGGGTTTGGGCGTTGTATTAACCGTTGGCTGCTCTTTTTTAGGCTCTATTTTAGGCGCTGCTTTTGGGGCGGTTTCAGTGGCCACCGGCTGCGCTTGGCTAGTTGTAGGTATTAACTCGCTGTTATTAGACTCAAGTTCACCCTTAGGTGTGCTTGGCGTATCCTTTACTGTATTAATTGGCGCAGTCTCTGGCTCGTTAGTTTCTGAGCTTTGCTGGCTTATTTGATTTGTAGGCTGAGTGCTTGTAGTTGCTTTGCTTGCGCTTTGTTTTATAGCTTTTTCGGCCGCAGTTATTTGCTCAAGCAGTTGTTGTTCTTGCTCGGGGGTAAGGGCAAGTGGTTGTGGCTCTTGTTCAACTACTGGCGGCTCTACAGGTTTTGGTTTTGTTTGTATTTGCTTAGGCTTGTTACAGTTATTTTTATAGTCACGCGCAGCCTTACGAAACTTTTGACTGGCTTTATTATTACTGTACTGCTGCATTTCTTGCTTAATTAAAATACACATGGCTTCGTTATAGGCAGCACTTTGGCTGCTGTAAAATAAAGCAAAGCAAAAAATAAGTTGAGAGAGTCTAATAATCATAAAACACGGCGCTTAAGTATCAATAGTTTGATTTTAAGCGCAAAATTAAAATATATCTAGGCACTAAGGGCGTGTTGACCTTTGTGGATTGAAAATTTGTTCAATCTAAGGGCGATTAAATCGCGGCGTGAGGTTTGTAACCTAGTGAAATAAGTAAAAACCACCCAACAGCACGCCCTCGTTAATCAATCACCATTAGGCTGCGGTACTCGTCGTAGGCAAATTGGTCGGTCATGCCACTTATGTAATCTTGAATTAGCCTACAGCGATAGTAAAACTCGTAAGCGGCAAAGTGATCGGGCTCTTCTTGCATGGCATCTATGGCGTGCTGATAACTATTTAAGTGCTTTTTAGAGAGCTTTTTAACCAAACGCGATTCGATTAATAATCGTGAGTCGCCATTTAATGCGCGTTTAAAATCGTCGCTGTTAAGTTGTAGCAGTGGTTTATAACAATCGAGCAGGCCGTTAATTATGCGATAGCCTTGTAGTTCGAGTTTTTCTACCTCTTTGTGAGAAAACACATGCTTAAGCGCCACCTGTTTAAGGGTTTTAGTAACGGCATGTAAGTGGCTGTTATCTTCTAATAATGCTTGGTTAAAGTCGCCGTGGTAAATAGGCGCAATGTGCTCTATAAAACGCTTAGCGGCGTGGTTTACAAGCGGGTGAAGTAAGGCCACGCGTAGGTAAATAAAAAATTCGCTATTAAAGTTGTAAGGCTGCGCGTTGGCGCGCTCTAGTGCGTAATCTACCGCTTTATCTACAAAATTTAGGTGTTCGGTGTCGTCAATGGTTAGGTTTATAAGGGCTTTTTTATATTCACTTTTTAGCTGCTGACAAAGTAGCTCGGTGGTGATTATATCTTTTTCTACGGCGTCTTCTATGTCGGCTAAGCAATACGAAATATCGTCGGCGGCTTCCATAATGTAACTTGCCGGATGGCGGCAGTATGGCTCTATAACCAGCTCGTTTTGCAGTGCCTCTACAAAGGTTTTTTCGCTGTAGTAGTAACCTACTTTTTTCATTAAGTAGTTTTTATTTTGTGGTATGTCTTTTGGGTTTAATCCCGCGGGGCGGGTGTACTTTAAAATGCCCGCGCTTTGGCAATAAGTTAAGTTTAACCCCAGTAGCGAATGAATTATGCGTATGCCTTGGGCGTTGCCTTCAAAATTACAAATATCGTGCGCTAAGTGCTTAAAAATAACCCCTATGCCGGTATTTTGCTCTTGGCAGCGCGCTGGTGTAACACTAGCTAAATTATTATTAAACCAGTGATTTATGGCAGCTTCGCCAAAATGTCCAAAGGGTGGGTTGCCTATATCGTGCATTAGGCAGGCCATTTCTACTAGGCTTTCGAGCGGGCGTTCTAGCCCTTTTAAGCCAAACTCGGTTTGTTGCTCAAAGCTTAAATTTGCAAAAATGCGCTGTACTATAAAACGGCCAACTTGCTGTACTTCTAGTGAGTGAGTTAAGCGCGAGCGCACCGCAGCGTTTCGCTCTAGCGGAAAAACCTGGGTTTTTTGCTGCAACCTACGAATAGCTGCACTGTTAATTATACGACCGCGATCGCTTTCCATCGCCATCTGTAAATTTGCAGTCGTGCGATACATGCGCGCTGGGGTTATTTTTTTACTAAAGTCGATAGTCATCGGAGTCCTTGCTTAGTAGTGACGACTGGCAAAGTAAATGCGCGTTGTCATTCGTTTTAAATACTTACTTGTTAATATATACATCTAGACGAGTTAGGTACAGGTGCTTGTATCATTTAAGGCCTGGCAATTGTATTATAAAGCTATATTTTTCAGTATTTAACGCATTTTAATGTAGGCGAGTATTTGTAATGAAGTATGTATTTTTAAAGGCCATGATGTTGGCTCTTTTAGTGTTAACCAGCCAAGCGACATATGCGGCAAAAGAGCAAACCATTGTACTTATATCAATAGATGGCATGCGTTGGGATTATATAGAAAAACACGGCGCGCCTAATTTAAAAGCAATGGCTGCTAAAGGTGTACGCGCGCAAAAGCTAATGCCTGTTTACCCAACAAAAACGTTTCCAAATCATATTTCTATTATTACAGGGTTGCTGCCGGTAAATCATGGCATTGTAGATAATAACTTTTGTGATAAAGCCCGTAAAAACGAGTGCTACAGCATGGGTAAAGGCATGCGCGATAGCACGTGGGTAAACGGCATTCCACTTTGGAATTTAGCAAAAATGCAGGGGCTAAAGTCGGCTACTTATTTTTGGCCAGAGTCGGATGCGCGCTTTAACGGTATGACGCCCGACTATTACTTTCATTATTCTAAATACAGTGAGTACCAAGGCCGTGTTGATCAAATAATACAGTGGCTAAGCTTACCTAAAGCGCAGCGCCCACGTTTTGTAGCAAGTTATTTTTCGCTTGTTGATAGCATGGGCCACGAGTTTGGCCCAGACGCACCGCAAACTCGCGATGCGGTAAAACAATTAGATGAACTAATGGGCCAATTACAAACCCGTTTAAGCAAGCTAGAGCAAGAGATCAACCTTGTTATTGTATCCGATCACGGTATGGCGCATGTAAACCCAGAGCAAAGTATTGATGTATCTACATTGCCTAAAAACGATAATTTTATAGTTAAAAACACCGGCCCGCGTTTACTTATTTATGCAAAGCCTGCTGTAACAAGCGAGCAAATTGCAACTTACAAACAACGTTTGCAACAAGCCGCAAACGGGCGTTATACGGTATTAAACGACGAGCAATTAGCAGCATATCACTACAATAAAGGCACTCGGGTGGGTGATATTGTTGTGCAAACTAATGCGCCAGCGGTATTTACTAACGAAGGCAAAGCAATGTACTTAGGTACTCATGGCTATGCCTATACCGATGATATGGCGGCTACATTAATTGCAGTAGGGCCTGCTTTTAAACAAGGGCTAAGCCTTGAAAAGGTAAATAATCTTGATATTTACCCGGTACTTGCCAAAGTAATGGGGCTTAAGCTTTTAAGTAAAGCAGATGGTAACGGTAAAACGTTAATGCCTGCTATAAAACAAAAAATAGTAGTGCATTAATTAGCTGCGCACTTTTAGGCTTTTAGTGACTTAACCTTGAAAGATCAACAAACCTTAAGCCAAATAAAAAAGAGCGCAAATGCGCTCTAAAGGGAAATAATTATAAGTGGGCTAAATACAGCCTGCTTTAAATCACTTACTTAAAGTTAGCAATGCTTGTTTTAGTGTCGGTAACCGTACGAATAGCATACGCTTGGTTAGTTACACCAAAGGCTAAGCCATTTACGCTCCAATTAGGGTTAGAGAAGTAATCGTACTGCGTTGCGCTACCGTAAACGTGCGGGTAAGCCATAATGCTGGCAAATTCGTTTTGTACGCCGTGGCCCATACCATCAACATACACACCGCCCGATGTATCGCCTTGTTTACGTGAGTGCGCTAGGCCTTGGTTATGACCAAGTTCGTGTACAAACGTAGTGGCGCCACAATCAATAGCTGTAATAGAGTACATACGGTCGCTCATTGAGCTGTATAAATTACCGTTAGTGCCTTGGCCAACCCAGGCTAAACCACACGAGATTAAACCATTACCCGCACTTTGGCCGGTACCAAGTACGGCAACCATGTCGGCTTTCCAGCTAGTGCGTAAACCATCTACGTAGCTGCTGTTAGTTACTGCATCTAACCAATCTTCAGACGGTGTAATTGCGTAATCGCCTAGGTTTTCTGTTCCCGCTAAACGCAGTGTAATGTCTACCCCATTTTGGCTATAAACCTGGTTACTAAAGGCGATCAGCTGGTTTATTTTAGTATTTATGTTACTCGTAGCTGCGGCCGATTGGTCGGTATATAAAATACCAATATCAATCGTTACTGCCTGTGCTGCACTGGTTGCAAATAGCGCGCTGGCAATGGCTGCCGTAGTGATTAGTTTTTTCATTTTTATATTTCCTTACTTATGTAGTGGTTGGAAGTTTTACTGCTGATTGATTTAGTTGGGTTACTGCGTGTTGGGTTGTTCAGTTTTTTTTGGGGCAAACATATCTATGGTTTTATCTGTTTTTGGTGTGGGCGCATCTACGTGATGCTCTATGTGGTTTTGGTATAAGTCGCGTTTTGCTGCAATCCAGCCATATTTACCTTTACTTTCAAAAACGTAATTGCCGCTAGGTGCGGTAAATTGCCCATAAATTGCATCGTTTCCTACGGTCATAACCGTGGTGTGTAGTTGCCCGTTGGCACCAATAACTTGGCCAAATATGCTTTTATCGCCATTACTCGCCTCCGATAACGAGGTGATTTCGGCGCTGTAGGTTTCAACGGTTTGCGGGATTGAAATATCAAACGAGTCGCCAGTTTCAAGGGTTTGTAACGTATTTAGGTCGAACTCTATGTAGGCTTCGTTGTTTAAATCGCTTGGTAGTACGTTGGCGTTGGTAAGTACCTCTTTAGCTTTTTCAGATACCTTGTTTATAGCCTCAAACTGGTTGCTTTTCGCTGGTGCCTCAATGGTTTTAGGTTTTACGTTAACGGGATCTTTACTCATATCAATGGGCTGTGGTGCTTTTTTATTTGCTGCAAATTGAGAGTCAACGGGCACTATATCCACTGCAACAGGCGCCGTTACCTGCTGAGGTTTTTCGGTATTAAATAGCAGCTGATAAATAGCAAATGCAGATAGACCAAGGGCAACAATTATTAAAATAGCGCGTTTCATTTGTTTCTCTTACGGGGTTTTTGGTTAACTAATTGTTACGTTTTATATCATATAGATAATTAGATCAAGTTAGTGGTGGTAGTATAAAAGTGCTAATTATTTATATTGTAAATGATTGTAAATAAACAATTTACCCATAATGGGTTTGATTTATTGAGCTAAAAAGGATGGGTTTTTATAGGATTTTAGCGGGGTGCAAGCGTAAGCGAATAATTGTTTTTGTTTTTAATTTGGCAATGAAGGCTGTGATCTTTATAGGTAAAAAAAATTTTAAAATAATGAATATTTTTCACGCTTAATAGCGTAAACGCTAATTGCAAAGCGTAAATAGGCAACGTATGTTGTGGGCTTAAAAATCTAAAATTAAGAGGGATTTTATGACGTTTTCCGATCAGCTGCTTAATCGAGCAACCGCAGGGTTGGTGGCTGTTATTATTGGTTTTTCGAGTTCTATTGCGCTTATTTATCAAGTTGTTATAACCCTTGGCGGCACGCCCGATTTAGTCGCAAGCTGGCTTTTAATGCTAGGGCTGGTAATGGGTATAACCACTATTGGGTTGTCGTATTATTATAAAGTGCCCGTTTTAATTGCATGGTCTACCACTGGGGCGGCTTTACTTATTTCCAGCGCGCAGGGCTACCATTTAGGCGAAGCCATTGGTGCATTTATGTTTGCCGCTACATTGGTTTTTGTGTCTGGGGTTACCGGTTGGTTTGAAAAAATAATGAACCGTATACCGAGCGAACTTGCCTGTGCCATGCTGGCAGGCGTATTGGTCACCTTTGGTATAGATGTATTTAATTTTATGAATGAGCTACCACTGGTTATAGGCCTAATGGTGCTTATGTATTTTTTAGGAAAACGATTTTTTGCACGTTTTGCCATGCTTAGCGTTTTAGTTGCAGGCGTGCTACTGGCGTGGCAAATGGGGCATATTGATACTGGCGCTATTCATTGGAAAATAAGTGAGTTTGCATACATAGCACCGGTGTTTAACTTGCAAGCGTGTATAAGTATTGGCTTACCACTTTATATAGTAACCATGACCTCACAAAACTTACCGGGTATTGCTGTACTAAAGGCTCATAATTATAAAGCGCCTATCTCGGCTACGCTTAATGTAACTGGTTTTATTAATATTTTAACAGCCCCGTTTGGTACGTACTCTATTAATTTAGCCGCTATTACCGCTGCTATTTGTATGAGTGATGAGGCCGATAAAAGCCCCGATAAACGCTATTGGGCAAGTATTGCCGCAGGCGTATTTTATATTGTTATGGCACTTTGCGCGGCAACGCTTGTTGGTTTAGTGGCAAGTTTACCGCAGGCATTAATTTTAGCCTTAGCGGGTATTGCGTTATTTGGCACCATTGCTAATAGCTTGCAGCAAGCTTTAAGCTCAGCCCAATACACAGAGGCTGCAATAGTTACGTTTTTGGTAACCGCATCTAATTTAACCATGCTTTCGGTGGGCTCTGCGTTTTGGGGAATAATTGCCGGCGTTTGTACGTTGATGATTACCCGTAAAAGTTAAGGAAAAGCGTTAACGAATAGGTTAAAACAGGTAAAAGCGTTGCTTTTAAAACGCCAGCAAGCTGCGCGTCCACAAGGTAATTTACCTCGGTGTTAATTTTGTCAGTATGCGAGAAGCTTGCTCGCGCAAGATGCAAGTTACTTCTCTAAAAGAGAAGCGTCTCTAAACCTCTTTGTGGTTTATTGATCTTTAATACAAAAATGCACAAAGAGAAGGGAATGAGGAGTAAATGAGAAGTGAAGTTTGTAGATACCATCTCTCATTTTAAGCTTCAAGGTCGTACTTAACTTTCTTGGAGCTTAAACGCTTCTTGGTTTTTTATTACACCAAAACATATATGAATGAGCTTTCTCATATTCGCACATACA
>NZ_JAPCKL010000019.1:0-26836 GCF_025942345.1 Pseudoalteromonas sp. A3
AGCATTTGCTATGTGAAAGTAGGACATTGCCAGGCTTCAAATAAGAGAAACCCGTTACAGCGATGTGACGGGTTTTTTTACGTCCGTAGAAAAGTGAAGTGCGGACAATTAATGCACACTCATCTACTTCTAGAATGTAGGTCGAGCGAGCGTAGCGACTCCTGGCACAATGATAGTGTCCCATTTGCTATGTGACTCTCTACCGCTGTGGGCACTACGACATCGCCAGGCTCCAAATACAAGAAAGCCCGACTCGAAAGAGCCGGGCTTTTTTACGTCTACAGAAAAGTGAAAAATACATTCCAGATATTATTCGCACAGTCTCCACCACCTCCGTAGCGTGGGTTGAGTATCACGAAACCCGAGGATAAGGCTCGCCGCACATCTTTGTATGGTAAATATAGTGTTTTTATATATGCGTACCTTAGTCCGCACGACATTTGACTGCGTAGCACACCGACTCCTAATACCAGAAAGCTGCTTGAGAAATGAAGTGCTTTTTCTACGTCTCTAGAAAAGTTAAATACCTGTCTTTATATAGTTCCGCCACTCCTTTGTAGCGTGGATTTGAGGATCACGAAACCCGCGATTAAAGCACGCAATATAACTTAAAGTAATGAATTAATTTTACAAACAGTTCATAGGTCTTAGCTTATTATCAAGCGTAGCACCTTAAGTTTTGTATAAGGCGGTTTGACTATCTATATAGCTTTTGCTTTTATTTACGCTGCGTAAGCAGCTCGTAACTTATGACGTAGCTAGCTATACAAGCAGGTTTAGTTTGTGAAAAACTCGTTTGATATATTAAATAAGTTTTGTAATTAGCTTATAGTGTACTTAACTCGTTTCGTTCTAATGAGCCACCTAAAAAGGCCCAGGGCAAATAACAAAGCGGTGGCTACACCTGATAAAACCCATAGAATTCGTAATGGCTGATCGCCAATGCTGCCATTGTGAAGTGGATGCAACCAGTTTTTAAATTTACTGGCAATGCTCATCTTATCTATATTAAAAACACTTATGAGCTCTCCTGTGCTTGCATTTACTTGCACATAACTGTGAGGAAAGCGATAAGAGGGATCGCTTTTGGTTTTGAACCTAAACCGATATACCGCATTGTGATTTGACGGGGTTTCTACCCATGCTAGCCGTGTATTTGGCATGGCCTCTTGTGCTGTACTAAGTGCTGCTGATAAAGAAATACTGCGCTGGGGTTTTATTATTGCGCTGTTAGGTTTATCTATATTTCCAAGCAGGGCTGTTATTAAAGGATCGGTTTGCTTGGGTATTGCTAGCATTATGCCGGTTGCTGTTAATAGGATTAAAGGCAGAGCAAAAATTAAACCAAGCAACTTGTGCCAGTCATATAACACGCCCAGAAAAGAGCTGCGCGCTTTAAACTTTAATGACTTAGCCCATTGCCCTTTTTTAGGCCACCAAGCACATAGGCCTGATATGAGGAGTATAAGGCTACCTATTCCTATATAGCCTATAACGATTGTACCAGTGCTACCTGCAAGTAACGAGAAGTGTACGTTATAAATCCAGGTAACAAAGTAGTTACCCCATACATCCTCACGTAATATAAGCCTGCCATCAGGGCTTAGCCAAACCATAAGTGGTGCAAAAGCGTGATCCACTGTTTCGTTTTGGTTGTAATATCTTGCGGGAATATAATGTTTATCTTTGGTGCTTTCTAAACGCCACGAGCCTTGTTTATCTGGGTAGTGAGTTTTTAGTGTTTGATATGCGGTATCCCAATTTATAGGCCTCGCTGTTTCTGTACTTAAACTACTTATATTTTCATCTAGTTCGGGGTAATAAACGAGTATAGAACCTGTTAGAGCAATGAGTGCGTGTACACCCCCGATAAATAAGCCTAGGTATAAATGTACACGTCTTGCTATTTTTCGCCATGAACCATTAAAACGCATAAAAGAGTGACCATTAAAAATATGCAGTAAAGGGATGGCGCATTGTATCTTTGTTTAATAGAAAAGAACTGCGACAAAATGTCGCAGCAATAAAATAATTAGATTAGCAAACAAAAACGCCAGCTTTATAGGCTGGCGTTTAAATCAGGCTTGGTAATTAATTATGCTTTTGGGCCTGCATTTTTAATATCATCTGATACATCGTATTTAGCGAAGTTTTCAGTGAAGTCAGCGGCAAGTTTTGCTGCATATTCATTATATTTTGCTTTATCTTCCCATGTATTAATTGGGTTAAGTAGCTTGCTATCCACACCAGGGACTTCCACTGGTACGTCTAGATTTAATACATCGATATGCTGGGTCTCTACATTGGCTAATTTACCAGATACGATTGCATCTATTACAGCGCGGGTAGTTGGAATATCAAAACGCTCACCGGTACCGTATGGGCCGCCTGTCCACCCTGTATTAACAAGGTAAACCTTTGCCCCAAATTCGCGTACACGCTTCATAAGCAGCTCAGCGTAAACACCTGCAGGGCGAGGGAAGAAAGGGGCGCCAAAACACGTTGAGAATGTAGATTCTATATCGCTAGTTGAGCCAATCTCTGTAGAGCCTACTTTAGCTGTGTAACCACTTAAAAAGTGAAAAGCAGCGGCTTCTTCGCTAAGTACAGAAACCGGCGGTAAAACACCGCTCACATCACAGGTTAAAAATACAACAGCTTTTGGCTCGCCAGCACGGTTTTCAACTTTGCGCTTTTCTACATGCTCTAGCGGGTAAGCAGCACGGCTATTTTGCGTTAAGCTTGTATCGTTAAAGTCAGGTGTGCGTGTTTCATCAAGTACAACGTTTTCTAAAATTGTACCAAAGCGAATAGCATTCCAAATTACTGGCTCATTTTTTTGTGAGAGGTCGATACATTTTGCGTAACAGCCACCTTCGATATTAAATACGCTTCCTGGTGCCCAACCGTGTTCGTCGTCACCAATTAAAAAGCGTGTTGGGTCGGCCGATAAAGTTGTTTTACCAGTACCCGATAAACCAAAGAATAGTGCTGTATCACCCGCTTCTCCTACATTAGCAGAGCAGTGCATTGGTAATACACCTTTTGCTGGAAGAAGAAAGTTTTGAACGGAGAACATCGATTTTTTCATTTCACCGGCATAACGCATACCAGCAAGTAACACTTTGCGTTGAGCAAAGTTAATAATAACAGTGCCGTCGCTGTTGGTGCCATCACGTTGTGGGTCACAAACAAACGAAGGCACATTCATTACCTGCCATTGGGGTAAATCAGATGCATTATAGTTTTTAGGCTCAATAAACATGTTTTTAGCAAAAATATGGTGCCACGCTGTTTCTGTAGTAACAACTACAGGTAGATAGTGCTCAGGGTCTGCGCCAACTTCTAGGTGAGAGGTGAAGTGGTCATTACTTTGCACATGTGCTTCTACGCGAGCCCATAAAGCGTCAAATTTGTCAGCATCGAATGGGCGGTTTACATTGCCCCATTGGATATCATCTTGCGTTGTTGCTTCTTTTACAATGAAGCGATCTTTAGGAGAGCGACCAGTGCGCTTGCCTGTAATTGCAACAAAGGCTCCATTTGCGGCTAGTGTCCCTTCGCCACGACGAATCGCATGCTCGACAAGTTCAGCTGCGGTTAAATCGACAAAACGTGTTGCGCTTGTAGTCATGTTTATACCTAACTATGTGTGAGAGTTTGAACGGGATAGCTCTGGGTTCTTAGTTCCCTTAAGCTGAAATTATAGTAACAGAAGGATTTGAGATATTCGAGCCTGTAAAGGCCCTAAAAACACATATATTTGCTAAAAAACATGAATAATTTCAATGATACCGGTGTCAGTAAATTAACAAAATTCATGACACCGGTATCATCATTTTATAATATAAAACCGCATATTTTGCGGCTTTATATTTGATTATGAGGTGGGAGGTTAATTAAAAATATTTTTAATATCTTGCTCGTCAAAAACATATTCTTTTAGGCAATAATGACAGCTAATGTTAACAGCGCCATTTTCAGCAACATCATCAAGTAATGCTTGTTGGCCTACATTAACTAAAGCAGTAATGGTTTTCTCTCTACTACAGCCACATTTAAATGTAATAGCTTGCGGGTCAAATACGCGCGGGTTATCTTCGTGATATAAGCGCGTTAATACGGTATTGGCATCAAGCTCTAATAGCTCTTCGCGTTTAATTGTATCGCTTAAGGCTTCTAAGTGAGTGAAGTCATTAATTGATTTTTGCTTATCAACAGGCAGTACTTGTAAAAACAACCCACAGGCTTTGGCTTTCCCTTCTGTTGTTTCGGTTGCAAACCAAAGGCGCGTTTTTAACTGTTCTGATTGCTCAAAGTAGCTTTCAATACATTTACTTAATGTATCGTGCTCAAGAGGCACTATGCCTTGATAACGCTCGCCTTTGGTTGGAGTAATGGTAATAACCATATAACCTTTACCTACAAGCTCTTTTACCGTTGTGCCGCTAACCTCGCTTTGCATGCGCGCAATACCACGCATATTTTGTTTATCGTCGCCGTTAATAACAGCGTATTTAACAGGGCCATCGCCTTGTAGCTGAACGGCGATTTCACCCTCAAACTTTAAAGTAGCAGTTAATAAACACGTTGCAACGAGTAATTCACCTAATAATGCTTTAACTGGCTCAGGGTAATTGTGATTAGCTATCATCTCGTTGTAGGCGTGCTCAATTTGAACGAGTTCGCCACGAACATCGAGTTTGTCGAATAAATAACGGTGAAGTAAATCTTGTTGCATGAGCGGCTATACCTAACTTGATTTCATTTTTAAAAGTTCGCGTCTTTGCTTTTTATCGGGCTTTTTATCCGGATGTGGAGCAAAGAAGCTGTTATTTTTGCGTGCGATGGCGTTTTCTTCGCGTTTTGCAATACTTGCATCAGTTTCTTGATACAAGGTCTGTGCAATGGGGGCGCTTTGGCGTTTTTCAAGCACTTTAAGTACCTTGATAAGCTTTTCATCAACGCCTTGGGCAAGTTTTATGGTTGCGCCAACCTCCACAATTTTACTCGCTTTAGTACGTTGCCCATTATAATGTACTTTGCCGCCTTGCACCATTTCGCGTGCAAGCGCACGGGTTTTATAAAAGCGCGCAGCCCATAACCATTTATCTAATCGAACTTTTGGCTCACTGTTGTGGTCTGAGTCGGCATTAGTATTATTTTTTTTACTCATTAGGCTTCTTCAATCGACTATTTATATATCGTAAAATTTATCATGAAATCATCGTAGGATGAAGGTATTACGGCGCATGCTGGTTTTTTAGTCAACATTACATTGTTATATTAATCTGTTTACAAAGTTTAATATTAGTGTGCTTGTTGAATGAAAAATGAAAGGGTACTATGGGTACGCGCTTATGCAGTAAATTAAAATAAGAACATTATTATGGAACAGCAAATTCAACAGCTTAAACAATTTTTAACACGGCTACCCCATGCTAAATTAAGCGCAGTAGTTACGCTGTTAGTCGTTGTTTATCTTGCTTATTTACTCTCAAAATTAGTATGGCTGGTATGGCCACAACCGATCTCTACACCGCTTGCTCCATCTCACTATTCAGCCGCATCGAAGGCGTCTAGTACTACCTCAGTACAAAATATTATAGAGCAATTTTTATTTGGTAAAAAAACTGTAACAAATAAAACCAATACTGCGCAGCAAAACGAAGTAATTAATAATGCGCCAGAAACACGCTTAAGTATTAATCTAACTGGTATTGTTGCTGTAAGTAACGACGACAAGGCAGGTATTGCTATTATTGAGTCACAGGGGCGACAAGTTAGTTACTTAGTTGAAGAGGTTGTACAAGGCACCCGTGCAGAGGTTGCGCAAATACTTCCCGATCGCGTTATTTTAAGTGTAAACGGCCGATTTGAAACGCTAATGCTAGATGGTCTCGACTTTAGTAAAAAAGTGTCTATGCCTGTGCTTGCCGCTCGCGAAGCACAAGACATGGGGCTGCAAAAAATAGAACAAAGCGAGTTGCAAATTAACGCAACCGCTGACCCAGATGTAAAAGAAGCAATAATAGAAACACGAGAAGAGCTACTAAGTGAGCCTGGTAAGTTATTTGATTATATTCGTGTTTCACAAGCAATGAGCGATGGCGAGTTAATCGGCTATCGCTTGAGCCCAGGTAAAGAGCCTGCTCTGTTTAAACAAATGGGCCTACAGAATAATGATTTAGCCGTGGCTATTAACGGCTACCAATTAACAGATTTACAACAGGCAATGGCAGCTATTAATGAGCTGCGTAATACCAGCGATGCCACAATTACGATAGAACGTGATGGTGAGCAAATCGATGTGCAATTTAGCCTGCAATAACTTAGCTTTGGAGTTTTAACATAATGGTTCAGGTGCTACACCTCAAAAAAATTAAAAAAGGGTTAGCTAAGTACGCAGCGCTTTTTTTAGCAGCCAGTATTTCGTTGTCGGTTTCAGCTGTTGAATATGCTGCAAACTTTAAAGGCACAGATATCAACGAGTTTATAAACATTGTTGGTAAAAACCTTAATAAAACAGTGATCATTGACCCAAATGTGCGCGGTAAAGTAAACGTACGCAGTTATGAGTTAATGGATGAAGCGCTGTACTACCAATTTTTCTTAAATGTACTCGAAGTGTATGGCTACTCAGCAGTAGAAATGGACAACGGTATTATCAAGATTGAAAAAAGCTCTGACGCTAAAAAATCAAATGTGCCGCTAATTACAGAAAACAGCGCTGCATCGGGCGATATGATGATCACCCGTGTGGTACGCGTTAAAAATGTAAGTGTTCAAGAGCTTGGCCCATTAGTGCGTCAATTTAGCGACCAAAAAGACGGTGGCCATGTAGCAAACTTTAATGCTGCCAATGTCATGATGCTTACTGGCCATGCAGCGTCGGTTAATCGCTTAGTAGAAATTATTCGCTCGGTAGATCAAGCCGGTGATAAGCGTGTAGATATTGTTAAGCTTAAATATGCAACAGCAGATGATGTAGTATCGGTTGTTGAAAATATTTACAAAGACAGCGGTAAAGGCAGCGTTCCTGAATTTTTGATCCCTAAGGTAGTTGCCGATGGCCGTACTAATAGCGTAATAGTAAGCGGTGAAGGGCAAGCCCGTACCCGTGCTATAGAACTAATTAAGCGCCTAGATGGCGAACTTGAAAGCCAAGGTAATACCAAAGTATTTTACTTAAACTACGCCAAAGCAGAGGATTTAGTAAAAGTACTGCAAGGCGTAAGTAAAACGCTTGCAGAAGATGGCCAAGGCACAAGTAAAACTCGCACAAACAATAAAAACGATGCCAGTATTGAAGCTCACCCTGACTCAAACTCATTAGTTATTACAGCACAGCCCGATACCATGCGCTCATTAGAGACCGTGATTGATAGGCTCGATATTCGCCGTGCGCAAGTACTTGTAGAAGCGATTATTGTTGAAGTAATGGAATCGGATGGCGTTAACTTAGGTACGCAATGGATTTCAGAAGATGGCGGTATGTTGCAGTTTAATAATGGCTCAACTGTGCCTGTAGGCTCATTAGCGGTTGCAGGTATTCAAGCGCAAGACACAACCACTACTCAAACAGTAATAGGCTCAGAAAGTGGCTTAGTTACCAGTTACGATGAAACGTCAGAAGGTGATTACACCGCGCTTGCTTCATTATTAAGCGGTGTTAATGGCTTAGCGTTTGGTCTAGTTAAAAACGACTGGGGTGCAATTATTCAGGCCGTTTCAACTGACACTAACTCAAACATACTTGCTACACCTTCAATTACCACCATGGATAACGAAGAAGCGTCGATGATAGTGGGTCAAGAAGTGCCCATTATTACAGGTTCGCAAACAGGCAGTAATAACGATAATCCATTTCAAACCATTGAACGCCAAGAGGTGGGTGTAAAACTAAAAGTAACCCCACAAATTAACGATGGCTCAGCAGTACAATTATTAATTGAACAAGAAGTATCGAGTGTAAGTGGTGCAACCGCTGTCGATATTTCTGTTAATAAGCGCGCCATTACCACAACCGTTATGGCTGATGATGGCGGTATGGTTGTGTTAGGCGGCTTAATTGATGAAGACGTACAAGAGAGTGTATCTAAGGTACCAATTTTAGGTGATATCCCAATTTTAGGTCACTTATTTAAGTCAACTAATACGACCAAACGTAAGCGTAATCTTATTGTATTTATTCGTCCAACTATTATTCGCGATGGCGTTAATATGAATAAGTTAAGCTTTAATAAGTATAACTTTATCCGTGGCGAGCAAATGAAAGAGAAAGAAGATGGCATAGAGCTTATGCCAAATTCAGATGTTCCTTTACTCCCATCTTGGGATGATGAGCTTATTCTGCCACCAACTTATGAAGAGCACTTAAAAGCATTGAGCTCTAAAGAACGTGCAGAGCGTGAAGATGACTAGCGCAATAGAACAAATAAACGAAGACGTGGTTCATCGTAGTGATGAAACACGCTCTGAGGAGTTACTTACAAGTAACGATTTAGTTGAGTTGCCTCCAAAGCGTTTACCTTTTTCGTATGCGCGCAGAGCGGGTGTACTGCTTAGTAAAAATAATGAACAGCAAGTTGTGTATTACCGCGGCGAGCTAGATGTTGAAGTATTGCTAGAAGTGCGTCGCATTGCAGGTAAAGGCTTTACCCTAGAGCAATTAGCTGACGATAAATTTGAGTTACTATTAGAGGCTGCGTATCAGCGCGACAGCTCTGAAACACAACAAATGATGGAAGATATTGGTAATGAGGTCGATTTATTCTCCCTTGCCGATGAGCTCCCACAAACCGAAGATTTATTAGCCGGCGATGATGATGCGCCTATCATCAAACTAATCAACGCCATGTTAAGCGAAGCAATTAAAGAAGGTGCATCCGATATACATATCGAAACCTTTGAGCAAGAGCTCGTGATTCGCTTTAGGGTTGATGGCGTATTAAAAGAAGTGCTTAAACCTAATCGTAAGCTTGCTTCGTTACTCGTCTCGCGTATTAAGGTAATGGCGAAGTTAGATATAGCAGAAAAACGTATTCCGCAAGATGGTCGTATTAGCCTGCGTATTGCAGGGCGTGCAGTAGATGTGCGTGTATCTACCATGCCATCTAGCTTTGGTGAGCGTGTAGTACTGCGTTTACTTGATAAAAACAATGCCCGCTTAAACCTTGAAGATTTAGGCATGACACCAAAAAACCGAGAGTTGTTTGCTGATTTAATTAGTAAACCACACGGTATTATTTTGGTTACTGGCCCAACGGGCTCTGGTAAAAGTACCACCTTGTACGCCGGTATGAGCCAAATAAATTCTCGCGATCGTAATATTTTAACGGTAGAAGACCCAATAGAGTACGAAATTCCGGGGATTGGCCAAACGCAAGTAAATACCAAAGTAGATATGACCTTTGCCCGCGGGCTTCGTGCAATATTACGTCAAGATCCCGATGTGGTAATGGTCGGTGAAATACGTGACCTTGAAACCGCGCAAATTGGCGTGCAAGCATCGCTTACAGGTCACTTAGTTATGTCTACGCTACATACCAACACCGCCTCGGGCGCAATTACCCGTATGGAAGACATGGGTGTAGAACCATTCTTGCTGTCATCGTCCTTGTTAGGCGTGCTGTCGCAGCGCTTAGTACGTACTTTATGTAATAGCTGTAAAGAAGGTCACACTGCTGATGAACGTGAGTGTGAGCTGCTAGGTGTACCGTTTGATAGCGCACCTACAATTTACCGCGCAGTAGGCTGTGAAGAGTGTAACTTTAATGGTTACCGCGGGCGTACTGGTATTCATGAATTACTCGTGGTTGATGAAGAAATACGCGAAATGATCCACAGCGGTAAAGGCGAGCAAAGTGTTGAAAAATACATTCGCCAAAAAAGCCCAAGCATACGCCAAGATGGCTGTAGCCGCGTACTGGCAGGCAAAACAACCCTTGAAGAAATTCTACGCGTTACCCGTGAGGAAGCCTAACCATGGCGGCGTTTGAATACCGTGCCCTTGATGGCCGAGGGAAAGAGCAAAAAGGCATTTTAGAAGCCGATACAGCTAAGCAAATACGCCAAGCGCTGCGCGAAAAAAAACTTACGCCGCTTGAAGTTGTCCCTGCAGCAGAAGGAGAAAAACAGGTTAGTGGCGCAAAAACGCCGTTATTAAGTCGTTTTTTTAAACCCAGCGTATCAACCTCCGATTTAGCCCTTATTACGCGCCAGCTTGCTACGCTCATTCAATCGGCATTGCCAGTTGAAGGGGCTGTCATGGCGGTGGCAGAGCAATGTGAAAAGCCTCGCCTAAAACGTATGCTGATGTCGGTACGTTCAAAGGTAGTAGAGGGTTATACACTGGCCGATGGCATGAGTGAATTTCCACATGTATTTGACGATTTATACCGAGCAATGGTAGCCGCAGGTGAAAAATCAGGGCACCTTGACCAAGTATTAAATCGCCTTGCCGATTACACCGAACAGCGCCAACACATGCGCAGCCAAATTACTCAAGCCATGGTTTATCCTACCATTTTGGTTATTTTTGCTATTGGTATTGTTTCGGTTTTACTCGGTACTGTTGTGCCTAAAATTTTAAAAACCTTCGAAAAAACTAAGCAAGTACTGCCTTGGACAACCGAATGGGTTATGGCAGGCAGCCACTTTGTACAAAATTATTGGTTTATAAGTTTGTTAGTCATTACTGCGCTGGCAGTAGGCATTAAACATGCACTGAAACAACCTAAAATTCGCTTTTGGTGGGACGACCGCGTACTACACATGCCTGGTTTTGGTAAAGTAGCACGGGGTATTAATACCGCGCGTTTTGCACGTACGCTCAGTATTTTATCGTCAAGCTCAGTACCACTACTTGAAGGCATGCGCATATCGGGTGGTGTATTAGCGAATAAAAAAATGAAAAAATCAGTGGCAGATGCTGCCGATAGAGTCAGTGAAGGTGCAAGCCTAAGAGCGGCTTTACAGCAAACCAAATTGTTTCCACCGATGATGCTGCACATGATCGCCAGCGGTGAAAAATCAGGTGAGTTAGAACAAATGTTAGAGCGCGCGGCTAATAACCAAGACCGTGAGTTTGAAAGCATGGTAAACGTATCATTAAAATTATTAGAGCCAGCAATGATTGCCTCTATGGCGGTGATTGTTTTGTTTATAGTAATGGCTATTTTACAGCCAATAATGGCAATGAATAAAGCGGTAGGACTTTAAGCTTTAAGGGGTTAGCTAAGTTAGTATTTACTTAGATGACGCCAAATTAAATTATGTTTTTGGAAAATGAGGTATTTACGTGAATAAACAATCAGGTTTTTCTTTACTCGAAGTAATGGTGGTATTGGTTATTATCGGGATGATTATGTCAATTGTGGCGCCTAATATTATGGGCCAACAAGAAGAAGCTGCTATCGATAAAGCACATCTAGATATTCAACAGCTTGAAGATGCAATGAGCTTATACAAGCTTAAAAATAAAAGCTACCCAAGCACAGAGCAAGGCCTAGAAGCATTGGTCAATAAAACCAGCATTGAACCAATTCCTAAGCGTTTCCCTGATGGTGGTTTTGTAAATGAATTACCAGAAGATCCATGGGGCAACCCGTACCAGCTAATTAGCCCAGGTGAAATTGGCAAGTTTGATATTTTTTCAATGGGACCTGATGGCGAAGCCGGTACCGATGATGATATTGGCAACTGGAACGAAGACGAGCAATAAATGCGACTTAACCTAGCAGTAAGGTTAAATACGATTGCACGAGGCTTACTATGCAAGTAAGCCTTAATCGTATGCGCGCTCACCACCTTGGGTTTAGCTTAATAGAAATTTTAGTAGTACTTACTATTATCGCATTTGCGACCAAAATGGTGGTATACAGCTTAGAAGGCGGCGCCGAAGATGAGCTTGATACACAAGCGCTTAGGCTGCATACCACCATTAACATGGCCTCTGAATTTGCTATTTTAAATCAAATAGAACTTGGCTTAATGGTTGAGGAAAACACCCTTGAGTTTTTAGTATTTGATGGCGAAAAATGGATTACCTTTGACCGCGAAGACCTTTACAAGCCCATTGAGCTGGATGAACGGCTAAAACTCACGCTCAATTTAGAAGATTTAGCCTGGTCACAAGAGAACTTACTTGAACAAGCTAATTGGCGTGAGCTAATGAGCGGCGGCGATGACGATAGCTTATTAGAGCTTGAAAAACTAAAAATACCGCAAGTCCTTATTTTATCATCTGGCGAGGTCAGCGCCTTTCAGCTTATTGTTGAATTAAAAGAGCAAAGCGAGCCTGTGTATTACATTGAAGGGGAATTTACAGCCCCTGTTAATTTGCGAAAAGAGCCATAATAATGAGGCTAAATAAAGGCTTTACCTTACTCGAAGTGCTTGTGGCGTTAAGTATTTGTGCTATGGCTGGGATTGCAGCTATGCAAGCAACCGGCGAGCATATAAATCATTTAACAACACTTGAAGAGCAAACGTATGCATCGTGGGTGGCAGAAAATGTGCTTGTGGTGCAGCGTAGTAAAGGTAAAGACTGGCAGGCTAAAAATGGCGCGCGCGGCAGCGAAGTAATGGCGGGCGTTGAGTGGTTTTGGAAGCAAGAAATAGCAAAAACTGCAGACAAAAGCTTTGTAAAAGTGACCATAAATGTTTTTAGCGACGAAAAATACGAGCAATCGGTGTACGAGCTTTCAACTTATTTAAATAAAGGCAGCTAATAAGTGAAGCAGCGCGGATTTACATTAATCGAAGTATTAGTTGCTATGGCTATTTTAGCGGTGGTGATTATGGCTACTCACCAAATTTTAGACTCAACCACTAAAGCAAAAGAAGCGTCTGATGAAAAAATAGCGGAGCTTAACGGCCTACAAACCGCATTTAGGTTAATGGACCAAGACTTTAGCCAAATGACTCAGCGCACTGTACGTAATGAAGCCGGTGATGCGCAAGAGCAATATTTACTAGCAGGGCGTTATATATTAGAAAGCCAATACGATGGTATTGCATTTGTACGTGATGGCTGGGTTAACCCAATCAACTTGCTGCCTCGTTCTGAGTTACAAGCCGTAGGGTATAGAGTGCTTAATGACAATTTAGAGCGTGTATACAGAGTGTATGTAGATCAGCTTGATAATATGGAGCCGCGGGTACAAGTTGTTTTAAAAGGTATTGAAGAACTTAAATTTGAATTTTTAGATGCCAACAACGAGTGGCAAGAGCAATGGCAAATAAAAGCCTTACCTAAAGCGGTTGCGGTTACTTTACAACAAATTGAGGCAGAGCCTATTCGTCGTGTTTTTTTAGTACCCGGGCAGGGCAAAAACAGCGGGGAGAGTAATTAATGAATAAGCGCGAATCACGCGGTGCCGCATTAGTTATTGTGCTGTTTATTGTTGCACTGGCCGCGATATTAGCCGTAGAAATGAGTGCTAATTTAATGGTGCAGGTTCAAAAAAGCACTAACCTGCAAGGTCACCAACAAGCAAAGTGGTATGCCTACGGCGGTGAAGAGCTGGCAATAAAGGCACTAAAGTTAAGTAAAGACGATGATCCTGACAAAACCTCGTTAGATCAGGTTTGGGCCACGCAAGGCGACACCCAATACCCTGTAGATAACGGTACTCTAAGCGGTAAAATTACTGACTTACAGGCGTGTTTAAATTTAAATGCATTAGGGGAAGCACCAGACCCAAACTCTACCAGCAAAACCAACCCTGCTCATAAAGCACTATTTGCATTATTAGAAAACATTGAAGATTTACCTGCCGAGGAAAGCGAAGAAGCAATGGCAGACAGTGTATTTGACTGGCTTGATGAAAACAGCATTACCTATCGTTCAGGCGCTGAAGAAGACGAGTATTTATCGCGTGATTACCCTTATATGAGCGCAAATAGTTTATTTGCATCACCTTCTGAGTTGCGTTTGGTAAAAGGTTTTAATCCGCTAGTAATGGAAAAGGTATTACCTTTTGTGTGTGTTATTCCGGGGTCCCCCTTATTATCGATTAACGTCAATACGTTACTTCCCGAACAGGCACTTATTTTAAGTGCCATGATTGACGAATTATCGTTATCGGGCGCAGAGGCCGTTATAGCAGCTCGCCCTGAAACCGGATTTGATAGCGTGGATGAATTTTTTTCCGAGGTACAGCAGCAAGGCGGTACAAATTTAGATTCGGTTAAAGAATTATTTAGTATTAATAGCGAATATTTTAAATTACAAACGCAGGCGACATTTGTCGATTTGCGTTTTTCGATGACCACATTACTTCATGCCAAAAATGGCGAAGTAACGATACTGGCGCGAAAATTTGGAGGCGTACAGTGACAGAAATACTGCTGATCCGCACGGGTCAAACAGAGCAAGATAAATTAAATTGGTTAATTTATTCACCACAAGAACAAGAAATAATTGCCAGTGGGGAATTAACCGATGCAAGCCGTTTAAGTGAGCTAAGTGAAAAAGCGCAAACCCGCGAGGTAGTGGTATTACTGCCTAGCGATCAGGTGCAGCTTAAAACAGTGGCGTTGCCGACTAAGTGGAATCGTAAGTTAGAGCAAGCGTTGCCATACATGCTTGAAGAAGACATTGCGTGCGATATAGACGAGCTATTTGTCGCAATTGGCGAGCCCACTATGATTAATGAGCAGCATGCAATTAAAGTTGCCTTAACAGACCGCGAGTGGTTTGAGGCTTGGCTTGCTTTATTTTCAGAGCATAACTTGGCGGTATACACCATTTTACCTGATGCCCTGCTACTGCCTACAGCCGACGATGATACATTAACCGCCATAGAGCTTAATAATCAGTGGTTATTTAAAAGAGGCGATTGGCATATTAGTGCCGTTGAAAATAGCTGGCTAAGGGATTACTTAAGTGCACTTGGCGAACCGAGTGTAAAGCACTATAGCCCAGCTAATCAGTTTCCTGAATGTATTAACCTAATTTCGCAAGCAAGCGACTACGATTTACCATTGGCTTTATTTGCTAAACAACTTACCAGCGTTAAATTTAATTTACGCCAAGGTATGTACCAGCTTAAAAAGAAAAGTGCACTGTGGTGGGGTTATTGGAAAGGCGCAGCCATTATTACCGGTGTTGCTTTATTTGCTACCATTGCAATAAAGCTGGTTGAACTAAATCAACTTAACTCGCGTGTTGAGCTTGCTAAAGCCCAGGTAGTGAATAGATACCAAAAAGCATTCCCCGGAACTAAAGTACGTCCTAACTTAATTAAAAGCCAAATCAGGGGCGCGCTTAAAACCATTAATGGCGAAAGTGAAGCCGGGTTTTTAGATTTGACCAGCCAATTGGTTGGCGTGTTTTCGCAAGTAAGCGAATTTACGCCAGAAACCCTACGTTACGATAAACGCCGTAATGAGCTGCGAATACGCGCACGCGCAAAAGACTTTCAAACGTTTGGTAAAGTAAAAAGTATACTTGAGCAACAAGGGTTAACGGTTGAACAAGGGTCGTTAAATAACGATGGCGATTTTGTCGTAGGCGAAATTAAACTGCGAGGTGCAGTATGAAAAAGCAAATAATGCAATACTGGCGCTCTTTAAAAGAGCAAGAGCAGCAATTGATTATGGTTGCTGGTGGTATATTTGTTGTTTTTGTTTTAGTAATGGGAATTTTTAGACCTTTAAATAACGCCATAGATAAAGCTAAAAAGTCGTACGTCACTCAGCAAGAGCTGCTCGTATGGGTTGATGAAAGCATAGTAAAGTTAAAAGCGGCGGGTAACACGCAGGCAATTAGCAATCAAAATATTAGCCAAGTGGTTAATTCAACGCGTAGTCGTTACCGTATTACTATTAGTAAAATGCAGCCTAACGATAACTCGTTACGTTTAACGCTTGATTCGGTAGAGTTTAATCAATTAATAGAATGGTTAGACGAACTGGTTAATCAGCATGGCTTAAGAGTAGAGAACCTTGATTTAAGCAAAGATGATAAATCAGGGTTTGTACGTGTAAGCCGCTTAGTACTAGAGAAGTAATTAATGAAAAAAATAATAATATTATCAGTTGTATTTTTTATTAGTTTTATTGTGTTTTGCATAATGAAATTACCAGCGGCCATTGCGTTAGACCTAGCTAAGCCGTACTTACCAAAACAGCTTGAAATAGGGCAAACCGTAGGGAGTGTATGGCAAGGTCAAATGATGCAAGTGCGCTATCAAGACGAGCAGCTAAATAATGTACGCTGGGATATTGCTGGCTGGCAGTTATTTACGGGTGATTTAAATGCTAACTTAAAATTTGGTAATCCGCGTGAGCGTAGCGATATTTCGGGCTATGCTGATGTGAATTACGGATTATTTAACAATGTGGTTAAAGTTACCGATGGTATAATTCGCTCGACCGTAGAGCGTGCCATGCAACGTATTGCACTACCTATACCAGCTACGGCTAAAGGCCGAGTCATTTTAGAGCTTAACGAGTACACCTCAGGTGTACCTTATTGTGAGTCATTAAAAGGCGAGATTGCTAGCCCAAATATAGATGTTAAAGGCTTTAATGGCTGGTTTAATATAGGGCCACTGAGTGGCATGTTAAGCTGTAAGTCGGGCGATATAGCTATTTTGGTCGACCCAGATAACACGTTAGGGCTTGAAGCCGACGCAACACTTAAAGCTAACTTTGACTTTAAAGTAGCAGGCTATGTTAAACCTGATGCCAGCTTACCAAAAGATGTACACGACGCGGTTAAGTTTTTAGGCCGCCCCGATGAACAGGGCCGCTACCCACTAAATTTTTAATGTAATAAAAGAGATTTAATGCAATTACCACAGTTTAACGAGCAACACGCACAGCAATTAAGTGCATTTTTAAGTACTCAACCTCAGGCTATGTCATTAACACAAAGCCAAGGCTATCTATTTGGGGTTATTTGTTCGCCAAGCCCATTAGAAGTTCACCAGTGGTTAGCGCATATAGTGCCTAATACGGCTAACGATTTAGACGAAGAAATACTGTTTTTATTTATGGCGTTGTACCATCAAATTAGTGAGCAAGTATTTGAAACCGGTTACAAGTTACCCGCCAATTTTGACCTAGACTATACCCAAGCGTGGAGTGAAGGTTTTTTACGTGCTACTCAAGAATACGCACAACCTCTATTAACAGCTCCCGCTTTAGAGCCTCAGTACAAAGAAGCACTAGAGAGTGCACTAAGTACGCTTAGCTTTTTTGCTGTTGATGAGCAAACAAGAGTGCAAATTGCGCAGCAAAATAGTATGACACTCGAAGCTTTATATCAGTATCAGTACGAATCAATGGGCGACTTTGCATTAGGCTTTGCCGAGCTTATTGAGGTGGTAGCCATAAACAGTGGGCTGATTACAGATGAAGGGTGGGAAGAGTAGCCTTTAGGTGGATTAAAAGGCGCTTAGGATAATTAAGCGCCAAGTTCTAAAATAATATCAGTGCAGCCTTTTTTACACTTAACAACGCCTTTACCCGGCTCGCTGGTGGCTAAATCGAGTGTTAACACCTCGCCGCACTGCTCACAATGCAAGGTTTTTCCTTGCGATAGCTTTTTAAGTATTGTGCGCTGTTTATGAAAAGAGTCACTCGCTTTTTTGTTTAACTGCGAAAAATCCACTACTTAGCTCTCTTTTGTTCTAATGCATCCGATACAATTTTACACACTGTATTTAAACGCTCTTCGTAAAAATATAAATTTAAGTCGCGCTCGCGGCAATAACGTAAATGAAATAACTGCACTGAATCATCAGTGGTAAAGGTTTTTTCAATATATTCGTGCTCAGATTCAGAGAGCTTTAACGCACTGCTAATACGGTTTTTAGCCATATTGGCTGCTGGGCTACGGTTTATTTTGCTCGCATCACTTAAAAAACCCACACCTTCACCTAATAGCTTTTCGCGGGGCTCTTTAACTAATGGGTGATCAATAGTAAAAAACGCAAGGATCAGAATGACCAATATAATAAACTTTTTCATGAATGCGTAAACCTTGATCTTAATGGGGTAAATTTAGCAAGCAGTGTAATAAACTGCATTTTAAAAGCAAGTAACTGAGATGAATAAATTATTAGCAATCTATACCTGTAATTTTAGCCAGTATTGTTATAATAGCCAACAGCAGTTAGATATTTCTGAAATATCTGAAAGTATTCAAACAGCTGATTATTTAAACTAATCACACTTACCATTAACGAACTACAGTTACAGTATAGAATACGCACACATTGCTACGTTTTTATTTCCAAGCGGCGTTGAGGAACTTCGATGGACAAGCAAATTAAAGTAAAGAATATACCTGCAGAGGTTAAAATCCAACAACCGGATTTAAGCCGTCAAGACGACAGGTTTAACCCACGTAACCGAATTTATGTTCGCGCAGTAAAAGGGCTTCATCAGTTACTTAGACAGCGTATAGGCTTTTTAGGCATGCTTGCCTTTATGCTTTTGCCTTGGATAAATTTTAATGGCCAGCAAGCTGTGTTATTTGATTTAGTTGGCCAAAAGTACAATATTTTTGGGCTAACGCTGTGGCCGCAAGATTTCACTATATTAGCCTTTATATTTATGTTGGCCGCGTTTGCACTCTTTTTGGTTACTACCTTTTATGGCCGAGTATGGTGTGGCTATACCTGCCCGCAAACTGTATGGACCTTTATATTTATTTGGTTTGAAGAAAAGTTTGAAGGCACAGCTAATCAGCGTAAAAAGCTAGATCAACGCCCGATGGACTTTGATAAGTTTTGGCGAAAAACAGCAAAGCACACCAGTTGGGTTTTATTTGCCTTATATACGGCGATTTCGTTTGTCGGATACTTTACGCCTATCCGTGAATTACTCCCTGACTTTGTTACCTTTAATGTAGGTGGTTACGCGCTGGTAAGTATTATTTTCTTTGCTGCGTGTACTTACGCTAATGCAGGGTGGATGCGTGAAATTATGTGTTTACACATTTGCCCCTATTCACGTTTTCAATCAGCTATGTTTGATAAAGACACTTACACCGTAACGTACGATGAAAAACGCGGCGAAAGCCGGGGCCCACGTTCGCGTAAAATTGCCCACGAAGATTTAGATATGGGCGATTGCATAGACTGTAACTTGTGTGTACAGGTGTGCCCTACAGGGATAGATATTCGTAATGGTTTGCAAGCCGAGTGTATAAACTGTGGCGCATGTATTGATGCCTGCGATGGTGTAATGGATAAAATGGATTACCCGCGGGGTCTTATTTCTTATACTACAGAGCGTAATCTCGAAACACCTGAAAATAAAACCAACCCACTGCGAGCTAAAATCATAGGTTACACGGTCATACTGGTGGTGCTTACCAGTGCGCTGGTGGCTAACATTGCATTTAGAAAGCCTATGGACTTTGACATAATACGAGACCGTAACCAACTGTATCGTGTTGACTTTAATGGCTTGGTAGAAAACACCTATACATTAAAAGTAATCAACAAGGCGCAGTACGAGCAAACCTTTAATATTGATGTTCAAGGCCTTGAAAACTTTAAGTACATTGGCAAGCAAACATTTACAGTGCAAGCAGGGCAATCGCATAATGTGCCATTGTCACTTGTAATGGACCCGTATGATTTAAAAGCGCCAATGACGGAGTTTAACTTTGTACTTTCACCGGTTAATGACCCCGATGAAAGCATATCGCAACCGAGTAACTTTTTTAAAGCGCGATAAACACACTAACAAAAGCGGGGTAACCCGCTTTTTACATTAAGAAGCCCATGAGTAAATTTAGTTTTGAAGATTTAACGCCCGACTTAATTCTCGATGCGATAGAAAGCGTTGGTATATATGCAGAGTCAGGTTTATTAGCACTTAATAGCTACGAAAACAGAGTCTACCAATTTAAGGCGGAAGATGGCCTGCGCTACGTTGTTAAGTTTTACCGACCAGAGCGCTGGAGCAAAGCGCAAATACAAGAAGAGCACGACTTTGCATTTGAATTAGCTGAGGCCGAAGTACCCGTTGTTGCACCCATTAAGCACAACGGAGAAAGCTTATTTGAGCACCAAGGTTATGTATTTGTGTTATTTCTAAGTGTAGGCGGGCGACAATTTGAAGTTGATAACCTGGATCAGCTTGATGTAATGGGTCGTTTAATTGGCCGTATGCATCAGGTGGCTAAAAGTAAAGCCTTTGAGCACAGACCCACCTTTAGCTGCGAAGAATATTTGCATACAGCTAAAGTTCATCTGCAAAAAAGTAATTTGGTACCTATGGGGATCAGCACGGCTTTTTACACCATATTGGACTTGGTTATTGAACAAGCGCAAGCACAGTATAAAAATGTGCAAGAGATCCGCTTACATGGTGATTGCCACGCAGGTAACATTTTGTGGGCAGGCGAAGCACTTATGTTTGTTGATTTAGATGACGCTCGTCAGGGGCCGGCCATTCAAGATTTATGGATGATGCTCAGTGGCGATCGTCAAACACAGCTGTTACAGTTAGACACCCTTGTAAATGCGTATGAAGAGTTTTGTGATTTTGACCACACTCAACTCAAATTAATTGAACCGCTTCGTGCAATGCGTATTATTCACTATATGGGTTGGGTAGCTAAACGATGGAGTGATCCTGCGTTCGTACGGAACTTTTCATGGTTTGCTGAAGACAAATACTGGGAGCAACAAATTCTAGCGCTTAAAGAGCAGCTTGCAGCACTGCAAGAAGCTCCGCTGAAGTTATTGCCATAAAATTTTATTTAAAAAATACACGAGATACCAATGCTTAAAAAATTGAAACTGAGCCTACTACTTTTATGTTTACCATTTGCAGCCCTTGCTGCACAGTTTGAAGCCGATGACCAGTATACTGTTATTGATGTAGAAAAAAGCGCAGAGCCGCAAGTAACCGAATTTTTCTCGTTTTACTGTCCGCATTGTTTTAAATTTGAGCCTGTTGCACAGGCAATTGAAAAAAGCCTACCTGAGGGCACTGAATTTATAAAAAATCACGTTAACTTTTTAGGCGGTGTATCACCACAGGCGCAAAGTAACTTAAGCTACGCCTACTTAATCGGTAAAAAGCACGGTCAAGCACAAAGTATCAGCGACCAAATTTTTAAAAGTATTCATGTACAGCGCGCACCTTTAACGCAAATGAAAGACGTTAAAAAGTTGCTTGAAGTTAATGGTATCGATAGTGCAACGTTTGATAAAGACATTGCCAGCATGCCAATTATTTCAGCTGAGCGTGCAATGCAAGATAAACAAAACAAATATTCAAAACTAGGTGCGCTAACCGGTGTGCCTACCTTTATCGTAAACGATAAATATAAAATAAACATTAACACCATTAATAACCAGCAAGAACTGAATGAGTTAGTTGCTTTTTTACTAACACTTTAATCTCGGAGAACAATAACAATGATCAAATTAGTTAAAGCAGGTCTACTTGCATTACTACTACCTATGGCTGCGAGCAGTGTAGCCGCCACTTATGAAGAGGGCGTGCATTACGATGTAGTGGCAGAGCGTGCGACTAAAAAGCCAGAAGTAAAAGAGTTTTTCTCATTTTATTGCCCTGCTTGTAATAACATGGAAGCGTTAATTGGTGAGTTTAAGCCAAAGCTAGACAAAGACGTTAAATTTAAAAAGAGCCATGTTGATTTTGTCGGTGTTCGCGATCCAGAAAACCAAAAAATGATGAGCCAAGCGCTGGCCACTGCGGAAGTACTTCCACAAAAAGATAAAATTGTTGCGGCTATTTTTAATCACATTCACACTAAGCGCGCTAAATTTAACGAGCTTGCAGATGTAAAAGATGTGTTTGTAGCGCAGGGTGTTGATGGCGATAAGTTTGATAAACTATACAAAAGCTTCTCGGTACGTACATTAAGCTCTAAAATGAAGCGTGACCAAAATTACTTTAAAGAAAAAGGCGCGCTACGTGGCGTACCAACCTTTATCGTAAATGGTAAATACAAATTAAATCTAGGCCGTGAGTCTGGTATTACCGCGCCAGAAGATATTAGTAAATTAATTAACTATTTAGCGAACAAGTAAGGTTTGCTAAAACAAAAAAGCTCCGTAAGGAGCTTTTTTTGTTTATAGGGATATAGCAATGGAAAAAATATTAATATCGAGTTGTTTATTTGGCTTACCTGTTCGATACGATGGTAAAAGCCAAGCATTATCGCACCCGCAAATTAATGTATGGCGTAAAGAAAATAGGTTAGTTATGTTTTGTCCTGAGGTGGCTGGTGGATTGCCAACACCTAGAGCATCAGCAGAGATAAAACAAGGGAGAGTCGTAACGAGCACTTATGAGGATGTAACTAAAGAATTTAAATCAGGTGCAGCTAAAGCCCTAGACTTATGTAATGAGCATGCAATTCGTTTTGCTTTACTTAAAGAGTCGAGCCCTTCGTGTGGTAGAAATACAATTTACGATGGTAGCCATAGTGGGGTAAAAGTACAGGGCATGGGCATGACTGCTAAGTTGCTGATGGAGCATCAAATTGAAGTGTTTAGTGAAAATCAAATACCAGCACTTATAAAGGTGCTGGCATTATAATATTAACTCACTATTTTCTTTGTAAGAAAACACCCGATTCTATGTGATGCGTATAAGGGAACTGATCAAATATCGCAAAGCGCTTAACATTATGAGTACGGGTTAAGTGATCTAAATCGCGCTCAAGCGTTTCTGGGTTGCACGATATATAAATAATGTTCTCGTAGTTGGCTACTAAGTCACAGGTAAGGGTATCCATACCTGCGCGTGGAGGGTCGACTAAAATAGTTTGGCAATCGTAACTTTTTAAATCTATCCCCTCTAAACGCGAAAAGGTACGTTCGCCATTCATTGCCTGGGTAAACTCTTCACTCGACATACGAATTATATCTAAGTTATCTACCTTATTTTTAGCAATGTTGTATTGCGCTGAATGCACAGAAGACTTAGATATTTCAGTAGCCAATACGCGATTAAACGAACCCGCCAATGCAATAGAGAAATTACCATTACCACAGTAAAGTTCCAGCAGGTCATTACTCAGTGGTTTACATAAGTCTTGTGCCCACTCCAGCATTTTTATATTCACTTTAGCATTAGGCTGCGTAAAGCTATTTTCTACTTGTTGATAAATAAGCTCCTGGCCGTTTACGGTTAAACGCTCAGTAACAAAATCATTGCCTAGTACTTCTTTTTGTTTGCGCGCACGACCAATAAAGTCAATATTGTATTTGCTGCTCAGTTTTTCTTTCAGGGCTTTTATTTCAGTTAGCCACTGCTCATCGAGTGGTTTGTGATAAAGCAAGCTTACTAAAATCTCGCCACTTAATGACGATAAATAATCGATTTGAAACAGCTTACGACGTAATACTTCACACGACTTTAAATTATCAATCATCACCTGCATAACTTCACCAACTAATGGCGCGGCAGGGTCAAAGGTGTCGACGCGAATTTTTTCTTTCGTGGCCTGATCAAACATAATATGAAATAGATCATCCCCATCGTGCCATACTCTAAATTCAGCACGTTGGCGGTAGTTAATTGGCTCTGAGCTAAACACCTCTAACGCTTGCACACCAAATCGCTTAAATTGCGACGTAATACGCTGCTCTTTTTCATTTAGCTGCGTATCGTACTGTGTGGTATCTATTTTAATCACTGCCATTAATGCTACTACCTTATCTATGAGATCTATTTATCGGCGCTATTGTAGGGAGCGAGCAGTATTTGTCTAGTTTTGCTGATAATAAAGTTGCTGTTTTTTTAAACATGCACTTTAGTTTTGTCACTATTAGCCGATAATAAGCTAAGTACGTAACGGAGGTGGATCATGAAAATCGGTAATTATGGCTATACGCCAAACAACAACGTAAACAAATTCAATAATAAAGAGGCGCTACAGCAGCCAACAATCCAATCTCCGCAAGAAAGTTCATTACAGCGAGGCAGAGAACTTGCTGCAAAAGTGCTTGGCGACAAAATGGCAGAGCAGCTAGGTTTACCTGTTGAGCAAAAACAAGCCGATAAACCTTTATTCGATTTTGATGAAATAGTAAAAAATGTACTCGACTTTGTATCTGGCGCAGTTAATAAAGCCAAAGCCAATGGTGCCGATGACGATAAATTAAAAAATATGTTAGATGATGCGCGCTCAGGTGTTCAAACCGGTATAGACGAAGCGGTTGATGAACTAAAAGGCACCGGTGTATTTAACGAAGAAATGCAAGAGGGCATCGACAAGTCAAAAGAAGGCATTTTTGAGGGGCTTGATGAGTTTGAGCAAACCCTATTTAACCCACAAGCGGCCAGTGTTAGCGTAAGCCAAGCACAATATGTAAGCATGAGCAGCAATGCCGAGTATAAGTTTACAACAGCCGAAGGTGATGAGGTCAGTATTAGCTTTGCTGATGCATATGAGTCTCAAACAGCGAGCGGGTATCAACAAAGCAATAACAGCGAATCGTTTGCCAGCTCGTCGTCGCAATCTCGAGAGCTGTCTTTTTCAATGTCAGTTAATGGTGATTTAAACGAACAAGAGCAAGATGCCATTAATGCCATGATGGAAGAGCTACAAGGTGTAAGTAAAACATTCTTTAGCGGTGATTTGGATGAAGCATTTGAAAAAGCACAAGAGCTGAGCTTAGGCAGTGAGCAACTTGTTGCATTTTCAATGGATCTTCGCCAAACGAAAACAGTCGCTACCGTTAAAAGTTATGAGCAATATCAGCCAAACCCATCAAAAGAGGTAGCCGATGCGATCGCGCCTTTTAATGACGATCTAAAAAATGCATTTGATAAAGCATCGCAACTAGGCCTACAAGATCAGCTTGCCGGTATTATAGAGTGGCTAAACCAAGATCAAGCAGCGGTCGATCAGCTAGTTGATTACACACAGGCAATGTTTGAAAACTTAAACCAATTAAATTCAGCGGGCGATGCACTCGACGCGCTAAAGTCTGAGCAAAGTTAAACTGCTTTCTTTTATAAGTACCTCATGGCAAACTGCCGTTCTCAATAAACAGTAGGAACCAAAGTTTGTCAGCCCACATAATGGTATTTGATTCAGGTATAGGTGGCACCACCGTGCTTGAGCATATTCAAAAGCGTATTCCAGATGCACAGTACAGCTACTTTATGGATAATGCGTTACTCCCTTATGGCGCGCAAACCCAGCAAACTATTATAGGGCGTTTATGCTCACTCATTTATTTTATTGAGCACAACGCGCTTAATGTCGACCTTATTGTTATAGCCTGCAATACAGCCTCTACATCAGCCTTAAGTGAAGTACGCAAAATTACATCAATACCTATTGTCGGTGTAGTGCCAGCAATAAAGCCTGCTGCTGAAGTAACTCGCACAAAGCACATCGGCTTATTGGCAACCCCCGCCACAGTTGCAAGTCCCTATACTCATACATTAATAAAAGAGCATGCCAGCAACGTAACAGTGAGTTTATATAGCAGTGTTGAGCTGGTGGCATTGGCAGAGCAGTTATTTTTCACTCAGCAGCTAGATACACTCAAACTGCATAAAGAGCTTACGCGTTTGCGCATTAACTCAGATATAGATGTACTTGTACTAGGTTGCACACATTTTCCAATTCTTAGCGATGCCATACAAGCGTACTTTAATAACGCAGTGCAATTACTCGATTCAGGCGCGGCCATTGCTAGCAGAGTAAACTACCTACTAGAGCAGCATAACTTTGGAAATAAATTTACAGACAAAAAAAAGCCGCTGCAATATTATGCAACGGCTGATGTTTTGAGTAATAAGCTAGCTATAAAGCACGTTACACTGATTGATCCGTCTCAGTACGTAAAGAGCTAGAATCATCTTCTTGTTTTTGTTTTGCCTCACGTACTTTTAAAGTACGCTGTTGGAACTCACTATCGTTTAACTTAGCAATTGCATTGTCTGCATCTGCCTGTGCCATTTCAACAAAACCAAAGCCACGACGTTTGCCAGTATTTTTATCCTTTAATAGGCGCACGTTGAAAACTTTACCTTGTTCTTCAAACAAAGCGCGAACAACACCTTCATTTGCACGATAAGGAAGATTACCAACATAAAGTGTTTTTGTTTTAACTTCAGCTTCTTCACCACCTTCCGATGACATTGCAGCAATAGCAATCCCACCAATTAATAAACCAGCACCAAATAGCAATGCTGGGCTTAAAGCTAAGCTGCCTAAAGCAAACTCAACAATAACAAAACCAACTACAGCAAGAATAACAGAGAAGATAAAAGATTTTTGATCGGGTAATTTCATTTTAGATCTACCAATAAACAGGAAATAAACATTAATTTAACATTGTGAACTTGCTATCTTAACGTCTTAAACGAACATAGCAATGAAATTTATATTAAATAATAAAAATCAGTATAAAAAAGCATCATCTTAGCCAGTGATTTAGCTAGTTTTATGCTGTTTTGCTCTATTTTTGTTCGAACAGTAAAAAGATCTAAAAAAAGGGTTGATCTGTTTTCGGATCTCCCTATAATGCGACCCCACTGAGACGGGGAACGCCAACGCATAGCGAGGCAAGAGCTGCTCACAGAGTTAAGTAAAACTTTGGCTTTAAATCTTCTAAAAAGAAAGTTTAAAATTAAGTGTTGACTCGAAAAATAAAGGATGTATTATACGCATCCCTAGCGACAACGTCGCAACGTTCTTTAACAATATAAAGCAATCATCTGTGTGGGCACTCGTACAGATTGAGTTCTAACAGCCAAGCTACTTCGTTCTTTATTGAGCAAGTAACGAGGCAAACAAATTTAGAGTCTCAATTGAAACTGAGTGACCAACAGCAATAACTTACTTAGGTTTTACTTAAGAAAA